>JBILLO010000127.1:0-4365 GCA_044376035.1 Sphingorhabdus sp.
ATATGCAATAGGTGCCGCATTGCTGGATAAATCTGACCCCGCAAAGGTCATTGGCCGCACGCCCAATCCAATCCTATCTGCGGCGGACGAAGACCGTGAAGGTTATGTTCCCAACGTCGTCTACACGTGCGGCGCAATCCGCGTTGGTGACGATCTCTTCCTGCCGTACGGCGTCGCCGATAGCTCTGTGTGTTTCGCATTTGTGGCGATCAAAGAGATACTGGCTGCGATGAGATAATTGCGTGTGAATTGTAAGCGCCGCAAAACGGCAGTCATTGGGCCGGTAACTTATAAACGCACACACTTTGCCGCGCGCGACATTAGGCTAAGGCCTTGCGCATGCTGGCGCCGTTTCCGGCATACGCCAAAACACGATGATCACACATAATGCGACGCATGCTATCATTACACCGGGTGCAGCGGCATATTCACTTTTGGTCACCAACAGATGGGCAACCAAAGGCGTGAGCCCCCCAAAAAGAGCGGTTGCGGTTGTCGCGCCCAAAGCAAGGCCGCTTAGCCTTCCCTCGCCGGGAAATTGTTCAGCAGTGGTGACAGCGCCGACGGCGCTCACTGCGCCGCCAAGTGCCGCCAAAATAATTGCGCCAACCCAAGTCGCCGTTCCCCCGCCAGCCATTGCCGCAAAAATGCCCGATGGTAGCATTATGCCGCCAACTGCAAGCGTCAGCAATATTGGGCGGCGACCAAAACGGTCGGACGCAAGCCCTATTATTGGGGTAACCAAAACAACCGTCAGTGCAGCAAGGACCGAGATCGACAGCACGCGCGTCTCTGGCATGGTGCCAGTGGCATCAAGGAATGTCGGCACATAGGTAATGCCGACATAATACGTAATTGAACCCAGCGCAGAGATTGCAAAACCACGTGCAATTGCGCTGCGGTGGCGCGTGAGGGTCTGCCAGATCGGATTTTCCGGCACCGTTCCGGCATCGCGCTGCCTTAAGAATTCCGGCGTTTCTTCTAGCGTTGCGCGGGTTATCAGGACCAAGCCAGCCAAAGCAGCGCCAAACAGAAACGGCAGGCGCCATCCCCAGGTTACAAGCGCGTCTTCGGGCATGGCCCAAACGGTCAGCGCAGCCGCTCCAGCCGCCAACAGCGCGCCAATCTCGCTTGCCGCCGATGCGCAGCTGGTGATCAATCCGCGCCGACTGTCCTTTGCGCCTTCCATCAGATAGGCGACAACGCCAGTATATTCGCCGCCAACCGAAAACGACATCAGGCAACGCAAAATGATCAGCAGCACACCAGCAAGCGGGCCAATCTGCGCATAAGTGGGCAGCATTGCTGTTGCGAACATCGCTATGGTCATCAAAGCCATCGAACCCAGCATCGTTAACCGCCGCCCCATCCGATCACCAAAATGCCCAAAAACCAGCGCGCCGACTGGGCGCATCAGGTAAGCGATCGCAAAGCCGCCAAGCGTTTCTGTCATCGACTGTGGGCCAGTTCCGAAAAACACGCGCGCTATCACCGTTGAAAAATAGAGATATAGGGTAAAATCATACCATTCAACAACGGTCGAAAGACCGGCGACAATCATCGATCGACGCGACATCGGCGGGCGCACAGCAGGGGGAGCACCAAGCGCGTTTTGGTAATTGATTTCAGACACGCGACAAATTGGCGAATTTTGCAGCTGGTGGCAAGGCAAGACACATGGCCCGAGCGCATAACTTAGTTGACATGGCATTGCCGAGACGTCGCGATCAAGTGAAGTCGGCGGCAACTGATCTCAAAACAACCCTTTAATCGCACCCTGAGCGTCAATTCCGATACCTTCGGCGGCAGGAACCCTTGGTAAGCCCGGCATCGTCATAATCTCTCCACAGATTGCAACAACGAAACCAGCGCCAGCAGCCAGCCGCACCTCGCGCACTGGCACGATATGGCTATATGCGTCCGAAGCTGGGTAGAAAGGCAACCCAGTAGCATCAGCCAATGCCTGCCGTGTTGCTGATTTCAGATCGTTTGCGACAGCAAGTTTTGCTATTTTTCTCAGCTCGTTGAACTGAAAGTATTCAATTCGTCCTTGATCAAATCGCCACATAAGCACTCCCGTATTGGGAGAGGTAGCAACGGCCCCCCCTATGAGTCTATTTCTGACCTAGACAATTCTGAGGAAAACCAAGAACTTTTTTGCAGACCGGTTCACGAATTGCACCTAGCGGAGTCTTGGCTCGCATCGACGCCCGTTAGAATTCTTCGCGGTTGTTGCTATCCCAACGAGCAAGGCCCTCAGATACCATCGTTGTTGCGAATGGGGGGCCATCTCCAATTAAGTGGCTTCCGTCGTCTCTCTTGATTCCATCATGCTGGGTAAAAACGATAGGTAAGCCATAGCTACCGACTTCCTTTATTATCGCGCGACCGATGCCCTGCTGCAAGTATTTGCGGCTACAATCTGGCCCTTCAAGAAACATACTCTGGAGATGATAATAGTCGTCATCACCGGAACTACTGGGCCCCTCGATATACTTGAATTCGAATGATCCTATATTTTTTGGTGGGTTATCGGTAGTCCACACCAGCATGACATAGTCATCAGTCCATTCGAGTTTAACAACCCGGCTATCTTTACAGCTGTGATAAGTCATTGAGCCAGCTAACGCGATCGGCGCTAACATACCAGCTATAACAATGATGACGCAGTTTTGATCTTCTCTAAGTCAAACTCAGTGCCTATTCGGTACTCCATTCACCTAAAGCTTTAGCTTTCAAAAAAACCGCAACAATATACTAAATCATCGAAAAAATGGTAGACGCTGAGGGGTTCGAACCCACGACCCGCTGATTAAGAGTCAGCTGCTCTACCAACTGAGCTAAGCGTCCCCATTTCGGGATGGCCACATGCGCAGTCCCGTTTGGAGCGCCGCCTTTGATGGGTTTAGCTGGCATTGTCAAGCGCGCCTTACCGGATTTATTGGAATTGGCCGCGCTTTGCGCCGGGGTGGCGCTCGATGGACATGATAATCCCAACACACAGCATCATCGTCAGCATCGACGATCCGCCGTGGCTGACAAAGGGCAAAGGAATCCCGGCAACTGGGGCCAGGCCCACAACCATCAACAGGTTGATCATGATGTAAAAGAAAATCGTGCAGGTCAGGCCAGCGGCGACCAATTGGCCATAGCGGGTCTTGCTTTGCATCGCGACGGTCAAGCCCCAGCGCATAAGCAGGAAATAGAGAAACAGAATGAGGAAACCACCGACGATGCCCCATTCTTCGGCCATGGTGGCAAAGACGAAGTCGGTATGCCCTTCGGGAAGATAAGCCAAATGGCTTTGCGTGCCATTGCCAAAGCCTTTGCCAAAGATGCCGCCTGAGCCAATGGCGATTTTCGATTGGGTGATATGATAGCCAGCGCCCAAAGGGTCATTTTCGGGGTTTAGGAAAATGAGCACGCGGTCTTGCTGATAGGGTTTGAGGCCAAAGAAATAGACCAAGGGCGCAAGAACGGCGATGCCCGCACCAGCGCCCCAAAAATAGATGAGCGGCAAACCGGCCATAAAGCCCACGACACCCAAGCCAAAGGCATAGGCAATGGCAGCATCGAAATCAGGCTGGATAATCACCAGCGCGCTTGGCAGCAACAACAATGCGCCCAGCGGCCAAACGGCATCCATGCCAAATATGCGGTTTGGCGGAAGCCGGTCGAAAAACCACGCGGCGGCAAGAACCATCACCGGTTTCATCAGCTCGGACGGTTGCAGCGTGATGATGCCCAAGTTGATCCAACGCTGGCTACCTCCGCCTACAAACCCCATCAGTTCGACCACTATCAAGAGAAAAAGCAAAAGCAGATAGAGCGGGAAAGTGATGGATTTCCAAAATTCCAGCTTCATCCGTGACATGATGATGACCATGCCAAGAAGGACCACAAAGCGCATGACATGCTTGCCCGCCCATGGGTCAAAATGGCCGCCCGCTGCGGAATATAGCACCGTAGCGCCAAAGCCCACCAACGCCATCAGGATGAAAATGACGCGCCAGGGCAATGCGGCAATGGGGGCAGGGACGATGCCGTTCATGCCAACGGGTCCAGTGGCGGTGGTGGCGCTGGCGGATTTTGGAACAAGGCATATTTGGCAGCCATGCGTTGTTCGATATTACCGCCCCAGCCAGCCTCCAATGCCTCCAGCGACGCCATTGCCCGTTCACGGTCATAGATGAAGGTCAGCACATCCTTGGCAATGGGGGCCGCTGCGCGCGCGCCGCCCATGCCATGTTCGATCACGACCGCTGCGCCATATCGCGGCTGATCCACCGGGGCAAAGCACACAAACAGGCCATGATCGCGATATTTCCATGCGCCCGATTGACCGCGCTGCGACCCTGCTATGCG
>JBILLO010000128.1:0-4343 GCA_044376035.1 Sphingorhabdus sp.
TGATACCTGGTTTTCGATCTGGAGCGCACAGGCACCCGCCTCGATCATCTTCTTTGCGAGCAAATAAGTCGCTTCTGCGTTGCCGAACCCGGCGTCGATATCCGCGATGATGGGTACGACATGGGTTTCATGGTTTTCGATCTTATCCATGATCGCGGCGGCGCGAGCGGTGTCGTTCTGTCCACGCGCATCATCAAGGTCGCGGAAGAGGATGTTGAGCTCGCGACTGTCGGCTTGGCGCAAGAATGTGTAGAGTTCTTCGATGAGCGCAGGAACGCTTGTCTTTTCATGCATAGACTGGTCGGGCAGGGGGCCAAATTCACTGCGCAATGCAGCAATCATCCAACCTGACAGATACAGATAACGCTTCTTGGTGGTGCCAAAATGCTTCTTGATAGAGATCATCTTTTGCTGCGCGATGAAGCCGTGCCAGCAACCCAGCGATTGCGTATATTGCGCGGGGTCTGCGTCATAAGCAGCCATGTCTTCGCGCATGATCTTGGCGGTGTACCGTGCAATGTCGAGACCAGTCTGAAAACGGTTTTGCAACTGCATACGCGCGACGGATTCGGCGCTGATGGAATCCCACGTTCCGTTATGCGCGGCAATTTGCGCGCTGTTTGTAGCTATCAGTGTCTGATATGACATTCTCTATTCCTTCAATCATGCAATTCGATTTCGAGGTATTCCGCCACTTCCGCAGAAAAGCCGAGTCAATTTTGTAATATTTATTGTGTTATCGTCGTAAAACCGTATCGTTATTTTGTAATATTGTAATTTTATTGACAAGAGACCTATGGCTGAAGAAAAACTATTTGCAGGACATGCCGTGCGCAGAATCCGCCGCGCTTATGGTCTGACCCAAGGGGCAATGGCCGATGGGCTTGCGATTTCGCCGTCCTATCTTAACCTGATTGAACGCAATCAACGGCCGTTGACCGCGACCTTGTTATTGAAACTGGCGCAGTCTTATGACTTTGACCCGCGCACATTGAAGGGTGCAACGCCGGGTGGCGGCGTTGATGCTATCCGGCGTCGGCTAAGCGACCCGATGTTTGCTGACCTTGCCGTTGACCGGGCGCAGGTCGAAGAATGGATTGCAGCAAGCCCGGATGCGGCCGAGGCTTTTGCGCGGGCGTTTGATCGTCTGTCGGGCGGCTCCCACGGCGGGGCCAGCGCAGCAGGTGGCGGCGCACAGATTGAGCCTGAAGCCATTGCATCGGCGCGACGCGAAATCGAACGCTGGCGTAACCATTTCGCCGATTTGGACTCTCAAGCGGAGACCCTTGCGGACGAACTGCGGCTCGCCAATGCTGACCTGTATGGCGCGATTACCGAACGGCTGCGCGTAAAGCATCAGCTTTCAATCCGCATTTTGCCGTTTGACGTAATGCCAGACAGGCTCCGCCGCCTCGACCTGCACGCACGGCAGCTGCAATTGTCCGAACTGCTTGACCCCGCCAGCCGCACCTTTGCAGCGGCGTTGCAGCTTGGCATCCTAGAGGCAAAGGCGGAGATTGACGCACTCGTTGCCGGAGCATCCTTCCCGGAACGGGCCGCCGAACGGCTCTATCGTCGCCATTTAAGCAGCTATTTCGCCGCTGCCGTCATGATGCCTTATGCGCGGTTCCTGCGCGCCTGCGACGCCACAGGTTATGACATCATGCTGTTGCAGCGACGCTTTGGTGCAGGCTTTGAACAGATCGCCCACCGCCTGACCACGTTGCAGCGTGTGGGCCAACGCGGTTTGCCGTTTTTCATGTTGCGCATTGATCGGGCAGGGCAAAGCAGCAAACGTTATGCAGGTGCAAGCGCATCGCCATTGGTGGCGACCGACCGGCGTTGTCCTTTATGGCATGTGCATAATGTGTTTGCGCGGCCCGGGACGCTTATGCCGCATCTGGTGGAGTTAGAGGACGACAGTCGTTGGTTCACTTTGTCGCGCACTGTACACCCGCAAACCGCGGTGAGCGGCAGTGTGGAGGCAGAATTTGCGATTTGCCTTGGCTTGGACGCACAGCTTGCCGCGCCATTGGCCGCTGCCCGTGGGTTGGACCTTAAAAATGGCGGGGCGACGGCGATTGGCCTTGGCTGTTCAGCGTGCACGCGGCCGGAATGTCCCCAAAGAAGTGCGCCGCCCGCTGGCCGTGTGCTGGTATTCAATGAACGCGAACGCGGTATGTCGCCTTTTACCTTTGACCAAAATGTCTGAAGCTAACGCACGGCCTAGTTCAGTGCGAGTAACTCCGAAGGATCAATACCTGCGCGCTGCATCTGTGCCTTTACATCGGGCCAGACATTTTGAACGAAATTGTCCCGCTCAAAACTCCGCAGCTTTGCCGTGGCGCCCAGGGCTACAAACAGGCCAACGCCACGTTTGACATCGACCAAGCCGCTGTCTTGAAATAACTGATAGGCTTTGGCGACGGTCAGCGGATTTGCACCCTGTACGGCTGCAAATGCCCGCACAGAGGGCAGCATTTCACCCTCTTTATAATTGCCGTCGAGGATCGCCGCAGCGATCACGTCGCGTAATTTTAGATAGACTGGCTTTGCATCATTTTTCATCACATGCTTACTGCCATAATACAGTATGGCGCGTCAAGCATGGGGGAATCTATGTAGTCACGGCCATTGACGGATGATGTCGCTTGGCACGGGGCGTGGGCGTTCTTCCAAGCCAAGCGCTGGGGTGCCAATGAAGAACATGCCCGCTATCTGCTCCTCGCCCGCACAAATGGCCGCGTGCACCAAAGGGTCATAGCTTGTCCATCCCGTGATCCAGCTGCCGACAAAGCCATGCGCATGCGCCGCGTGGAGCAAATTCATACCCACCGCGCCAACGCTCATCTGCTGCTCCCACAGCGGAATTTTCAGGCTTGGTTGCGGGGAAAATATCAGCATGATGAGCGTTGGGGCCATGTAAGCAGACGCAATAGCCGCTTCAATTTGCACTGGGCGCGCATCCGGGTTTGCGGCGCAGAATGCTGTTTTCAAAAGGTCCGCAAAGGCCGAGCGGTCAGTGATCTCGACAAAACGCCACGGGAATAATTTCCCATGATCGGGGGTGCGCATCGCCGTTTGCAGGATCAGGTCAAGCGTCGCGCCGTCGGGACCGGGAGCGACCATATCGCGTGGTTTGCCAGAGCGGCGGGTTTCCAGATAGGCGGTGACAGAGGAAAGATCGTTGAACATGGCCTGCTGTTCGTCGAAAAGCGGCAACAAGTGCAACAAAATTCTTCACAGGCTCGATTTTTCAGTTAGATGACGCATTAGAAAAACAGACGGCGAAGACCGACTATTTACAGGTTATCGAGGGGATTGCACATGGGTCTGAAAGACATTGCGCTTTGGCAGGAGCAGGATTGGATTACTGCGATTGCAGCTGCAGTTCTGGGTTTCTTCTTGCTTGGCGGGGCCTATATCGCGACGCGCAAGGAGCCTGAATTTGCCGGCCATCCACGCGGTCTCTACGTTCTCTTTTTCGCAGAGATGTGGGAGCGTTTTTCCTATTATGGAATGCGCGCGCTGCTTATCCTTTACCTTACAAAGCATTGGCTCTTTTCCGACGGCCAATCGAACCTAATCTATGGCGCCTATACTAGCCTGGTCTACATCACGCCGGTTCTCGGCGGGTGGTTTGCTGACCGGTATCTAGGCCAGCGCAAGGCGGTGGCATTCGGTGCGGTCCTGCTGACTTTTGGTCATGTCTTGATGGCATTTGAAGGTTTGGCGGGCGTTACCGACCCCTTAGTGAAACAGTCGGATCCCGCGATCAACATATTCTGGCTGGCGTTGGCCTTCATCATTGTGGGCTCGGGCTTCCTCAAGGCCAATATCTCCGTTATTGTCGGTCAACTCTATCCGCGCACCGATGTGCGTCGTGACGGTGCCTATACCATCTTCTATATGGGTATTAACGTAGGCGCCGCGATCGGTACGATTTTTGCCGGTTATCTTGGTGAAACCTATGGCTGGTCCTATGGCTTCGGCGCAGCTGGTCTCGGCATGCTGCTCGGTCTGATTGTCTTTGTGCTCGGCAAGCCTTTACTCATGGGCCGCGGCGAAGCGCCGGCACCCATGACTAAGTTGACCGAATATGGCATTTATGGCGTCGGCCTTGCCGCTGTTGCCGGTATCTGGCTGCTGATCCAGTATCAGGGCTTTTATGGCTGGTTGCTGCTCGGCCTTGGTGTCCTGTTACTCGGCTATGTGCTGCTGCAGTCTTTCAAGCTAGATATAGAGGCGCGCCATCGCATCTATGCTATCCTCTTCCTGTTGGCGTTGCAGCCCCTCTTTTGGGCGTTGTTCGAGCAGGCCGGTGGTAGCATGAACCTGTTCAC
>JBILLO010000129.1:0-4268 GCA_044376035.1 Sphingorhabdus sp.
GAGGGTGAGGGATTAAGACCAGTCCCTTCCAATCGCCGCCAAGATCATGCGCGCGACGCCTTCGGGATTTTCAAAAACGTCGCGATTGGCAAAGCGGATGACCTTGTAGCCCCTGCTTTCCATATAAACGGTGCGCGCGGCGTCATGGGCTTCGTTCCCCGCATGGCTGTCGCCATCAAGTTCGATGACAAGCCTGTGGCTGCGCGCAGCGAAGTCGGCGATGTAATGCGGCCCAAAGACCATTTGCCGGACGAATTTGATGCCCTCCAGCCTGCCGCCGCGCAGGATCGACCAGAGCTTTGCCTCGGGCGGGGTCATTTCGGTTCGCAGCGTTTTGGCGTTCGCTCGGGTGCCTATATTGCGCTTGGTCATCTTACTCCCCCCTCTCCCAGGCGCGTCGCGCCAGTCCCTCTCCCCCAGAAGGGGGCGAGGGAAGTTCCGGACCTATATTATGCCTAAAAGAACCGATATCAAATCCATCCTCATCATCGGCGCTGGCCCGATCATCATTGGGCAGGCGTGCGAGTTTGATTATTCGGGGACGCAGGCGTGCAAGGCGCTGCGTGAGGAGGGCTATCGGATCATCCTCGTCAATTCGAACCCGGCGACGATCATGACCGATCCGGATATGGCCGATGCGACCTATGTTGAGCCGATTACGCCCGAAATCGTTGCCAAGATCATCGAAAAAGAGCGTCCCGACGCAGTTTTGCCGACGATGGGTGGGCAGACGGCATTGAACGTCGCTTTGGCGTTGTTCAACGATGGCACGCTGGCGAAGTACGGCGTCGAAATGATCGGCGCGGATGCCGAGGCGATTGATAAGGCCGAGGACCGGATTAAGTTCCGCGATGCAATGACCAAGATCGGGCTGGAATCGGCGCGTTCAGGCATCGCGCATTCGTTGGAGGAGGCGTTGGAAGTGCTGGAACGCACTGGCCTGCCATCGATTATTCGCCCCAGCTTCACCATGGGCGGCACCGGCGGCGGGATTGCGTATAACCGCGACGAATTTATCCATATCGTCACCGGCGGGTTGGATGCGTCGCCGACGACTGAAGTGTTGATTGAGGAATCGCTGCTCGGTTGGAAAGAATTTGAGATGGAAGTCGTGCGCGACCGCGCTGACAACGCCATCATCATCTGCTCCATCGAAAATGTCGACCCGATGGGGGTGCATACGGGTGATTCCATCACCGTTGCGCCTGCGCTCACGCTGACCGATAAAGAATATCAGATCATGCGTAACGCGAGCATCGCTTGTTTGCGGGAAATAGGCGTAGAAACAGGTGGTTCGAACGTACAGTTCGCAGTAAATCCCAAGGATGGCCGCCTGATCGTCATCGAAATGAACCCGCGTGTTTCGCGTTCGTCGGCGCTGGCGTCAAAGGCGACAGGCTTCCCCATCGCCAAGGTCGCGGCGAAGCTGGCGGTCGGCTATACGCTCGACGAGATTACCAACGACATTACCGGCGCAACCCCGGCGTCGTTTGAACCCACGATTGATTATGTCGTCACCAAAATCCCGCGTTTCGCCTTTGAAAAGTTCAAGGGGGCAGAGCCGCTTTTGTCCACGGCGATGAAGTCGGTTGGCGAAGTGATGGCAATTGGCCGCAATATCCATGAAAGCCTGCAAAAGGCGCTGCGCGGGTTGGAAACCGGATTGTCGGGCTTCAATTATATCGATGCCCTGCGCGGCGCATCTAAGGATGAATTATCGGCGGAACTCAGCCGCGCAACACCTGACCGCTTGTTGGTTGCAGCGCAAGCCTTGCGTGAGGGCATGAGCGTTGCAGAAATCCATGCCATCGCGAAGTTCGACCCATGGTTCCTCGAACGGCTACAAGAAATCATCGCCGCCGAAAATGACGTCAAGACCAACGGTCTGCCCAATAACGCAGAAGCGCTGCGCCGTTTGAAGGCCATGGGCTTCTCCGACAAAAGGCTTGCCTATCTTGCCGTGGAATCGGTCAATATACGGCCTGGCATGGAAACGGCCATTCGCCGGGGGTCTGGCATTGCGATGCAGGCCGCCCGCGCGATGGCGGGGGCAGTGACCGAAGACGAAGTGCGCGCGCTGCGCCACAAATTGGGCGTGCGTCCGGTGTTCAAGCGCATTGACACATGTGCTGCGGAATTTGAAGCAAAAACGCCATATATGTATTCCACGTATGAGGCACCAAGCTTTGGCACGCCGGAGTGTGAGAGCGCGCCGACGAACCGCGAAAAGATTGTCATCTTGGGCGGCGGGCCGAACCGCATTGGACAGGGGATCGAGTTTGATTATTGCTGCGTCCATGCGTGCTTTGCACTTGCGGACGCTGGCTATGAAACGATCATGGTCAATTGCAACCCGGAGACGGTGTCGACGGACTATGACACATCGGATCGGCTGTATTTCGAACCGCTGACGGCAGAAGATGTTCTCGAAATCTTGCATGTCGAGCAACAGAATGGCACGCTGAAGGGTGTCATTGTGCAGTTCGGCGGGCAGACGCCGTTGAACTTGGCAAAGGCGCTTGAGGCGGCGGGTATTCCCATTTTGGGCACCTCACCCGACGCGATTGATTTGGCCGAAGACCGCGAGCGCTTTGCCGCGCTGATCAACAAGTTGAAGCTTAAGCAGCCCGAAAACGGCATTGCGCGCAGCCGTGAAGAGGCGATCAAGGTCGCTGAGAATATTGGCTACCCTGTGCTGATGCGGCCATCTTATGTGCTTGGCGGACGCGCGATGGAAATTGTCGATACGCAAGCGCAGTTGGAAAATTACATTCAAACAGCGGTGATCGTCTCTGGCGACTCGCCGGTTTTGATTGATAGCTATCTGCGTGACGCGATTGAGGTTGATGTTGATGCCTTATGCGATGGCGACGAAGTTGTTGTCGCTGGCATCCTGCAACATATCGAAGAGGCAGGCGTGCATAGCGGCGACTCTGCGTGCACCATCCCGCCATATAGCCTGCCTGCCGACATCATTGCGGAAATCCGCCGCCAGACCGAATTGCTTGCGGTCAACCTGCATGTGCTTGGCCTGATGAACATCCAATTTGCGGTCAAAGACGGCGAAGTGTACCTCATTGAGGTCAATCCACGGGCATCGCGGACCGTTCCGTTTGTCGCCAAAGCGATTGGCGCGCCAATCGCCAAGATCGCCGCACGCGTTATGGCGGGGGAGAAGTTGAGAGATCTGCCGCCCATCAACCTCGACATTGACTATATCGCGGTGAAAGAGGCGGTGTTCCCCTTTGACCGCTTCCCCGGTGTTGATCCTGTGCTGTCGCCCGAAATGAAGTCAACGGGCGAAGTCATGGGCATTGATCGTGATTTTGCGACGGCCTTTGCCAAATCGCAAATCGGCGCGCGCATGCCACCGCCGATGAGCGGGAAGCTGTTCGTATCCGTCAAAGATACCGATAAGCCTGTGATTGTTCCTGCGGTTCGCCAAGCTATTGCATGCGGTTTCACCGTCTGCGCGACCGGCGGCACTGCGGATTATTTGCTGGCGCAGGGCATAGAGGTTGAGCGCGTGAACAAGGTTGCGCAAGGCCGCCCGCACATTGTCGACAAGATTAAAGACGGCGAAATTCAGCTTATCTTCAACACGACCGAAGGTTGGCAAAGCTTGAAAGACAGCGAAGAAATTCGCCGTTCCGCGCTTGCGGGCAAGGTTTCGCAATATACGACAGCTGCGGGAAGTGTGGCGGTTGCGCAGGCTATTGCCGCACTGCAACAACGGCAACTTGAAGTTCGGCCACTTCAAGACTATTATTAATACGCGCAGTATCTTTCCCCGACAATTGAACTGCATATCGGATGGGTGGTTAGCACGCGTCCGGTCGGGATATTTTTGTGACGAAGGGTTTTTGCCTGATGGCGAGTTTTGAGAAATATCCGATGTTGGCCGAAGGCTATGAAAAGCTGACGACCGACCTGAAGCGCCTTCGTGACGAACGTCCGTTGATTGTGGAAGCAATTGAGGAAGCGCGCGCGCATGGCGATCTGTCGGAAAATGCCGAATATCATGCTGCCAAGGAACGTCAGGGCCAGGTTGAAGCCGCGATTTCGGACATCGAGGACAAGATTGGTCGTGCGCAGATCATTGACCCTTCAACGCTTTCGGGCGACAAAATCGTCTTTGGTGCGACCGTTAACTTGTTAGATGAAAATGATAAGCCCGTGCGCTATCAGCTTGTTGGCGAGACCGAAGCCGACGCAAAAGCGGGCCGCATTTCGTATAATTCGCCATTGGGCCGCGCCCTCATTGGACG
>JBILLO010000130.1:0-4255 GCA_044376035.1 Sphingorhabdus sp.
GCGCCAGCTTCGGATGACGGAGGGGCCTTCGAGGTTGCAGTCCCCTCCACCACCGCTACGCGGCGGTCCCCCTCCCCATCGCAAGTCGATGGGGAGGAGAGCGCATCAGGCCAACCCAAAGTACCAAACGGCCAAAGCGCGGAGGAGAACCATGTGTCGAGAACGTCTTCATCCTGCCGGATATGGATTACTCCATTAAATTCGCTTACGGATTCAATGTGAATCCCGGAATACTTGCTACGCACATCCTTGATTTCGATTGATCGAACAGCCTCCACACCAAGCAATTGCTTGTAGTGATCCAGCGCGAGTTGCTTAGCTTCCTCCTCGGATGCGGCGACAAAGCACACTTCAAAGTCATTTTTTGTAACTTGATTCCAGTTAAGGCCGCCGTGAAAAAGTGTTGTCTTGTCAACATCGATCTTCGGCCCATACCAGACCGGTATCTGGTGTCCCCACCATAATTGGCGGCTTACACACCAGGGCTGGATATTTTCCATCCAATTGAAATAGGTTTTTTCCCAAGACTTTGGCACAATGTCGAAACCGCCATTGGCCTTGCCTTTGCGCGCGGCTTCTATGGCTGGCTTGGCGAGTGTTGCCGCATCGACATACCATTGGTCGGTAAGCATCGGCTCGATCACGACGCCTGAACGGTCTCCAAAGGGTTGTTGGATCGCCTTATTTTCGACGGCAATCATCAGGCCGTCTGCGTCAATGTCGGCGACAACCCGTTTGCGTGCTTCGTATCGGTCAAGGCCGCGATAGGCGTCAGGAACAAGGTTGAGCGTGTCTATGTCGGCGACGGTCCACTGTCCACCAGCGCCTATCGCCTTGGCGCGTTCGGCAGCTTGCGCATAAGGCGTGCCATCGCTGCGCATGGCGGCGACTTCGTCCATCAGGCGGTACATCGGGATGCCGTTGCGCTGCGCGACGCCGTAATCATTCTGGTCGTGCGCGCCGGTAATCTTCACCGCGCCCGAACCAAAATCGGGGTCGGGATATTCGTCAGTGATAATCGGGATCAGGCGTCGATGGTCTTTTGGGCCGACTGGGATTTCGCACAGCTTGCCGACGATAGGCTTATAGCGCTCATCGCCCGGATGCACCGCAACCGCGCCGTCGCCTAGCATCGTTTCCGGACGCGTGGTGGCAATGGCGATATAATCGCGTTCCTCCTCTAATGTGACATTGCCGTCGGCATCGCGCTCGACATAGATATAGGTTTCCCCGCCCGCGAGCGGATATTTGAAATGCCACATATGGCCGTTGACTTCGCGCGTCTCGACTTCGAGATCCGAAATTGCCGTTTTGAAATGCGGGTCCCAGTTGACAAGGCGCTTGTCGCGGTAGAGCAGGCGCGTTCCGTCTTCCTTGACCGTATTATAAAGCTCCACAAACACCTTGATGACGGCCTTTGAAAAGCCCTCATCCATCGTGAAGCGTTCATTCTCCCAATCCATTGAGCAGCCAAGACGACGCAACTGGCCGGTAATCTCGCCGCCGCTTTCCGCCTTCCATTCCCACACTTTGGTCACAAATTCGTCGCGGGTGAAGTCGGTGCGCTTTTGCCCTTGGGCATTAAGCTGACGTTCGACCACCATCTGCGTGGCGATGCCCGCATGATCCATGCCGACCACCCACAAAGCGTCCTTGCCCTGCAAACGCGCATGGCGGATGAGGATATCCTGCAAGGTGTTGTCGAGCGCATGGCCGATGTGCAAGCTGCCCGTCACATTGGGCGGCGGGTTCACGATTGTGTAAGGCTCGGCATGGGGGCGATCGGGACGGAATGCGCCAGTGGATTCCCAATGCGCATACCATTTCGCCTCAATCGCGGCGGGGTCAAAAGTCTTGTCTATAGTCATGGAAAGTGGCTTTGCCAGCGCGTGGGCAATTGGGCAAGGATTTCGCAGCGTATCGGTGGCTTATCCTGTGGGTGTGAGACGCTTTTTATCACGCAAAGCCGCAAAGCCGCAAAGAAAGGAAGAAAGTGGGCTGCCTATCGGCTGCTTTATCTCTTCTTCTTTGTGTCTTTGTGTCTTTGCGGCTTTGTGTGCTCATATTTTTACCTACAGCGTTAGGTTACCCGTCGCCGGAAAACGAAAAACGCCGCTGCAAAGCCGCCCGCTACCAGCAGGCTCAACCACAATTCCTGCGATGCCGCCGGATCAAGGCCCTTTGCGACCAAGATCACCAACATCGCCGCTATCGCGACATAAGTGCCGTAAGGGTGGAACCACATTTTGATTTGCAGTCGGCTTGGGTCCTCCGCCTCATATCTACGGCGCAGCTTTAGCTGTGCGGCGGATGTCATGAGGTACAGCAAAAGCATGGTCACGCCACAGCTATTGATCAGGAAGCTGAATACCACATCGCGCGACACCGCATCGGCGGCGAGCGCAAAATAGCTGAACAGGCTGGCGATCAAGATGGCACGCGCTGGCACTTTGCGGTTGTTGACCTGCACCAACCACAAAGGCGCGTCTTTATGCTTGGCCAGGCCGAACAAAGCGCGCGAGGTGACATATAGGCCCGAGTTCAAGCACGACAGCACGGCGACCAAAACCACCGCCTCCATAATCAACTGGCCGGCGGGCAAGCCCATATAGGCAAGCGTGGTGGCAAAGGGTGACACCTTGGGCACGATCTCAGTCCATGGCACGACCGAGACGATGAGGAAGATGGAGAGTATGTAGAAGATAAGAATACGCAACGTAACCGATACGGTCATGCGGCTGATAACCTTCGAAGGCTCTTCGGATTCGGCCGCTGCGATGGTGGCGATTTCTGCGCCAACAAGGCTGAATATAGTCGAGGTTGCGGCCGCCAGCACGACGCCCCAGCCATTGGGAACAAAGCCGTCATGCGCGGTCAAATTGCCAAAGGTCGAACCGCCGCCAGAGGTTAGGCCAAAGGCCCATGCGGCGCAGACCAGAATGAAGACGATGATCGCGGCGACCTTGATCGACGAGAACCAGAATTCAAACTCACCATATGCGCGCGCGGACATCAGGTTTACCGCCGTCAAAATCGCCATCAGAGCAATGCCGATGCCAAGTTCAGGTATAGCAGGAAACCATCCATGCAAGATTTGCGCGCCAGCAATCGCCTCAATCGCGACAACAACGACCCAGAAATACCAATAGAGCCAGCCGGACATAAATCCTGCCAAATGGCCAAGGCCAAAGCGCGCAAAGTCTGGGAAGGTTTGCACGCCATCAACGGCTATCGCCATTTCGGAGATCATGCGCATGACCAGCAAAATGATGAACCCGGCAATGGCAAAGGAGAAGACTGCGGCGGGGCCAGCCTGGCTGATCGTGGTGGAAGACCCAACGAACAGCCCGGCACCAATGATGCCGCCAATCGCGATCATGGAGACATGGCGCGACTTCAAACTGCGCGACAGTTCCGCCCCGCCGCTGATTTCGGTTGCCACTTCATGCGCAATATCTGTCATACTCTTCCCCCAAATACTTCGTCTCAACTCTATAAATTTTGTCACCCCCGACTTGATCGGGGGTCCATGGCCTGAACCTTCCGCTTGCGCTGACCGATCAGACCATGGATTCCCGCTTTCGCGGGAATGACAAAATTGGACTTATTTACCCTTCAAATATTTACCCACCCAATCAAACACCGCCCGGTGCCATTGGATGGAATTTTTTGGTTTCAACACCCAGTGATTTTCATCCGGAAACACGAGTAATTTCGATTCCACGCCCTGCTGCTGCAACGCGGTAAAGGCGGCCAGCGATTGCGAATAAGGGATGCGATAATCCTTCTCGCCATGGATCACTAAGGTTGGCGTCTTCCATTTGGCGACATAGTTGACCGGGTTCCATTTCTCCGCGTCGCTGCGCGTGGTCCATGGGCCTCCATTGTCCCATTGGTCGAACCATAATTCCTCGGTTTCATAGGCCATGGCGCGCAGGTCAAAGATACCGGCATGGTTGACAAGGCATTTGAAACGGTCGGGCCAGTTGCCCGAAATCCAGTTCATCATATAGCCGCCATAAGAGCCACCCAATGCACAGGCGTTGGCGGTATCGAGCTGCGTATCTATTTTGCCGACTGCATCCATGCCCTTTTGCAAATCTTCGAGCGGCCAGCCGCCCCAGTTTTTGTTGATGCTGTCGGTAAATTTTTGACCGTAACCCGTGCTGCCATGAAAATCGATGCTGACCACGGCATAGCCTTGTGCCGCCATGACCGCCGGGTTCCATCTGTAGGACCAAGCATTGTTAAACGT
>JBILLO010000131.1:0-4238 GCA_044376035.1 Sphingorhabdus sp.
TCCGCGAACAAAACCGCACTGCCGATAGTGACGCGGAAACGGCAAACTGATGGACTCGGCGCTCTACAATCGGGATATCCTGCGGTTGGCGACGTCTTTGGCCGCTGACCATCGGCTTGCAGCGCCGGATGGCAGTGCCGAAGTGCGTTCGCCCTTGTGCGGCAGCCGCATTCAGGCGGATATTGTGACCGACGCTGACGGCACATTGCGCGGGCTTGCCCTACGCGCCAATGCCTGCGCGCTTGGGCAGGCCTCTGCGGCGATTTTGATGCACCATGCGGTTGGCACAGCTATGTCCGAAGTCGCCAAATTGCGCGATGGCGTGGCGCAGGCGTTAAAGCGGGAGGGCGATATGCCAAGCTGCTGGCCGGAATTGGCATTGTTGGCAGCGGCAACTGATTATCCTTCGCGCCATGCCGCGATATTATTGCCTTATGACGCGATCCTCGCTGCTGCCGCGCAAGCCAAACAGAACGCCTGATGGAAGAAACATCACACCACCTCGTCGCTGATGTCATGTTCGGCGGGGTGGTGCTGCTCGGCGCGGCTTTGTTGGCGGTGCTGATTTTTAGGCGTCTCGGCCTTGGCGCGGTGCTTGGCTATCTGGTCGCGGGCATTGCCATCGGGCCTGACGGCCTTGCGCTGATTGACGCGCCAGAGACGATATTGGCCTATTCCGAAATCGGCATCATCTTGCTCCTGTTCCTCGTCGGGCTAGAATTGTCCCCCAGCCGGCTGTGGCTGTTGCGGCGGGACATCCTGCTTTTCGGGCCGTTGCAGGTCATATTGTGCGGGCTTGGCATGTTTGCCGTCATTCATTTCGCAATGCCAAGCTTTAGCTGGCCAGCCGCCTTAGTGCTTGGGCTTCCGCTGGCTTTGTCCTCCACTGCGCAGGTGTTGCCATTGCTGCAATCGCGCGGTCGGATGAAGACCGATTATGGAGAGAAGAGCTTCTCTATCTTGTTGTTTCAGGACATTTCCATTGTTCCCTTGTTGACTATCGTTGCGGCCCTGTCGCGCGCACCGGCGCAGGAGGGCGCGATAGAGGGCTGGTATCTGGTGCTTTATGCGGTTCTGGCGATTGCGGGACTGGTGTTGGCTGGACGCTATCTGCTGTCGCCGCTCTTGCGGTTGGTCGGCAAGATTTCAGAGCGCGAATTGTTTATTGTCACTGGCCTATTCACCGTCTGCATCAGCGCCGCGGTGATGCAAGCAATCGGTGTTTCGCCAGCCTTGGGGGCATTTATCGCTGGCGTTATGTTGGCGGAATCCCCGTACCGGCATGAGTTGGAGGCCGACATTGATCCGTTCCGTTCCATTTTACTCGGCCTGTTTTTCCTCGCTGTCGGCATGTTGCTCGACGTCGATGTAATCCTGTCGCAACCCTTTTTCGTGGCGGGTTTGGCGCTGGCGCTGATCACGGTCAAGATCGCCGTCATCTATGCGCTTGGTCGGTGCTTTGGCCTCCAAAACAAGCCGTCCATCATTATGGCGATGCTATTGAGCCAAGGTGGCGAGTTTGCGTTCGTGTTGTTTGCCGCGGCGCAGCAGGCGTTGTTGATTGAACCGGAGGCCGCAAGCCTGTTTGGCGCGGTCGTCACCTTATCCATGGCAACGACGCCGTTCCTGATGATCTTTGCGGGCAGGCTTGCGGCGCGAAAGGTCAGCGGCGAAGTGCAGCTTGATGACCCCGAACTCGCGTCGCAAGCCAATGTCATTATCGTCGGGCATGGACGTTTCGGGCAACAAGTATCGCAAATCATGCAGGCGGCGGGACGCTCAGTCACGTTGATTGACATCAACCCGCAGACCATCGACCTCAGCGAGGACTTTGGCTTTAAGGTTTTTTACGGCGATGGCACCCGCGTTGACTTGCTAAAGCGCGCAGGCGGCGAAGACGCGCAGGCGATATTCTTCTGCATTGACGACCGGTACATGACCGCAGAATCGCTAATGCCCGTGCGCGAAACATTCCCGCGCACAAAATTGTTCGTGCGCGCTTACGACCGGCAGCAAGCCTTGTTATTGATGAAAGACAAGGGCATCGACATTATGCGTGAGGTATTTGAATCTTCCATCCGGATGTCTGCCGACGCGTTGAAATATTTCGGAACGGATCGTGAAAAGATTCAAGACATTATCCTGGAGTTCCGGCATCGTGACCGCAGCCGCATGAAAGCGCAGTTCACAAGCGGTGATATGCATGCTGGAACCCGCCACAGTTTCGGCGGCGATGATTCAGACGACTTTCTGATTACGGACGATTAAACTTCGCTGTCGAGGAAGGCTGCGACGTCGTTCAGCGCGACATCTTTGGACAAAAATGTCTGCCCGATGCCGCGTGCGAGCAAGAAGGGCAGCGTGCCCGCGCTCATTTTCTTGTCATGCCGCATATAGTCAACCAATGCCGCACCGCTGGCGGTGACGCCTGCGTCTGATAGCGTGGTCGGTAGCCCAGCGCGTTGCAGAAGTTGCGTGACCCGTTGGGCATCTTCGGCGGGGCAATGCCCCAACCGCGCCGAATAGCGAAACGCCAAGGCCATGCCGGCGGCGACCGCTTCGCCGTGAAACAGCCGGTCGGAAAAGCCTGTGTCGGCCTCCAACGCGTGGCCAAAAGTGTGCCCAAGGTTCAACAACGCCCGCGTGCCCGTGCGTTCAGTTTCGTCAGCGGCGACGATCCGCGCCTTGGATTGTACGGACCGGATGATGGCCTGCGCGCGGATATCAGGGTCTCCTGCAAAAAAGCTGTCGAGATTATCCGCGCAAAAGTTAAAAAACGCTGCGTCATCGATCAGGCCGTATTTCACCACCTCGGCAAAGCCCGCCGCGAGTTGGCGGGGTGGAAGCGTCAAAAGCAACTCTGGGTCGATCAACACCATCGCTGGTTGATGAAACGCCCCGACCAGATTTTTGCCTGCCGCGCTGTTAATAGCGGTCTTGCCGCCCACACTGCTGTCGACTTGGGCAAGCAGGGTCGTAGGTATCTGTATAAAGGCGCAGCCGCGTTTGATGATATGCGCAGCAAAGCCAGTAATGTCCCCAACGACGCCGCCGCCCAGCGCGATTATGTGGTCGCTGCGTTCGACATGCTGTTCCAGCAACCAATCCGTCAGCCGTTCCAACTGCACCCAGCTTTTCCCCGCTTCGCCAGCGGGCAGCACGAAATGCGCGCATGACAGCCCCGCGCCGCGCAATGTTAATTCAAACTGCGGCAGAACGGCCTGAGCCACATTTTCGTCGGTTACCACAAGCAAGCGGTTGTCGCGGGCATAAGGCGTTAAAATAGCGCCGACATCGGCCAGTAACCCGGCGCGGACATGAATGTCATAGGGGCGGTTGGACAGGTCGACGGATATCACGGTCATGCGCAAAGGGCCTTCAATATGTTTTCAACGGTCCGCACATGTGGCGAGGTATCGCTGCGAATATGGAGATTGGCGGCGGCGTATATGGGGTTACGCAATTTGCCAAGATCGGTCAGGACCGTAACCGGGTCCTTGCCTTGCAACAAAGGGCGGTGGTCGCGCCGCGACACGCGGTCGGCAAGCACTTTGACATCGGCGTTAAGCCAGATCGATGTCGCGCGTTCCAAGATGAGTGCGCGGGTATCGTCGTTGACGAAAGCGCCGCCACCAGTTGCAATGACCTTCGGTTCGCCTTCGATGAGCCGGGCAATCACGCGGCGTTCACCATCCCGAAAATATCCCTCACCAAATTTCGCGAATATTTCCGTGATCGACAGACCCGCTGCCTTTTCAATTTCGTCATCGGAATCGGCGAAAGGCGCACCCAGACAGGCGGCAAGCCGTTTTCCAATGCTGGTTTTGCCAACGCCCATCATGCCGACAAGCACCACCGGACGGTCAATGACCCATGCGGCCTGCGTGCCAGATTTACGTTTTTTCGGTTCGTGATGTTCAGCCATGACGATATCGCCTATATATCGCCTTGGCGTCAGCCGAAAGCAGTTTGCCGCTTTGCAGATTTTCTTCGTAAATATAAGATGATAGACTGTAAAAATCAAAATTGCTGCGTGAAATGCGGTTTTTGCGGTTTCTATCGGTTGCCGCAAGGCGCATAGGCTTGCTATTCTTTGCTGAGGGTTGCGGCAATGGCAACGGATGATATGGGGAAATACCGCATTGCTGTGCGCAGATATGGAAACAGGTTTGCATCATTGACTGACAAGATTTCAAAAAGCGGCCTTTTGCTTGCCAGCGCTCTGGTCTTGGTATTTT
>JBILLO010000049.1:0-12948 GCA_044376035.1 Sphingorhabdus sp.
CTGTGGCCGGCTGGGGCTCTGGCCGCTTGACGGGCGTTGACGTGTCTTGAAGGACGACAACCTCTTGCCCCATTTGCGTTACGCCGAACAACGCCTTGGCAAAAACCATTGGCAGACGGATGCACCCATGCGAGGCTGGATATCCCGGCAAGTCGCCCCCGTGGATGGCAATACCATCCCATGTCAGGCGCTGCATAAATGGCATCGGTGCGTTGCTGTAGAGGTTGGATTTGTGGTCCACATTTTTTTGCAGAATGTTGAAAGCACCTATCGGCGTTTCCTTACCCTTTTTTCCCGACGAAATTGTGCTGAAGCCAATAAGCTGTTCATTCTGAAACACATAGATACGCTGCGTATCAAGTACGATAACGATTTTCATCGGTCCTTCATAAACGTCCTGCTTCACCCAAAGAAACTGTCCAGGCTTGAGCGCGTCAACAGGTCCTTTTTTGCGCGGCTTTGCTGCTGGCGTTGTAATCGCGGGTTTGACTGAGGGTGGTGTTGCCGCAGGGGGCACAGCAGATGATTGCGTTGGCGCTGCTGGCATGGCCAAGGCCGCATCCGCCGGAGCGACTTGCGGCAGTTGACCTTGCTGGATAGGCACAGGCTGCGCCTGCCCCAATGCTTGCGCTGCAGCCATGTCCGGCACCGCACTCATCAACAAAAGCGCGATTATGCCCTGCAATTTGCGGATACCCGCGCCGAAACCCATGAAATCGCTCCAACTGACGGATATTGAGCCGCACAAGACAGCGTCAACATGGGCATTACCATCAGAGATGTAAAAACTCGACATCAATTTTCCCGCAGGCGTATAAAGTTAAACTCAGACATGATGCGCCTAACCGTCCTACTTTTGCGCTCAAATGCTTTTGCAGGCCTGTTTATGTTAAGGATTGGTCTTTATCTGATGGGCATGGACTTGGGACGCAGGCACTTCATTCATTCAGCAGTCTTAGGCGCGAGCCTGCTGACTGTTCCGTCACGGGCGGCCGACATCATCTTTCGGCCGGGCACGGGTATGGTAACGGGCGGCCCATCGCCGGTATTGCTTGGCCGCGCAAAGGCGGCGTTGGCCGCGCATAAGGCGCGCATTCGCAACCATGATTTGCTTGCCATAGCGGACTTTTCTAAGGCTTCGCGCGACCCGCGCTTTTACGTTGTTGATCTGCACAGCGGTAAATCCGACACGTTCCTCGTCGCCCATGGCAAGGGTTCGGACCCAAGCCATAGCGGCTGGGTGCAACATTTCTCCAACGCACATGGGTCGGAAGCTACCTCAGCTGGCAGCTATCTCGTGGGCGAGACCTATTTTGGTCAATATGGCGAATCCCGTCGGCTAATCGGGCTTGATCCGCAAAACGACCAAGCCGAGGCGCGCGCGATCGTCATTCACCCTGCTTGGTATGTGAACCAGTCGCTCATTCACGACCAAGGCAAAATTGGCCGCAGCCAAGGCTGCTTCGCCTTTGCCAAAGATGACATCAATATGATCCTTGAGCGTGTGGCCCCAGGATGCCTGTTATACGCCGACAAGGTTTGATAGCAGCTCCGGTCGCCGGATTTAGGCCGTGAACGCATACATATCACCTTCGCGCTACCAAATTGGATTAAATTGGTCCTGACCCTAAGCGTTGCGCAAATACCAATCATAATCAATGCTGGGCACTTGTCCGAAATAGCGGTCCTGTTCAACGCGCTTTACGATCGTGAACATGTCGACAAAGCGGTCGCCCAAATAGGCCCGCAGCAATGTAGATCCGTGGAACCGGTCGACTGCGGCAAACCAATTGCTTGGCGGCTTGTCATCGCCTGACCCGTCTCGGTCATAGCCATTGCCAACAACCGCTGGGCCGGGGTCAATCTGGTGCGTGATACCATGATGGATACCCGACAATACACCAGCCACCGCAAGATATGGGTTGGCGTCGGCACCGCAGGCGCGATGTTCGACATGGCGGCTTGAGGGCGGACCGGCCGGAATCCGGAAGGATACGGTGCGATTATTGACGCCCCAAGTCGGGGCAACCGGCGCGTAGCTGTTCGCCTTAAACCGGCGGTAGCTATTGGCATGCGGCGCAAAAAGCGCGAAGCAGTCGCCAACGCTGGCGATCATCCCGCCTATGGCATGGCGCAACATTGGCGTGCCTTCGGGATCGTCGGCGGCGAACAGGTTTTTGCCGCCTGTGTCGTTCATCGACACGTGAATATGCATGCCGGAACCGGCCTGCTCGGCAAATGGCTTTGCCATGAACGTCGCCTCTAGGCCATGCGCCTGCGCCACCGCCTTCACGACGCGCTTGTACATGATCGCATCATCACAGGCGCGCAGCACGTCAGGCTTGTAGCGCAAGGTCAACTCGCACTGGCCTGGCGCAAATTCGGATATAGCCGATTCCAACGGAAGCCCCTGAATATCGCAGGTTTCGTATAATGCATCGAAAAAGGGACGGAAATCGTCAAGCTCGCGCAGGCCATAGACTTCGACCATCTGCGGGGTTTCATTACTATATTCTGGCCGCGCTGGACGGATAGACCCATCGCGTGCGCGCTTTGGATCTAGCAAGTAAAATTCCAGCTCCACCGCCAAAGCGGGCGTCAGGCCCATTTCGGCAAAACGGTCGACGACAAGGCCAAGGACATGGCGCGGGTCAAGGTCGTGCGGTTGGCCATCCAGTTCATAAAAATCGACCATGAATTGCGCGGCATTGTCGCCAGCCCAAGGGGTGCGGACCAACGTACCGGGAATTGGCTTCATCGAACGGTCGGCGTCGCCATCTTCCCAGACCAGACCCGTTTCAACGGTGTCCTGCCCAGTTATATCGACCACAGCAATGGAACCGGGGAAAAAGCGACCGATTTCATAGACGGACAGCACCTCATGCTGGCGCAGGCGCTTGCCGCGCGGGACGCCGCCAAAGTCGGTGTAGATCATCTCGATAGAATCGATATCGGGATGCGTCGCAAAAAACGCCTCTGCCTCGCTACGCGGCGCGATAGTCGCTGATGATATTGCGCGTTTGATTGTCATGATGTCACTTCCGTCCGCCTGAATTTTCAAATGCTAATAGCTCAGTCAGCGCATTGTTCAACTCTGCCGTGAGGCGGTCAACCTGCGTGGCTTGCGTTACCGGGCTGACCAGCATCATATTGTGGAATGGCGCAAGCAAGATACCGCGATTGGCGAGATACAGGTGGATCGTGCTTTCCAGTTCATGGTCCATAGCTGCACGCGCTTCACTGCCATTGCGCGGCGGGATAGCCGAACAGACCAATTCAACGCGCGCGCCAACATGGCTGACATGCCAATGCACCGCATGTGCGGCGATTACCGCGTTTAATTGCGCCACCAGCCGGGCAGTGATCGACAGCATATGGGCATAAGCATCGCGCGTAATCACTTGCCCCAACATTGCGTACATCGCGGTAATGGCAAGCGCATTGGCCGATAAGGTCGTACCTATGCCGCTATGCCCCGGTGGACGCGACGCGTTCACCGCCGCCATCCGTTGGGCAATTTCCACCGTAAAGCCATAGACAGCGCACGGCACACCGCCGCCGATGGATTTACCCACGACCAATATGTCGGGTTTTGGGCCATGCGTGTTGCTGTGTCCACCATAGCCGGATGAAATGGTGTGTGTTTCGTCCAGCACCAAAATCGTGCCGGTTTCATCACATAGCTGGCGTAATTCCGTCAGGAACCCCGGCGCATCGCGCACCATGCCGATGTTGGTCATCAACGGTTCGGCCAAGACGCAAGCGATATCGCCGCCGCGCAAAGCGGTCGTCAGCGCCTCCACATCGTTAAACTCGATTGTAACCGTCGTTGGCAGCAAGTCCTGCACTTGCCCGATCAAGCTTGGCCGGTTAACCGCGCGGCCATCCCGCAGGTCGACGAAAACATCATCGACCGCGCCATGATAGCAGCCGTTGAAGATCAAAATCTTGTCGCGTCCCGTCATCCCGCGACACCAACGAATGACGGCGCGATTGGCTTCACTCGCTGTCGTTGTCACTTGCCATTGCGGCAGACCGAACATGTCGGCGAGCATCGCGCCCAATTCCGCGCCCTTTGCGGTGGGCAGCATGTAGCTTAAGCCCTGCCCTGCTTGCGCGGCAATCGCTTCGGCAAGCGGCCTCGGCGAGTGACCAAACATGCTCGCGGTGTCGCCAAGGCAGAAGTCATCGAAGACCTGCCCGTCAACACTCGTCAGCGTCGCGCCAGAAGCCGCCTGAGCGACGATCGGGAATGGGGTGGACCAATCGAGCATCCAATGAAACGGAACGCCTTGGAACCAGCTTTTAGAGGACTCTGCCTGCGCTCTCGATTTCGGGTTGGCCGCGATGAAGCGCGCGACTTCGCGTGCGCGCACATCGCTTATGGCTTGGCGGTCGATCATAAACGGTCCCGCATCGCATAATAAAGCAACCCAAGCGTCGCCAATGGCCGCGCGAGCCATTTTCCGCCGGGAAAGCGACTGTGCGGGAAATTCGCGAAAACATCAAAACGTGACATTGTGCCAACCACCGCCTCTGCCATCAATTCCCCCGCCAGCGTCGTGACCAGCGCGCCATGGCCAGAAAAGCCGTGGGCGTAAAACACATTTCCCTTGCGCCCCATATGCGGCAGCCGGTTCATGGTAACGCCTACCGCACCGCCCCAGGCATAATCGATGGGCACATTGCCGAGAGAAGGAAACACCTCAGCCATGTGCGTACGCACAAACGCACCAATGTCAGAAGGTGGCGTCTGCACATATTTTTCACCACCGCCGAAAATGAGGCGTTTATCCGCAGAGAGGCGGAAATAATTCAACACAAAGCGACTGTCCGCCACCGCTGCGTCGCTGGGGAGTAACTGATCGGCATTAGGCAGCGGCGCAGTCGCGATGTTATAGTTCATGATTGGGACGGTGTAGCTACGCAACTCGGGCGCGATGCCCCCCGTCCACGTGTCGGCCGCCATGATGACATGCTTGGCGGTCAAAGTGCCTGCTCCTGCCTGTATCTCGATCTGCGTTCCTGTATCGACAGGCGTTTGGGCCGCCATATGTTCATATATCCGCACGCCAGCCTTTTGCGCCGCCTTTGCAAGCCCAAGCGCGTAATTCAAAGGATGGAAATGCCCGCCTTGCGCGTCATAAATACCGCCGTGATAACCACCGCCGTTGATATGGTGCCCGATATCATGCCGCTTGACGATCTGCGCCTCCCAACCAAAATGCTGGGCCAAAAATGCTGCATCGCGCTGCATCGCATCGAAATGCGCTGGCTTGTAGGCCGCTTCCAAATGCCCAGCTTTTGCATCACACTTTATATCGTGCTCGGCGATACGGTATTTGACTCGGTCAACCGCGCCATATGCCAAATCGAATATAGCCTGCGCACGTTCGCGGCCAAACTCTGCGTCAATTTCGCGCATCGACCAGCGCAGGCCGGGGATGAGTTGACCACCATTGCGGCCTGACGCACCAAAGCCAATGGTCTGGGCCTCAAGCAATACAACCGAAAGGCCTTTTTCGGCACAGGCAAGCGCGGCGGAAAGGCCAGTAAAGCCGCCGCCAATGACAACGACGTCGCAATTCAAACTGGAATCTAGGGAAGCTTGCATTTCCCAAGCATTGGCGGTCGCGCGATAATAGCTGCCATTCAACCGATCGGGCATTATACCCTCAGCAACAAATGCTCACGTTCCCAGCTCGAGACCACGGACTGATAATTGAACAATTCATAATCCTTGACCGCGTAGAAGATGTCAAAAAACTCTTCTCCAAGCAGATTGCGCACTGGCTTGCAGGCGCTGAAACGATCCAAGGCAGCCTCCAACGTGCGGGGCAAGGTACGCGCGCGGTTATAGGCGCTGCCGGTGATCGCTTTGGCAGGCACCATCCGCTCTACCATACCAATATAGCCGCAGACCAACGACGCGGCCATGGCGAGATAGGGGTTGGAGTCTGCGCCCGGCAAGCGGTTTTCAACGCGGCGATTGGCCTTGTCCGAAATGGGCACGCGGAAACCGCAGCTTCGATTGTCCTCGCCCCATTGGACGTTGATGGGCGCGGCGCTATCGGGACGCATCCGGCGGAAGCTGTTCACATTAGGCGCCCAGAGCGGCGATATTTGCGGCATGAACTTCACGAGACCCGCTATATAACTGCGGAACAATGCACTGTCCTTACCATTGGCGTTGGAGAATAGGTTTCTGCCGGTTTCGGCGTCAACCACCGACTGGTGGATATGCATTGCGCTACCCGGCTGCCCGGCCATCGGGTTCGCCATGAAGGTCGCATAAACGCCATGCTGTTTCGCAACGGCGCGAACGGTGCGTTTGAACAGAAACACTTGGTCCGCCAGCTTCAACGGGTCGCCATGGACGAAGTTGACTTCAAGCTGCGCTGCACCCATTTCGTGGATCATCGTGTCGATATCGAGGCCCATCAACTCACAATCATCATAGATGTGGTCAATGATATCCTCATATTCATTCATCGCCTCCAACCCATAAGGCTGACTTGCGGTTTCTGCGCGTCCGCTAGAGCCGGTAGGCGGCACTAATGGAAAGTCCGGATCGACATTTTGGCTAACAAGGTAAAACTCAACTTCAGGTGCCATAATCGGCTTCCACCCGCGCTGGGCATACATGTTGAGTACTTTTTTCAATATCGTGCGCGGGGCGATTTCGACTTCGCTTCCGTCGCCATGCAGCACATCGGCAATCACGAAAGCGGTCGGTGATTTGAAACCCGGCGCAACGCAGATGGTGTCGGGGTCAGCGACCAGAATTTTGTCCGGATCTTTGTCCCAAATGTCCGCAATGTCTTCGGGGTAATGGCCATCAATGGTGCAGATGAAAACACTGCCCGGTATGCGCAGCGATTTGTCACGGACAGACGACAGGAACTTTTTCGCAGGCAGAACCTTGCCACGCTGCACACCGTTAATGTCGGGGACGATGCACTCAACCTCATCGATTTTGTGCTCAGCGATCCAATTCGCAAGATTGACGGACATTGTTTTTCACCAGTTTTTGGAACACTAATAAGCGCATGCCGGACTTGAAAGGTCAAGCCCGGCATGTGTCTTTTCTAGGCCACCGTTTTTCGCGGGGCCAAAAACGCTTAAAGCGCTATCAGAAGCCGTAGCTTACCGAGAACACAACGCCAGCTGCGCTGTCCTTGGGTGCAAAGATCGTCTCACGGTTGACGTCGGCATAAGAGACACCCAGTGTGAAACCGGAAACAGCGGCGGTCAGGCCAAGTGACCAATCAACTTTTTCACTACCAGCCGTGAACGCACCATCTTCTATACCCATCGTTCCGACAATCGAAATGGGGGAGTTTGGAATAGCGATGGCGGCGTTGGTACCGAAATAGATGTTGTCGTTATTACCGGTATTATCCTGACTTGGGACATAGCTCAATTGCACGCCGACGGTTGCTGGACCAACGGTTGAACCAAGCTTTCCAGTTAATTCAAGATAGTTGAAGCTCGATACGCCCGGATACACATAATAGGTCGCGCTAATGTCATATGTCAGTTCTTCACCACCGGCAAAACCGGCGTAAAGGTCAACCTCAACATCGTCCCCTGCGTTGTCGGCGAGATTGGAACCCCAAGTGCCCACATACAGGCCAGATTCGTGCTTGACGGTCAGATATGGCTGGACTGCAAAATCCTTATCGGAAAGCGAAACGCCGCGGAACCGATAGTCAGATACAACAGCCACGCCGCCAGTCAGGGTGACTGGGCCAGCGGCTTCTTCAGCTGCTTCTTGCGCAAAGGCAGGTGCAGATATTGCAATCGCGCTTATTGCGACGCTCATGCTTGCCAGCTTCAACATGGAATTACGCATAATTTTACCCCTTCTAAGGTATAGTAGATACGAGGCCGATATCCGCGCAGTGCGCCGCCATCGGCAAATGCCGTTCTCTTCCCGCTAGATCTGTTTGCCCACGCAATGGTCAGCTTTATTTTGCCAGCGCTTTATTGTGCAATCGCACAGAAACATCAAAGCGTGCGCCAAGCAAGCAATTTTGTGTCAACCTCATTGTCCTTTTTAAGCGCTGTGACAAAACAGTCACAGTCAGGGGCAAGACAATATATCAGGGAAATAGGTCCCAAGCCTAAACATGGCTGCGTTCTGACAATGGGCACGGTCATAAGCGACCTTCGCCTTTTCGGCGGCGCAACCGCGCCACCAAGCTGTGGCGCTATACCGCAGACAGTCAAACTGTTTGGCCTTTTAAAACAGGTACCTACTGCAGCTTGTCAGGCTGTCCGGATCAGAATGAGATTGCGACGATCACCACGAGCAAGATCAAACCGCCAACGCTGATACCAACTGTTCTTCCCATGACACATCTCCGTTTCCTGACACTGAAACAGGATTGGAACAGACAAGTTCCGCCGGAATGCATAACCGCGTCGTTTTCTAAGCCACATACGAGCGGTGTTATGTATCAAAAAGACGCGGCGGAACGGCTCGATTCACCACTTCGCGCAACGCAAATGCGGTTTCGATCCGCGCGACCCGGGGCAAGCGGGCAATTTCCTGCCGGTGGATGATTTCATAATCCTCGATCGATGCAGCACGTACCACCAGCAGATAATCATTCCGCCCACTCATCAGGTGACACCGGATGGTCGACGGACTGTTGACGACGGCAGCCTCAAACGCTGCCATCGCCTCCTCGCTTTGGCTGTCGAGCGTGATTGTCACCATCACCGTCGCCCCCAACCCCAATTTGCGTAAGTTCACATCCGCACGATAGCCTCGCAATATGCCTTCATCTTCGAGGGCTTTTTGCCGACGCGCCGCCGCGCTTGGGGACAGGCCAGCCGCCTCACCCAGTTCCATCTGAGTCGCGCGACCATTTGTCACTAACGCACCCAATAATTTACGGTCCGCCCGATCAAGTTGCATGTTATTTTTATCCGATAGAAGAAATGCGACGAATATATGCACTAAATGCCCATATGAGTCGAATCTTTGCGGAGTTTCGGCATCCTGACAATGCTAATCTTTACCAATATATTTTGAGGAGCAAAAATCATGCGTGTTGGCGTCCCAAGCGAAATCAAGGTTCATGAATATCGCGTTGGCTTAACGCCCGGTACGGTGCGCGAATATGTGGCCGCGGGTCATCAGGTTGTCGTACAATCAGGTGCTGGCGCGGGCATCATGGCAAATGACGACGCCTATCGTGCCGTCGGCGCAGAAATCGCTGCAACAGCACAGGAGATTTTTGTTGGCTGCGACATGATCATTAAGGTCAAGGAGCCTCAGCCAAGCGAATGGGTGCAGCTTCGCCCCGGCCAATTGCTCTTCACCTATTTGCATCTTGCACCCGATCCAGCGCAAGCAAAGGGCTTAATCGCTAGCGGATGCACCGCCATTGCGTATGAAACCGTGACCGATGATCGTGGTGCCCTACCCTTATTGGCACCCATGAGCGAAGTTGCCGGTCGCCTCGCTATTGAAGCCGCTGGCCAAGCCATGCGCCGCAGCGAAGGTGGCGCAGGCATATTGCTTGGCGGCGTCCCCGGCGTTCCGGCTGGCCGCGTCACAGTATTGGGTGGCGGCGTTGTTGGCACGCACGCAGCGCGGATGGCCGTTGGCCTTGGCGCGGAGGTCACCATCGTTGACCGTTCGATCCCACGCCTGCGCCAACTCGACGAGATGTTCAACGGACGGGTACGTACGCGGTATTCGACGCTAGAAACCATCGACCATGAAATCAGCATATCCGACGCCGTCATTGGCGCAGTGCTTATCCCCGGTGCAAGCGCTCCACGCCTTGTGACCCGCGAAATGCTGAAGCGGATGAAGCCTGGTGCGGTCTTGGTTGATGTCGCCATTGACCAAGGCGGTTGCTTTGAAACATCGCGCCCCACCACGCACGCCGAACCCACTTATGTCGTTGACGGCATTATTCATTATTGCGTCGCAAACATGCCAGGTGCCGTCCCGCAGACCAGCGCGGCCGCTCTCAACAACGCCACCTTGCCTTATGGTCTAGCGCTTGCAAACAAGGGCATTGCCGCGCTGGACAACAGCACGGAAACCGGACGCGGCTTGCTGGCGGGTTTGAACGTGCATCAGGGTAAAGTCACCAGCCAAGCGGTTGCAGAAAGCCTCAACCTTGCATGTGTTGCGCCTGAAACGGCCCTCACTGCGTGACTTGATCGCTTGCCAGTGGTAAACACGCGGCATGGGTAAAGAAGGACGCATTACGGCGCATCAGATTGCGGCCATGCTTGGGGTATCGCAGCCGACCGTTTCACGTGCCTTGCGCGGGGATAAGAAAGTCAACGAAACCACGCGCGCGCGCATCGTCGCGCTCGCAAGCGAACTGAATTATTCGGTTGACCACAACGCCCTTCGCCTGCGTACGCAGCAGACCTATTCGATCGCGCTTGTCATCCTGTGTCGGCAGGGTGAAAACAGAGCGCGGATAAACCCATTTTATTTGTCTTTATTGGGCTGCATTGCCGCTTCTGCTGCCGAACGCGGATATAATCTCATCATCTCGTTTCAGGACTCCCCGGCAAATTTCTTTGCCAATTACACCGGCAGCCGACAGGCCGATGGCCTCATCGTCATTGGCAGCGGTCAGAATATCGCAGGTTGGCAGTTTTTCGGTGAATATGCCCGGCACAAAACGCCGATGATCTGCTGGGGCGCCAGCAAAGAAGACCTGATTTCGATCAAAAGCGACAATGTTCAAGGCGCGCGACTGGCCATTGACCATTTGTTGCAACAGGGTTGTAAAAATATTGCCTATATTGGCCCCACCAATAGCGAACAGCCGCAATTTCAGGACCGGCTGACAACTTATATGGCCCACATGTCGGCTAAGGCAATGCAGCCCATTTGCCCACCGCTCCCCGAAAACGCGGTGCGTGAAGACCAAGGCTATGCCGCCGTTCAGGGCCTCATCCGTGACAAAATTGCGTTCGACGGCTTGTTCTGTGCGAATGATTTTATCGCGCTGGGTGCCATGCGCGCGCTGGACGAGCATGATATTGCCGTCGGCAAGGATGTGCGCGTCATCGGGTTTGATGGCATCGCAATGGGCGCTTATGCGCAGCCCCCGCTCACCACGATTGAGCAGGATTATGTGCAAGCAGGCGAAATGCTGGTCAAAGCGTTGATCGCTGTGCTTAAAGGCGAAGCGCCAAGCATCGCCCCTGTACCGGTCAGGCTGCTGATACGCGGAACAGCCTGAACCCGGGACGATTTACCCGGTGGAGGACCTTGATTGCACCAGATTGTCCACGACCGACGGATCCGCGAGGGTCGAGATATCTCCTAAATTAGATACATCCCCTTCGGCTATCTTGCGCAATATCCGGCGCATGATTTTTCCGGAGCGTGTTTTCGGCAAAGCCGGGGCAAAATGGATGACATCTGGCGTTGCGATTGGGCCGATTTCATGGCGCACCCATTTGATGAGGTCAGCCCGTATATCCGCAGACTCCAACTCATTTGCATTGAGCGTGACATAGGCGTAAATGCCCTGCCCTTTAATGTCGTGCGGGAAACCCACCACCGCCGCCTCGGCGACTTTGGCATGGGCGACGAGTGCGCTTTCGACTTCGGCCGTGCCCATGCGGTGGCCCGACACATTAATCACGTCGTCAACCCGTCCCGTAATCCAATAATCACCGTCCGCATCTCGCCTACATCCATCGCCCGTGAAATATTTTCCGAGATAAGTGGTGAAATAGGTTTGGAAAAACCGTTCATGATCGCCCCAGACGGAGCGCATCTGACCCGGCCAGCTATCGATCATACACAAATTGCCGTCCGTCGCGCCTTCCAGCACTTTGCCGTCGCCGTCGACAAGCACCGGCTGCACGCCAAACATGGGTTTTGACGCTGCGCCCGGTTTCAAAGCATGTGCGCCCGGTAAAGGCGTCATCATCGTCGCGCCCGTTTCGGTCTGCCAATAGGTGTCCACGATAGGGCAGCGGCCTTCGCCGACGACATGATAATACCACTCCCATGCCTCCGGATTGATCGGCTCCCCGACCGACCCCAGCAAACGCAGCGAACTGCGGGAGGTTTCCTTCACCCAATCATCGCCTTCGCGCATCAATGACCGCAAGGCCGTTGGCGCGCCGTAGAAAATATTGACCTGATGCCGATCAACAATTTGCCAGAACCGGCTGTGGTCGGGATAACTGGGAACCCCTTCAAACATCACGGTCGTCGCACCATTGGCGAGTGGACCATAAACAACATAGCTATGGCCAGTGACCCAGCCAATGTCGGCAGCACACCAATATACTTCGCCCGGCGTATAGTTGAACACATAATGATGCGTCATCGCTGCCCATACCAAATATCCGCCAGTGGTGTGCAATACGCCCTTTGGTTTTCCGGTGGAGCCCGACGTGTATAATATGAAAAGCGGGTCTTCTGCGCCCATGATTTCGGGTTCACATTCGCTTGAGACCGTTGTCCGGATATCATGATACCAGACATCGCGCGCGCCTTGCATATCAATGTCGTTTCCAACATGGCGCATCACAAGGCACGCCTTGACCGACGCGCAATGCGTCAGCGCCGCGTCCACATTCTGCTTCAACGGAACCAGCTTCCCACCGCGCATGCCGGCATCGGCAGTGATGACAATATTGGAATCGCAATCCTGAATGCGCCCCGCAAGCGCTTCGGGCGAAAAGCCGCCAAATACGATAGAATGGATTGCCCCAATGCGGGTGCAGGCGAGCATGGCCATCGCGGCTTCGGGAATCATCGGCATATAAATGGTGATGCGGTCGCCCTTTTGTGCGCCTAAGGCCTTCAAGGCGTTGGCCATCACGCAGACTTCGGCATGCAGCTCGCCAAAACTGATCCGCCGTTGCTGCGAGGGATCATCGCCTTCCCAGATGATTGCGATATCATCTTTGCGTTCGGGCAAATGGCGATCAATACAG
>JBILLO010000050.1:0-12867 GCA_044376035.1 Sphingorhabdus sp.
GAGATTGGCCAGCTTGCCCTCCGCACGGCGGCGGACGAGTTGGCCGTCAAACACGGTGCAGACGCCAGCGCTGTCATAGCCCCGATATTCCATCCGCTTCAGCCCATCGACCAGCCGGTCAGAGACAGGCGATTTGCCAACAATTCCAATAATGCCGCACATGAATTTTTGCTTTCTAGGGAGTGTTGTAGGGCACGCGGATACCGGGCGTCTGCGCAGGGAAGTCTTTTGTGTTTCTTGTGACGAGAATGGAACCGTTTACCTGTGCTGTCGCAAAAATATAGGCGTCTAGCAGCTTGATCCGCATCCGGTACCGAATGTCGGCCGCAGCCAGCGCGATGCGGGTGTCCAGTTCGACTATTTCGAATGGTGCGATTATTTGCTGAATCTGGTCGCGCCGTTCAAGGGGTTCTCCTGCTAGAACTTCGGTCCAAACAATCCGACTGATCCGGTGATGTGGGTAACGCGCAAGCTCATTCGTCGCTGCCTGAGAATCGTTCAACCAGTCGATAACAATGTTGGAATCAAAAAATGGGTCCGACACAGATTATAGTTCGTCGTAGGGAGTGCGGTCCTCACGGATTGCGCGTTGGTATTCCAAGCCGTCGCCTATGTCAGTGCGATCCTTCCAGAAGCCGCGACCGCGCTGAATCCAGTCGTTATTGTCGGCGTTGTGCACCAAATACAGTTTCACCGCATCGCGGATCGCCGCCGCACGCGAGCTTTTCTTTTTAGACGCCAAAGCATCAAGCTCCTTAACGTCGTCGTCGGGAATTTCGGTAAGGATTCTCACCTGTTGCTTTCAATATGCTGGCGATACCAGCGGATGATCCTGCTCAAAATCGCCGCACGCGACTTGCCCTGCTCCGCTACAAGCTGGTCAAGCCATTTGATGTCTTCATCAAGCAGATCGGCGAGGATGCGAGTCATGCTATATTGATATCATATCATGATATCATGTCAATTCAATCTTCTGGTTTTTGGTCGATCAGTTGAAGTCGTCCAACGATCGAACCTCGTTCCAATAAAGCCCCCGGCGCAATAACGGCGTTAGCGCCAATCCGGCTTCCATCGCCAACCAAAGCACCAAATTTGTGAACGCCAGTGTCAATTACCTGTTCATGGTAAGCAATCGTGATGTTAGGACTTTCCAACTCATTCCGGTAATTTGCGATAATCGCACCTGCCTCAATATTGACATCAGCGCCAACAATTGAGTCCCCTACGAAGTTCAAATGCGCCAGCTTCGACCCTGCGAACATGACCGTGGTTTTCAGTTCAGACGCCGGCCCGATTATACAATCCCTTTCCAGATACACGCCGCCGCGCAAATAAGCGCCCGCAGCGATGAAGCAATTAGGCCCGATGATTGCGGGCCCTTTGACAACAGCGCCCGCCTCAATCCTTGCTGCGCGGTGAACTGCCACCTCGTCGACGCGCTGGTATGACGAGTCGAGACCAGCAATTTGCTGCCTGAGCAATTCCTCAATGTTGCCGACTAGGTGCCACGGTGCCTGATCGTTATCTGCAAAGCTGGAGGTGCGCCAATGCTGAATGAAAGAGGATGTTAGGCCTTTGACGTCAAGCACCTTTCACTTCCCCTCTTTCTTCTTCCGCATTGCATCGTGAAACCGGTCCGCCCAGCCGGGCTTCACCAGTTGCTCGGCGCGGACCATGCGGAGTTCGCCGTCGGCTACGTCGCGGGATACGGCGCTGCCTGCGGCCACAATCGCGTCACGGCCGATTTTGACGGGCGCGATGAGTGCGGAGTTAGAGCCGATGAACGCGCCTTCGCCGATTATGGTTTGATATTTGAAATAGCCGTCATAATTGCAGGTGATGGTGCCAGCGCCGATGTTCGCGCCTGCGCCAATGATCGCGTCGCCCAAATAGGTCAAATGGTTCGCCTTTGCGCCCTTGCCCAGAACTGCTTTTTTGGTTTCGACAAAATTGCCGATTTTGGCGTTTTCCTCCAGCACCGTTCCGGGCCGCAACCGCGCAAAGGGGCCGATTTCGCAACCCTCACCGATGATCGCGCCTTCAATATGGCTATTTGCGCGGATTTTTACATTGTCTGCGATGCTGACTCCGGGACCAAAAAAGACATTGGGTTCAATCAGGACATCACGGCCAAGCTGCGTATCCCACGCAAACCAAACGGTTTCTGGCGCAATTAAAGTGGCGCCATCATCCATTGCCTGCGCCCGGCGGCGCTGCTGCCACGCTTGCTCCATCTCGGCCAATTGCGCGCGGCTGTTGATGCCCGCGACCTTGTAGGGTTCGGTTGTGACAGCCACGCAAATCCGCCCGTCTTCGCTAACTATGTTGACGATATCGGTGAGATAATATTCCTTCTGCGCATTATCGTCAGTGACTCGGTCCAAAAGCGGGAACAGGTCACGCGCTTTCACCGCCATCAGGCCGGAATTAGACAGCCTCACCGCTTTTTCCGCCTCGGTTGCGTCCTTTTGCTCCACCATTTTGATGATGCGGCCATCTTTGACGATGACGCGGCCATAGCCCGTTGGATCTTCTGGCGCGAACGCCAACACGACCACCGCCGGCGCATCAGGCGCGTTAAGCCGGTCAACCATGGCTTGCATCGTAGCCGTCGGCACGAAGGGCACATCGCCATAAAGGATGAGGACATCGCCATCAAACCCCTCCAGAGCACCCTGGGCCTGCTGCACGGCATGGCCAGTGCCAAATTGGGGTTCTTGCACCGCTAACTCCGCTGCGCCTGCCAGAGCGGCCTCCAGCTGCGCCTTGCCGCTACCGACCACCACAATTTTCTTGGCAGGGCATAAGGCATCGACCGATGCCATTAAATGCATCAGCATTGGCCGGGCGGCAATGGGATGCAGCACCTTGTGCAGGTCGGATTTCATACGCGTGCCTTTGCCCGCGGCGAGAATGATGGCGGCTAATTCAGTCATAGATATTCCCATGCCAGCAAATTGTTGCGGTTTCCAGAACAACACTTCAATGACGCGCGACACAAAAAATAATTCGGGAGTTTGGGGCTTGGGTTTGGATTTTCCTTTCGACATCATCGGCTTTGATCTTGACGGCACTTTGGTCGACACCAGCGGCGATCTGACCGCTGCGGTCAATCATGTCCTGGAAAGCGTCAGCAGGCCGCTGCTATCGCCAGAAACCGTGAAGCAGCATATTGGCGGCGGCGCGAAGCTGATGCTGCAACACGGGCTTGAGGCAACAGGCGGCATTCCGGATGGCGATTTCAAACCGCTCTATCGCCAGATGCTCGGATATTATGAAGCGCATGTGTCGGTGCATAGCCGCCCGTTCGATGGCGCGTTGGCGGTGTTGGATGCACTTGACGAAATGGGTGTGCGTTATGCCGTGGTGACCAACAAGTTTGAGAGCCTTGCGGTCAAATTGCTCACCGACCTGAACCTTGCACACCGCATGGGATGCATTTTGGGCGCAGATACTTTGGGCAAGGAAAATGCCAAACCTTCGGGCGCGCCGATCTTTGAAATGATCAAGCGCTGTGGTGGCGGGCGGGCAGCTTACATCGGCGATTCGATTTACGATATGATGGCGGCAAAAAATGCCAGCGTGCCGAGCGTGGCCGCGAGTTTCGGGTTTTTGCATGGGCCAGTCGAGGACATGGGCGCAGACGCAATCATCGATCATTTCGACGAATTGCTTGATTGCCTCAAAAGCATGGGGTCAAATTAGTTCACGAAGAGGCGCAGAGCACGCCGAGCCGATTTTCTCTTCGCCGTTGCTTGCGCCAAATCGCTGCGTCTATATGAGCGGCGATCTCACAGGAATGGCAGCAGGGTATAAAGTGAACAGTTGGTTGTCTCCCCGCATGATATTTGCATTTGCGCTGGCATTTGTCGGCGCAATGTTCGCATCCCAAATGGAAGGATCCGCCGAACGCTTTCTCGTTATATTTGTATCCATGTTGGTTGCATTGTTCGTCGTTGCCGATCCACATGATCGCGAAGAGGCACCTGCCGCACCAGCCACATCTGATGGCAATAGCCTCGATGTTCCGGCTATCACCTCGCATCCACAATTGCAGGCGTTTATTGATACTTCGGCGGATGCCATATTGATGGTCGAAAATGCCCGCGTCACGGCTGCCAATCAAGTTGCGCTGCGTTTGCTTGGCGCAAATATTGTTGGCCAAAATGTGCGCATGGCGTTCCGTCACGCTGGCGCCATTGAACGGCTGTCCGACCCAGATGCGCAGCACAGCGGACACCCGATTCGGCTGGCAGGCATTGGCCAGAAAAACCAATTATGGGACATGCGGATTCAGACCATGGGTCCATCGCAGAAAATCGTGCATTTGGCCGACCGCAGCGGAACACAGGCCGCCGAAAAAATGCGCGTCGATTTTGTCGCCAATGCAAGTCACGAATTGCTGACGCCATTGGCCGCTATCAAGGGCTTTATCGAAACGCTGGATGATCCCGCAGCGGGTGATGACGTTGCGACGCGCAGCCGGTTTCTGGGCATCATGGCCAAGGAAACCGACCGGATGCAGGCGCTGGTCCGTGACCTGATGTCGCTGAGCCGGATTGAGGCCGAAAAATATGATCCGCCGCAAACCCCCGTCGATTTTTGCGACATCGTCATGGAAACCGTTGATCAGTTGCGCAACAGCCAAAAGGACCGTGGCGCAGATATTGTGGTCGATGTTACGGCAGGTCTGCCGCCTGTTATAGGAGACTCTGGGCAATTGCGGCAGATGGCGAGCAATATTTTGAACAATTCGCTGAAATATGGTCGCGCTGGCACACCCGTCACGGTCTCGTTATTGCGTTCGCGATCTGGCGCCATGATTAATTTTACGGTGACAGATGTGGGCGACGGCATTTCCCCTGAACATTTACCGCGCCTAACCGAACGATTTTATCGTGTGGATTCAGGGCGAAGTCGCTTGGTCGGCGGAACGGGCTTAGGCTTAAGCCTTGTCAAACATATCGTTGATCGGCATCGTGGCCATCTGGAAATCCGCAGCACAGTCGGCAAAGGCACGACGGTATCGATATTGTTACCGGTTACGCCAACGGGGCCGTCATAAAAATGTAATACAAGAGTCATTGATCATCCATCCGGGCCGTCTAATGGCCCAGTGAAGTGTAGTTTGAACCGCGCCAAATCCATTATGGGGACAGCCAATATGTTGAAGAAATTATCGCTCATTGTCGTAAGTGCACTCGCGCTGTCAGCATGTAATGACCAAGCCAGCACTGGTGGCGCGGCGGGTGGTTCGCGTCAGGAAATCCGGATTGTGGGTTCTTCGACGGTGTTCCCATTTGCCAAGGCCGCATCAGAGGCATTTGCAAAGGCAGACCCATCGCGCAAATCGCCCGTACTGGAATCGACTGGCACTGGCGGCGGAATTGAGCAGTTCTGCAAGGGTGTCGGCGCAGATACGCCCGATATCGTCAATGCCTCGCGTCGTATGAAAAAGAGCGAGTTCGATAACTGTCAGAAAAATGGCGTGAAGGACGTAATCGAAGTTCAGGTTGGTATTGACGGGCTTGCGCTTGCGCAGTCCAACGCGGGCACGAAGTTCGCATTGTCCACCGCCGATGTTTACAAGGCGCTTGCGGCCAATCCGTTTGGCAAACCACAGACCGCCAAGCTTTGGTCCGATGTTAACCCTGCCCTGCCCAAATTGCCTATTTCGGTCTATGGCCCGCCAACGACATCGGGCACGCGCGATTCATTCCATGAACTAATCATGGAAGTTGGCTGCAATACCGATGCAGCGACCAAGGCGTTGAAAGATAGCGATGAAGCCAAATATGAGGCGATTTGCACCGAAGTGCGCAATGATGGTGCATTCAAGGAGCAAGGCGAAAACGACAATCTGATCGTGCAGAAGCTCAGCTCCAACCCGAACATGGTCGGCATCTTCGGCTATAGCTATATGGAAGAAAATGCATCGAAGGTGCATGGCATCACCATGAATGGGGTAAACCCAACCAACGCCACGATTTTAGATGGCAGCTACCCCGGCGCGCGCAAGATGTTTATTTATGTAAAAAAAGCGCATGTCGATAAAATTCCAGGCATTAAAGATTTCGTCCTCGAATTCCTGAAGGGCGGTTTAACCGGCGGTTACCTCACAAAATTGGGTATGATTGCATCAAGCGATGCTGACTATAGGACCGCGAGCGTCTCTGCGAACGACCTGACCGTAATGACGGGCGCAGATTTGAAATAAAATTGCAACAATGATGGCGTCTATGGGCTTGGATCGAATCTCTGTTTGAACCAAGCCCATGCTATTTCTGGGCGCTGTGTATGACGGGTTTCGGATCATCTGGTTCAAGGGAGCATGGTTAAGTTTATGACTGGAACGGCATTGCTCTTCCTTGTCCTTGGTCTCGGCCTGATTGGTTGGATAGCCGGGCGTGCGCGGGCCGCTGCGTTTGTGCGCAGTGCAAAAAATGGGCCGCGCGGCACCGTAAACAGCCTGCCTTATTATCACGGCTGGTTCGTCGCGATCTGCGCCATTGCCCCGGCACTTGTTTTCATGTTCATCTGGCAATCGATTTCCCCGGCATTGGTCACCGACATGGTGTTGTCGGCTCCCGCCGCTGCTGACTTGCCCCAAGAAGGTTTCGCGCGCGCCGCGATCCTGTCGGAAGCGCGGGCGATTGCACAAGGCTTCCAAACCGCCGCGTTTCAAAATGAGAGCGAAAAGCTCGTCCCTTTATACAAAAGCGCTTTGGCATATTATAAATGGATTGGCGTTGCCGCGACATTATTGCTGCTGTTCGCTGGCGGCGCATATGCATTCACCCGCTTAAAACCCGACTTTCGCGCTCGCAGCAAAGTCGAGCGCGTTGTCATGTTCGGGTTGCTGGTTGCATCATTGATTGCAATTCTTACGACGCTGGGAATTTTTGCCTCGTTGATTTTTGAATCATGGCGTTTCTTCTCAATGGTATCGCCATTTGAATTTCTGTTTGGCACGGAATGGAACCCAAAATCGGTTGTGACGCCCGGAGCGGACAATGGGTATGGCGCGATTCCCTTATTCTGGGGCACGATTTTCATTGGCGCGATCATCGCCATGATTGTTGCTATTCCGCTTGGTTTGATGAGTGCGATTTTCCTAACGCAATATGCGTCCGCGACGGTGCGTAAATGGATGAAGCCTATCCTCGAAATTCTCGCCGGTGTGCCAACTGTGGTCTATGGATATTTTGCCGCCTTAACGGTGGCGCCTGCGGTGCGTGACTTTGCCGTGATGCTTGGCGTTAGCAATGCGGCCTCCGATAATGCCTTGGCGGCTGGCATTGTGATGGGTGTGATGATCATACCCTTGGTGTCGTCCATGTCCGATGATAGCATTGCCGCTGTTCCCAATGCGATGCGCGACGGAAGCCTCGCTATGGGCGCAACGAAGAGCGAAACCATCAAAAAGGTGTTGTTGCCAGCCGCCTTGCCCGGCGTTGTCGGCGGTGTGTTATTGGCCGTCAGCCGCGCGATTGGCGAAACTATGATCGTCGTCATGGCGGCGGGCTATACCGCCAACCTCACCGCCAACCCATTTGCCACGATCACCACCGTGACTGTTCAGATTGTCGCACTCTTGACCGGTGACCAAGATTTCGGAAGTCCGCACACGCTTGCGGCATTTGCGCTTGGCCTTGCGTTGTTCGTAACGACATTCTTCCTCAATTATGTCGCCTTACGGGTCGTGAAAAAATATCGGGAAGCATATGAGTAAAGCCATGATGGAACCGACGCCCACCGACTGGAACGGGCAGATCATGCAAAAGCGGATTGCGCGGCGTTATGCGGCCGAGCGTCGGTTTAAGGTCATGGGCTTTCTGGCCGTGGCCTTGTCGACTGTGTTCCTCGCCTTTTTGCTGTTCACAATGCTTGGCCAAGGCGTGCGTGGTTTTCAGCGCACCGAAATTGCGGTCGATTTTGACTTTCCTGCGTTAACGTCTGGAACCACGGCTGCCGCAATCAGTGGCCCTAATGCCGATGCCACACTCAATTCGATAGATGTTCCCGGCATCGTCGAACTCGCTGTTGCCCAACAATATGGCGACATAAGCGAGGGTCTTTTGACAACGGGCGCTGCGGGCAATGTGCGGCAGATGCTGATGGATAATCCCGGCCTCGTCACATCAAAGCAGCAGCTGTGGTTGCCAGTCGACTCGCGATTGGATGTTGCGTTCAAACGCGATGGCGAGGCCGCAGCCGAACAAACAGTGGCAACGCTGGCACAAAAAGACGCGTTGCGCACTGGTTTTAACTGGACGTTCCTGACAGGTGCAGATGCCACGGACCCATCGGCGGTGGGCATATGGGCAGCGTTTAAGGGATCGCTGATGACCATGGCGATTACCCTGATGCTTGCCTTCCCAGTCGGCGTATTGGCCGCGTTATATCTTGAGGAATATGCCGCCAAGAATAAGCTGACCGACATGATTGAGGTGTCGATCAACAATTTGGCGGCCGTGCCCTCGATCATCTTTGGCCTGCTGGGTCTGGCGGTTTTTCTGACCATGTTCGGAATGCCTCGGTCGTCTGCATTGGTCGGCGGTTTGACACTTGCGCTGATGACGATGCCGGTCATCGTCATTGCGGGCCGCAATGCTGTGAAATCTGTACCGCCATCGATCCGTGAGGCGGCATTGGGTATTGGTGCCTCGCCTGTGCAAGTCGTGTTCCACCATGTGCTCCCGCTTGCCCTTCCGGGCATCTTAACGGGCACGATTATCGGTATGGCCCGCGCATTGGGTGAAACTGCACCCTTGTTGATGATCGGTATGCGCGCCTTCATCCCGGCGGCGCCTGAGGGCTTCACCGACGCGACAACCGCTTTGCCTGTGCAAATCTATCTTTGGTCGGACGAGGTCAATCAGGGCTTTGTTGAAAAAACCAGTGCCGCAATCATTGTGTTGCTGATATTCTTGTTGGGCATGAACGCGCTTGCCATCTATCTTCGCAACCGGTTCGAGACGCGTTGGTAACTTATGAAAACAAAGGACAGTCATGTGGGCGTAACCCCTGGAATAGCCAAAATATCCACTCGCAATGTGAATGTATATTATGGCGAGAAGCAAGCCATTCACAACGTTTCGATTGACGTTGATCAGGAAAATGTGACTGCGTTTATCGGTCCGTCCGGCTGCGGAAAGTCAACATTTCTGCGGTCTTTAAACCGGATGAACGACACCGTTTCCGGGGCCCGCGTCGAAGGCCAGATATTGCTGGACGGCGAAGACATTTATGCGTCTGGCATGGATGTTGTGCAATTGCGCGCGCGCGTCGGAATGGTGTTTCAAAAGCCAAATCCATTCCCGAAATCAATTTACGACAATGTCGCTTATGGTCCGCGTATCCACGGTCTGGCCAGCGGCAAGGCCGAGTTGGATCACATCGTCGAGACGTCACTCACCCGCGCTGGATTGTGGACTGAGGTCAAGGATCGCCTGAGCGAGAGCGGCACGGCGCTTTCCGGCGGTCAGCAGCAGCGCCTGTGCATTGCCCGCGCCATTGCGGTGGACCCTGAAGTCATTTTGATGGATGAGCCTTGCTCCGCGCTTGACCCGATTGCCACTGCGCGGATTGAGGAGTTAATTCACGAACTGCGCGGAAAATATGCTATCATCATCGTGACTCATAATATGCAACAGGCCGCGCGCGTGTCGCAACGCACCGCATTTTTCCATTTGGGCGATTTGATTGAATTTGGCGAAACATCCGACATATTTACCAATCCACGCGAAGACCGCACCAAAGATTATATTACCGGCCGTTACGGTTAGAAAGATTGCGACATGGGCACTGGCACAAAGCACACCATCACGGCGTTTGACGATGATATGGATGAAATCCGCGGGCTCATTGCCGAAATGGGTGCGCGGGCCGAAGCTGCGGTCATTGCGGCGATGAAGGCGTTGCGCGAGCATGATACCGACACAGCCGCAACCATCCGCGCCGATGACAAAATCATCGACACGCTCGAAACTGAAGTCGAACGATTGGTGGTCCGGACCATCGCATTGCGCGCGCCAATGGCGGATGATTTGCGTGAACTCATCGCCGCGCTCAAAATGTCGGCCGTCATTGAACGCATTGGCGATTATGCCAAAAATATCGCCAAGCGCGTGCCGCAGATGAATGGCAAGATACCGTCCTCCGCGCTTGAGCAATTGGGCCGCATGGGCGAAATCGTCGTCGAAATGATTCGCACGGCGATGGACGCTTATGCCAAGCGTGACATTGATCTGGCGCGCGCAGTCACCGTTCGCGACGATGTGGTGGATCAACTGAACAAGGATTTGTTTGTCGATTTCGTCGCTTATGTCGTCAAAAATCCCGAAAACGCGACGGAAGTTGCGCATTTGCTGTTCACCGCAAAAAACCTCGAACGGATTGGTGATCACACAACCAATGTGGCGCAAATGATTTATTTTACCGAAACGGGTGAAAACCTGCCTGACGCTTAAAGCGGAGATATATATGCCCAAGGCGCAATTGCTATTGGTTGAAGACGACAGTGCGCTTGCCGAGTTGGTACGCTGGCATTTTGAACGGGAAGAATTCGACGTCCAACACACCGGCGACGGTGAAGAGGCGCTGTTGATGGCCAAGGAGCGCACACCGGATTTGGTATTGCTCGATTGGATGCTGGAGAATTTATCCGGCATCGAAGTATGCCGCCAATTGCGCAAGTCGGACAACACAGCCAATGTGCCCATCATCATGCTAACCGCGCGCGGTGAAGAGGATGACCGGATACGTGGACTTGAAATCGGTGCTGATGATTATGTCACCAAGCCGTTTTCACCACGCGAACTGGTTGCCCGTGCCAAGGCCGTCCTGCGCCGCGTGCGCCCAGCCCTGGCTGGCGAAGCATTGCGCTTTGGCGATGTCGAAATGGACACCGTCGCGCATAAGGTGAAGCGCGGTGGTAAGCAGGTGCCCTTGGGTCCGACCGAATATCGGTTGCTCAAGCATTTCCTCGAATATCCAGGCCATGTGTTTTCGCGTGAGCGCTTGCTCGACAGCGTCTGGGGCCATGACAGCGATATCGAAATCCGCACCGTTGATGTCCATATCCGCCGCCTGCGCAAAGCCCTGAACGAAGGCTTTGACAGCGACATCATCCGGACGGTCCGTTCGGCGGGCTATTCGTTGGACCAAGACGCCGTCTAATAGGAAATCTGTCCGCGCACAGAAACGCCAAACCCGATCAGCGCTTTAAGTGCGCTGGCAAGACAGCGGGGTTTCATTGCGGCTGCCTACAAAATAGATCATCCATTGATGAGGCGTGGAAGGCAATTTGGCGATTGTGCCTTTAGGATTAAATTCTCTCTTCGTGCCAGCCTTTCCAACCTTGCTTTACGCTTGCGTCAAGTGACTGGCCATGCCAAGACGCGGGCAAATTTGGCGGCTTTGTCCGTTGTGCATATTGGAGATAGACTATGACCATCAGTTTTAAAGACAAGGTTGCAATTGTGACGGGTGCAGGCGGCGGTTTGGGCAAGGCTTATGCGCTTGAACTCGCCAAGCGCGGTGCCAAAGTGGTGGTCAATGATCTGGGCGGCGCACGCGATGGCACGGGCACCTCTGATGCAGCGGCGCAAGTCGTTGAGCAGATCAAATCCGCTGGCGGCGAAGCGATGGCCAATGGCGGCAGCGTCACCGAATATGACCAAATGGTTGAAATGGTCGCAAAGGCGAAAGAGGCCTTTGGCGGCGTGCACATTTTGATCAACAATGCCGGTATCTTGCGCGACAAAAGCTTTGCCAAGATGGACATGCCCGATTTCGACCTCGTGCTTCAGGTTCATGTCATGGGTTCGGCCAATTGCACAAAGGCCGTGTGGGACATCATGCGCGACCAAGCCTATGGCCGTATCTTGATGACCACCTCGTCAACGGGCCTATACGGCAATTTCGGCCAAGCCAATTATGGCGCAGCAAAGCTTGGGCTAGCCGGCTTTACCAAGACGCTGCATTTGGAAGGCGCGAAATATAATGTCCGCGTCAACTCGCTTGCGCCCGTCGCTGGCACACGCATGACCGAAGATATTTTCCCAGAGGGGCTGTTTGAACAATTCACCCCTGAAAATGTCGTTCCAGCCGCGCTCTATTTGGTCAGCGAAGATGCGCCGACGAACATGATCATCGGCGCAGGCGGTGGTGGCTATCACGCCGCTTATGTCACCATGACCCCCGGCGTCGCTTTGCGTCAGGAAGACCGCAATGTCGAAGGTTTCGCCGCAGCATGGGACAAGATCATCGACCGCACCGGCGAAACGGTCCCGCAATCGGGTGGCGAACAATCCGTCGCCGTCATGAAGGCGTTGCAAGCCTTGGGCTAAATTATCCCAATATTATCTTAAAAAGCCCGGTCTTTGGCCGGGCTTTTTTATGCATCGACCAACTTCATTAACTTGCGTTCGACAGGTGCCAGCACTGGCCCCAGTTCATGGCCGCGTTTCAGGATTGCGCCGCCTTCGCCGACCAACGCCCACATGCCTTGGCGATTGCGCAACGCGGGGCGTTTTTCGATGCGATATTCAGGGCGCTCGGTCGCGCGGCGGAACATGCTGAATATGGCGGCGTCGCGGCCCAAATCAATCGCATAATCCCGCCAGTTTCCCGCCGCGACCATCCGGCCATATAGATTCAGGATCTGCGTCAGCTCATTCTTGTCAAAGCCGACCTGATTGTGGCGGCTAACCCCGGGAAAGGGCGTGACGACGGCGCTCAACTGACCTTGCGTCCCTTGGATGGACGTGGTTGGGCTGGACGTGGCTTGGCAGGCGTAACGTTCGAATCGGCATCGCGCTGCGCCATCAACTCGGCCACTTTCTTACGCAAGCTTTCAATCTC
>JBILLO010000132.1:0-4109 GCA_044376035.1 Sphingorhabdus sp.
AGCCAAGCCTCAAGATCATCCCGCCAATCACCAACCATCGCCAGCCTCCATAAGCTGGCGCCCTATGAATCACCGATCGGACAAAAAGGGAATCCCCTAAATTACAAATCTGCCAAAGTAGTGCTAATCTCTGAAGACCTTTTAAACGGGGCCGGCGAAGCTGCGGCGTTCACAGGTCTGTCGAAGCGAACTATTTATCATTTGGTGGAGCAGAATCAGATTCCGTTCAGCCGACTGGGAGCACGACTCTACTTTAGGAAAAGCGCGCTTAATATTAGTTTTGGCGGGGCATCCGCGGAACGACGCCTCGTCCATGACAATCAAAATGACCATGACGGCTAAGCATTTTGATTGTCCAAATTTAAAAGAAAGCAGAATATGGCAAGCGTAAGGAAGCGTAGTTGGACTGCATCGGATGGCACGGCTAAATCGGCATGGCAGGTCGACTACCGCGATCAGAGCGGCAAAAGACATTCCAAGCAGTTTCAGCGGAAGAAGGACGCGGAAAAGTGGCTCAATGAGGCCCTGTGGGAAGTCAGTCGTGGCATCCATACCCACAACAATGATAGCATCACCGTGGCTGAGGCCGCTAAGCTCTGGTTAAACACAAAACTAGCCGACGCGTTAGAACCTACAACGATATCCGCATATGAACAGCATGTTCGCCTCCACATCAATCCGTTATGCGGAAGCGTTAAGCTGTCTCAACTTTCGACCCCGGTCATCGAGGGGTATCGCGACCAATTAATCAATAGACTGTCGAGGCCAATGGCGGCTCGGGTGTTGAGATCATTTAAGGCTATCCTCAGCGAAGCGATACGCCATGGGTACGTCTCACATAATGCTGGGGTGGCTGTACAAATCAAACGACAGGCGCGTGTAAAATCAAAAATATCTATCCCCACCCGTGATAAGCTCCGTTGCCTCATCGAGGCGGCGAGGATCGCACAGAACCCAGCAGCTTTCCCCTTATACTGCCTGCTCGTCTTTGCCGGACTACGGGCTTCAGAGTTGCGAGGCTTGTCTTGGCCTTTCGTGCATCTCCAGACAGGAAAAGTTGAAATAGCCCAACGTGCGGATCGAACCGGCAAAATTGGCGCCCCGAAGACGGCTGCCGCTCATCGAACTATTCCCTTACCTAATACCGCGATTTCCGCCTTAAAGGCTTGGAAGCTTGCTTGCCCCGTCACAGACGACAATCTTGTGTTTCCGTCACTGGCTGGCAAAGTGATGAGCTGGAACTATCTGATGGACCATCTGGTCACACCAGTTCAAGTTGCCATTGGAGAGACTCAACCCGAGGACAATTCGCGACCGTCTACTGTTATCGCTCGATGGAGTCTGCATGATTTCCGGCACTCGGCAGCGTCGTTATGGATAGAGCAACGGGTCAATCCAAAGCGCGTCCAGTATTTGATGGGACACTCTTCCATTACGGTAACCTTTGACACATATGGCCACTTGTTTGAGCAGTCTGAAAAAGACTCAGACACCAGTACGGCAATAGAAAAGGCGCTATTTGCCAATGCAACATGAATGCAACATGGGGTGTAAAAGACCACTATTCCCTAGCGTCATAAACGGACTCTGACTCCGTCTATTGAGGTTCGAATCCTTACCGGGGAACCATCCTAAATTTCTGATTGCATTGCGTGTTATTAGGGTCAGGACCTATTAAATCCACCTTCGTGGTTTGAGGCCATTTTGTTCAGTGCCAGGCGGCAAGCGCAGGGCTTAGTGGTTCTAAGTCCAAGCTTGCCAACGTGGCAATGGACAAAATGGGTCAAATCCGAAGGACGTCAAAATGGCTTCGATCTCAAAGCAAAATGCCCTTGCAGGCAGAATGACTGCCTGCGGCGGACATTTTACTTCGATATCTTTGCCATTTTGACGCCGCGAAGGTGGATTTAATAGGTCCTGACCCTAGGTAACGGCGTTAAGGAGCGCACGCATTCGCGTTTCTTGCCTTCTCTAGGCAATTCTGCGCCTTTCCGGGCATGCATAAGGTGGCAGGATCATTGTCCCAACAAAGTTAAACAGAGCAGAGCAGAGCACAGCGCCGCTACAATGTTTGTGACACGGAATAATTCTATTCGTCATAAATGTGACGCCGTTCTGACACCATAATTTTGTAAATGAGCTTGATAGCCGTGGGGTTAATCAGGGGTAGCTTGTGCGTTGGTCAATTGTCATACCTGTTTATAATGAGGCCGACTTTCTCCCGCAGATGTTAAAGTCGGTAACGGCGCAAACGACAGCTTTTGATTTGATCATTGTCGACAACGGTTCGACCGACGGCTGCATCGATAAAGCGCGCGTCCAGCTCGCGGGTTATCAAGGCAATGTAACATATTTGCAGGAACCCCGGCCGGGCCAGGTCTATGCCTTGCAAACCGGAATCGCCGCGGTTGAGACTGAATTCACGGCGATTTGTGATGCCGATACTTACTATCCACCGCATTATCTTTCTACAGCGACGCGCCTGTTTGATTCAAAGGGCGCGAATTATGTTGCGGCATGCGCGTATCTGCGCCGCGAGCCATTTTTCGCGGGCCTAGGGAGCATGGTACATCGCTTGCTCGTGGCACGCATTTTGCCACATCAAAACCATACCAGCGGTGCTGCGCAGATGTTCCGGACAGAAGCATTGCAGGCAGCGGGCGGCTATGACCCCTTGTTGTGGCCATATGTATTAAAAGACCATGAGCTTATGCATCGCGTGCTAAAACTGGGACGTCAAATTTATCATTCCCGATTATGGTGCACGACATCTGATCGGCGTGTTGATCGCCGCAATGTGCGTTGGACGCTGGCGGAACGACTAACATACCATTTGACACCGCGTTCACGGCAGCATGATTTCTTTTACCGATTTTTGGCCAATAGGTTCGATGCGCGTGGGCAGCGCGACACCGTTCTGCGTGAACGCAACTGGGTTGTCGCGTGACATTGACCACTGCGCCCTTGGTTCATCTGGATTTGCCGGCGTTACAACCTGAGCGAAAGCTCTGGTCAACCTGGCTGTCGCGTATCCTGTCCGCTGCTTTGCTGATCGCGATAGTGCTTCAACTTGGACAGATCGACGCCAAGCAGTTGCACAATGCCTTACCGCAAAATCTATGGTTTTTGCCCGTATTACTGGCATTATATTTTGCACTGCCCATTGCCGACTGGATCATATTCCGGCGCCTGTGGGCATTGCCAGCTTCGGGATTTCTCATCCTTCTTGCCAAACGCATCGGCAATGAAGTGCTCATATCTTATTCGGGTGAAGTCTATTTTTATCTTTGGGCGCGTAAACGAACGGAGCTAAGCGCAGCGCCTTTTGGAGCGATTAAGGACGTCAACATCCTGTCAGCCTTGGCGGCAAACCTCGTCGCGTTGCTCCTGTTGCTTCTCACTTACCCCCTGATATCGCAACTAAATCTTGGCCAATATACGGGTGAATCGGTCACCTTTGCTGCGATCATGTTGATGGCGTCGTTCCTGATATTGCTGTTTTCGCGCCGCGTTTTCACGCTTGAGCGCCCGCAGCTTTGGTGGATTTTCGGAGTTCACATCGTTCGGTTATCGGCAGGCGTGCTTTTATGTGCCTTGTTGTGGTTCCTAATTTTACCGGGACCGCATTTTGGCTTTTGGCTGGTCCTGTCGATGATCCGGTTACTTGTCGGACGCTTACCATTTTTCCCCAATAAGGAAGCCCTGTTCGCCGTCATCGCTATATTCTTAGTCGGCCAGGACAGCGCGGTTTCAACACTGATAACTCTAACTGCGTCCACCATGTTGGCAATGCATGTCTTGGTCGCCGCAATATTAGGCGCCCTTGCCCTGATTTCGCCAGATACAAGCGTGTTCCCCAAAAAGGCCAAATCGTCATGAAGTATATTTTGGCAATCGGCGTCCTTGCATGGTCCATGACTGCCTACGCTGTCATACCACCCAAAGCGGAACGCGGACGCAATGGCGCGGATTGCCGGGCGGCGGAGTCCGGCCCTGCGGTAAACGTGAGCGTTATCGGCTTAAGGGACCGCAAAGGTAAGCTGATCCTTGAGCTTTACCCCGAAAATGACGATGATTTCCTTCAAAGCGACAAGGTTTTAATCGCAGCT
>JBILLO010000051.1:0-12549 GCA_044376035.1 Sphingorhabdus sp.
ATCACGCCCGTCCCGCCACTTTAATCGCCGTCGCCAAATCCAAACGCCCGTCATAAATCGCACGGCCCGTAATCACACCCTCAATGCCGTCCTTGGCATGGAGCGCGAGCATGTGGATGTCATCAATCCCCTTCACCCCGCCGCTGGCGATCACCGGGATGTTCACCCGCCGCGCCAGATCAACCGTCGCGTCGATATTGCATCCGGTCAGCATCCCGTCGCGGCCAACATCCGTGAACAGGATCGACGCAACGCCTGCATCTTCAAACCGGCGCGCCAGATCGATGACTGGCATGTCGGATGTCTCTGCCCAGCCCTCAGTCGCGACAAACCCATCGCGCGCGTCGACTGCGACCACAATGCCGTCTGTAAATTCGCGCGCCATATCCTTCACAAATAGCGGGTCTTTAAGCGCCGCGGTGCCAATGACCAGACGCGCGACGCCCATGCCGAACCAACGCTCCACCGTCTGTGCATTGCGAATGCCGCCGCCCAATTGGATATAGCCAGGGAAATTTTCGATAATGCCTTCAACCGCTTCCGCATTTTCAGGCCGCCCGGCAAAAGCGCCATCCAGATCGACCACGTGCAGAAATTGCGCGCCCTGCTCGGCAAACAACATCGCCTGCGCCGCCGGATCGTCGGCATAAACCGTCGCGCGGTTCATATCGCCCTCGGCCAAGCGCACAACCTCGCCACGCTTCAAGTCAATCGCGGGGAAGACAATCATGAAAAATACTCTCTTCTTTGTGTCTTTGCGTCTTTGCGTGATAAAGTTGGTTCGCACAAAGGCACAAAGGCAGGAAGATGTTTGTGCGTTTTGGTCACGGCATCCATTCCAAAAAGCGTTTGAGGAATTCAATGCCATAAGCCTGGCTTTTTTCCGGGTGAAACTGAACACCCATGATATTGTCACGCCCGACTGCAGCAACCAATGCGCCGCCATGATTGGTTGTCGCCAACACATCCGCCGCATTTGCGGCATCAAAGTGATAGCCGTGCAAGAAATAAGCTTCGCCGCGCGCTATCAACGGCGCGCCGTCTCGCGGTACCACATCATTCCAGCCCATATGCGGGATTTTCAAATCTACAGCAGGTGCAATCGCGCGCACGGTGCCGCCGATCCAACCAAGCCCGCGCGTGCTTCCATGCTCAACGCCTTCATCGGCGAGCAACTGCATACCAACGCAAATGCCCAGAAACGGCGTCGCTTCAACCCGAACGCGCTGTTCCATTGCGGCGACCATGCCATCAATCGCGGACAAAGCCGCCATACAGTGCGCGAAGGCGCCAACGCCGGGCAGCACAACACGGTCGGATTTGGCAACGATATCGGGATCAGCGGTCACATGCACATCGCCTGCGCCCGCCGCCTTCAACGCATTGTGCACCGAATGCAGATTGCCCGCGCCATAATCTATGAGAGCAAGGCTCATGCTCCCCTCCCGCAGGCGGGAGGGGAGCGCAGCAGGACTGTCCCCCGGACAGTCCCAAAGGCCGCGCTGGGTGGGGCGAGCCGAAGGCGAGCGTGCGACCTGCACCTCACAGGCCCACCCCCGACCCCTCCCGCCTGCGGGAGGGGAGATTCATAACGTGCCTTTAGTAGACGGAATAGCATCGGCCTTGCGCGGATCGATCTCAACCGCTTGGCGCAAGGCGCGGGCCAAGGCCTTGTAGCAGCTTTCGACGATATGGTGGTTATTCGAACCATAGAGATTTTCGACATGCAGCGTGATGCCCGCGCTGGTTGCAAAGCTGTGGAACCAATGTTCGATCAACTCAGTGTCCCATTCGCCCAAACGCGGCATGCCAAGCGATACTTTCCACACAAAATAAGGCCGACCCGAAATGTCGAGCGCACAGCGCGTCAAGCTTTCGTCCATCGGCGCATAGGCGGTGCCGTAACGCGTAATGCCGCGCTTATCGCTTAATGCCTGCAACACAGCCTCGCCAATCGCGATGCCGGTGTCTTCGGTGGTGTGATGCTGGTCAATGTGCAGGTCGCCTATCGCCTTTACCTTCAAATCGATCAACGAATGGCGCGACAATTGCTCAAGCATATGGTCGAGAAAGCCAATGCCCGTTGACACTTCATACACACCACTGCCGTCGAGGTTCACCTCAACATCAATGGACGTTTCGTTCGTCTTGCGACTGATGGAGCCTGTACGCATGGCCGCCGATATAGCCGCACTAGCGCATTTGGCAAGTTGGCTTGCGGCAATAAGCGTCTTGATTTCGGGCTCTCGGCGGTCCACCTAGATGCGATGACTGAAGAGCATGTTGATAGCCTGATTCCTTATGATGACGTTGTGCAAGAGGCATTGCGCGCGGTGGTGGGCCGTGTGCTCGGCAATGTCGCCCGCGATGGCCTACCCGGCGACCATCATTTCTACATTACTTTCAAGACTCAAGCCCCCGGCGTTGCCATTCCGCAACATCTGCATGAACGCTTCCCTGACGAGATGACCATTGTGCTCCAGCACAAATATTGGGACCTGAAGGTGGAGGCGGAACATTTCGAAGTTGGCCTGTCGTTCAGCCAGATCCCGTCGCATCTGTTCATCCCCTATTCCGCAATCACCGCCTTTGTGGACCCCGCCGTAGACTTCGCGTTACAGTTCCACGTTGACGCAGGCGACGGCGCGCCCGAACCGCATGAAGAAGCCGGTAACGACGGCTCCTCTGCCGTCGTCGAAGACGGCTCCAACGTCGTCAGCGTGGACTTCGGACGGAAAAAGTGACGCGGCAAACCCGCACGGAAACCGACAGTTTTGGGCCAATTGACGTCCCCGCAGACGCTTACTGGGGCGCGCAGACGCAGCGTAGCATCGCCAACTTCCCCTTCCCTGCGCATGAACGCATGCCGATGGGGATTATTTACGGCCTGGCACATGTGAAGCGCGCAGCGGCGTTGACGCATAAGGCGTCAGGGGCGCTTCCGGCCAACATTGCTGACGCCATCATCGCGGCGGCGGACGCGATATTGACGGCCACATATGACACGCAATTCCCGCTCGTCATCTGGCAGACGGGCAGCGGCACACAATCAAACATGAATGTGAACGAAGTAATCGCCGGCATCGCCAATGAAGCGCTGACGGGAACGCGCGGCGGCAAAACGCCCGTGCATCCCAATGACCATGTCAACATGGGCCAATCGTCGAACGACAGCTTTCCCACAGCTTTGCACGTCGCGACCGCATTGGCGGTGCATAATGATCTGCTGCCCGCTTTGGTCCGCCTGACCGATGCACTTGCACAGAAAAGCGCCGCTTGGGGCGACATTATCAAAATCGGCCGCACCCATTTGCAGGATGCAACTCCACTTACGCTGGGGCAGGAATTTTCGGCCTTTGTCGCGCAGCTTGCGGGAAGCCGCGCAAGCATAGACTTCGCGCTCGTCCATCATGTGCAGAAACTGGCGCAGGGCGGCACTGCGGTCGGTACGGGTCTGAATGCGCCCAAGGGTTTCAATAGGGCAATGGCGACCGAAATCTCCACCGCAACCAACATCGCGTTTGCGCCTGCCGCCAATATGTTCGAAGCTTTGGCATCAAATGACGCGCTGGTGCAAATGTCGGGCACGCTTAATACGCTTGCGGTTGCGCTGACCAAGATCGCCAATGATATCCGCTTGCTTGGCTCCGGTCCGCGCGCCGGGCTTGGCGAGCTGCATCTGCCCGAAAATGAACCCGGCAGCTCGATCATGCCCGGCAAGGTCAACCCGACGCAATGCGAGATGCTGACGATGGTCGCCGCACAAGTGATCGGCAATCATCAGGCGGTGACTGTTGGCGGGATGCAGGGGCATTTGCAGTTGAATGTGTTCAAACCGATGATCGGTGCAAATGTCCTGCGTTCGATTGAACTACTCGCCATTGGCATGGACAGCTTTGCCAAAAACTGCGTCGATGGCCTTGAACCCGACCGCGCGCGCATCGCTGACTTGGTTGATCGCTCGCTCATGCTCGTTACGGCGCTTGCACCGATTATCGGCTATGACAATGCCGCCGCTATCGCCAAACAGGCGCATCGCGACGGAACCACCCTGCGCGAAGCCGCGTTAGCGTCCGGACTGGTTGACGAAGCCACTTTCGATGCCCATGTCAGGCCAGAGAATATGGTTTAGGAGACGCTTCATGCTAAAATCCATTGCAGGGGCCGTTATCGGCGAAGTTATCGGACGCAGGCAGGGTCATGGCTTGTTGGGCGCTGGTATTGGTTTGGTGGCAACACGCTTGGCGAGCCGCTCGATTCCAGGCCTGTTGCTCGTTGGCGGTGCAATTGTGGCCAAAACCATCTATGACAAAAGCAAAGAGCGTAAGGACGCTTAACCCGCTTTCGTCTCCCACCGACCGCGCTTCCCTCTTGACGCCGCCCTGCCCTTTCGCGCAGTAGCGGTTATGGCCCATAACGATACCCACAAGCCTTATGAATTGGAGCGCCGCGGCCTCCTGCTCGTTCTTTCGTCGCCTTCCGGCGCTGGCAAATCAACGCTTTCGCGCATGTTGCTGGATGCGGATGAGAAGATCGCCTTGTCGGTATCCTACACAACCCGTCCCCCCCGGCCCGGCGAAATTGAGGGCGTGCATTATCACTTCACCGATGTCGCGACATTCAAGCAAATGGCGGCGGACGGCGAATTTCTGGAATGGGCGCATGTTTTTGGCAACCGGTACGGCACGCCAAAGGGCCCCGTTGAGCAACAGCTTGCGGCAGGTTGCGATGTCCTGTTCGACATCGACTGGCAAGGCGCGCAGCAATTATATCAAGAGGCCGGCCCTGATGTCGTGCGCGTTTTCATCTTGCCCCCATCGATTGAAGAGCTGGAGCGCCGGTTATTAAGCCGCGCGCAGGACAGCGAAGCCGTAATTTCCGACCGAATGAGCCGCGCTAAGGCGGAAATCGGGCATTGGGACGGCTATGACTATGTGCTTATCAACGATGATGTGCAGGCCTGTTTTGAAAAAGTGCGGCAAATACTCGCAGCCGAACGTATGAAACGGCGGCGGCAAAAGGGCCTGATCGGCTTTGTCCGCGACATTGCTGCGACTTAGGGCTGCGACTTAGGGCTGCGACTTAGGGCCGCGACTTAAGTTAATCCCGCAAGCAGCAGGGTCAATCCGCCCAGCCCAATCGACAAATGCCACCGCAGCTTCATCCAGCCCGCTGGTAAAGCGCAACGCACGCCCAGCCAGCGATCCCCAAAGGGCGATAGCAGCAGGAAAAACCCAAGCCACGCCAGCGACGGGCCGGGCCAAGTCAGGCCCCATATCCACGGCACATAGGTTGCAAGCGCCAGCAAGCTTGGCGCAACGGCAAGGGCGAATATGCCATTGGCCGACGCGTCATCCTTGCGCGTGGTCGCGCCAAGCGCCCACCACATGCCGCCAATAAAGCTGAAGATAAATGCGGCATAACCATAAGCCAAGGCAAGACCAGTCCAGCGATATTCGGACCCCGATACCACCATCGCGGCGGCAATAACCTGTGGCAATAATCCGGCATAGCCAGCGATAAAGGCGGCCTTGGGAATGGGGCTTAGGGTAAATGTCGCACTGTCTGCCATGACTATAATCCTTATATGCAACACGCCGTTACCCGCGCGGATAGCCCCCCTGCGAGTAGGGTCAGGGCGTCAGCAGGTCAAGAAAGCGCGCAGCAGCCATAAATTCGCCCGCGCGGTCATTGCGGTTTTTCTGCGCCCAATGGTCGGCGCCCCAATATTCTTCCTGCCAAAGCTCATCCAAGCAGGCCGCGTTCCAAATGTCTTCGGGCGTGCCAGCGCGCTCGACAACCGCCAAGGTTGCAACGAGCGACCCCGACAAATGCGCAAGCTTCGCCATTGCCGCCAGCTCAAACGTGCCGCGTGCAGCGACGACCGCGCGCAATGTTTCCAGCGTTGCGAAAGGTTGCGGCTGGTGCATGATGCCATCCACAATTACGAAGTGGATGTCATAGCGCGCCTTCGCCCAATCCAGCCAAGGGTCCCAAATCTGTGCCTGCCGTTCGGCAAGAGCCTCGCCTGCTGCGCCGCGATAACAAAAAAGGTCGGTCTCGCCATAAGCGGCGATGGCGGCGGCAAAGCCAGCGCGATCCGGCGCGATCCGGTCAATGGCGGCGTTGGCAAAGCCGGTGACGGGCATCATTATCGGGTTAAGCGTTTTTTCCACCGCTTCCCACTCGGCAACCACCGCGTCCGCCATTTTCTGCGTCGGCAGCGCGAGCGCATTGCCCGTCGGCGTCTTTACCGGACGCCCGTCGAGCCGGACGGCTTGGCCCAAGGGGGTGAGTTCAAGCGTAACCTCTTTCCAAAACCGCCTCATAGACCAGGCTTACTTTTCCATCTTTTGGACAGGAGTACAGGCACGAGGAGAAAGTCGAGCATGCCGACGAGAAACAACAGATATCCCGCCGCCTTGGGCAGTCCAAACGCCTCCCGCGCGATGACGGCAAGGCCCACCACCAACATGATTGCGCCCGTGATCCGGCACAGGTTGATGACCAGAAAGCGATATTGCGCCTGCACTTCTGCGCGGGCCTTGTCATCCATCGGCGTCATGCAAAATCCTTTAGATAGGCCTTCAGATCGTCCATGCTTTCGGCGATATAGTCTGCCCCGGCTTCGCGCAACTCCGCAACGCGGTGATAGCCCCAATTGACGCCCACGGTCCGCGCTCCGGCCGCACGGCCCATATGGATGTCGTACACCGTATCGCCAATGACCACCGCATTGCGCGCGTCCGCACCCGCATCGGCCAGTGCCTGATGCACCATCGACGGGTGCGGCTTGGACGGGTGGCGGTCGGCGGTTTGCAGCGTCACAAACAAGCCCTTAATCGCATGATGGTCCAAACAGCGGATCAACCCGCGATCAGACTTGCCCGTCGCCACGCCCAGCAGCCATCCATCTTCGTCCAGTTCAGACAATAAAGCCGCCATGCCGTCATATAATGGTTCATCGACGAGGCCATTGTTCCGCAGGGTAAGGAACGCCGCCCGATAATGTTCGGCCAAATCATGATGGGTTTGGTCATCGGCATGGGGCAACAGCACCCGCATCGATTCCACCAAAGACAGGCCAACCACGCGCCGTATATCGTGCCGCAGCGGGGGCATGTGCCCCGCGCCTTCAAATGCATGCTCCATCGCCATGCAGATATTGGCCTGACTATCGACCAAAGTCCCGTCGCAATCAAATATGGCGAGTTTCGCCGTCATGGCAAATTGCGCATCAAGTCGGCGATGTCCCGCTTGCCCGCACGCTCGGCAGCATCTGCAGCGGCCATGCGAACGGCGTCGGGCTTATTTTGCCCAAGCTTAGCTGTGCCGCGCCACGCGGTGATGTCCATCGTAAAACCCAATATGCCCCGAAGCATCTTTTCGAAATAACCGTCTGCCATTTTCCGCCGGTCCCAAACCGGTTTTGGCGCCAATTTCGATTCCTGAAATAGACTAAGCGCATCGGATTGGGCGATAAGCTCCGCCGCGTCCATTTGGCGCATATTGCCCTGCATCTCTATGGCGCAATAATTCCAAGTGGGCACTTGGTTATCGATACCATACCAATCCGGGCTGATATACCCGTCCGGACCGTTGACAACATACAATGCCTCTGCGCCATCCAGATATTGCGTCATCGCGTTGTTGCGCGCGATATGAAAACCCAAGCGATCCTCCGCCAGAAAAACGAACGGCAGATGGGCGACGCGCGGACCTTCTGGGGTGGCCATGAAGAGCGAGCCAAACCCTATATCCTGCGCAAAAATGCGCAGCGCGTCACGATCCTCCCAAGCGAATGCAGCATTTGGATGCATGGCTAGCTACCTGCTTTCAATACCATGCACATAGGCGAAGGCACGTCAGTTATCCAAAGGTCAAGTTGCGCCATAATCCCACAAAAATGCATGTTGCCCTTTCCCCTGTCGTTCTGGCTAGCTATCAGAATCTCAAATTCATGCCCTTTATGCTGAAACAAGTTCAGCATGACGAGAGGGAAGTTGCGTGGACCATCATACGCGTCGTCACCCTGAACCGCCCGCAGCATCACCCTGACCGCCGCGCAACGTCACCCTGCCTCCCCGCAACGTCACCCTGAACTTGTTTCAGGGTCCATTTCTCCGCCGCAACCGCCGGTCATGTGGCGCGATAGACCCTGAACCAAGTTTAAGGTGACGAAAAGGAGGACGCCATTAGCATAACGACAGGATGTTGTAAAAAGCGACATCTTCATGCCTTCATGTCTTTGTGCGAACCAAAAAACATGAAGGTTCGCACAAAGACACGAAGACATAAAACCTATTTCTTCGCCGCAGGCTTCTTCACAGGCGCCCTTTTCGCAGGTGCCTTCCCAGCCACGGCTTTCTTAATCACCGGCTTCTTCGCCGCGATTTTCTTGCCAGCGGCCATTTGGCTGCGCTTATTATCCTTGGGCTTGTCGGACACCGATCCGCGTGAGCGGCGCTCGCCCTTGCGTTCTTTGCGCGCTGACTTGGCGATATTGGCGGCAACGCGCTTTTTGCCTTCTGCTGTTTCGCTAAACTTAGGCGCGTCCAAAACCAAAGCATCACCCAATTCAATATCAAAACCCAAATCGTCAAAGCTTGCCTTCATATGCGGGGGCAAGTCGGCGCGGACGTCAATTTGATGGCCAGCGGGGTGGTCGATGCGGATGCGGCGAGCGTGGAGGTGCATTTTGCGGCTGATCGTGCCGGTCAAAAACGCGTCCTTGCCGCCATATTTGCCGTCGCCGACAATCGGGTGGCCAATCGCGGCCATGTGCACGCGCAACTGGTGCGTGCGGCCAGTATAAGGCTGCAATTCGACCCAGGCGGTTGCGTTGCCCGCCCGTTCAACAATGCGATAGCGGGTGCGCGCCGATTGCCCGTCTTTTGCATCCACATGCATTTTTTCGCCGCCGCTGCCCGGTTGCTTGCCGATGGGCAAGTCTATGAAACCATCGGCAATGTCGGGCACGCCGACGACCAAGGCCCAATATACCTTGCGCGCGGTGCGGGACGAGAATGCCTTGGCAAAATGCCCCGCCGACCGCGATGTCCGCGCAAGCAACAACGCGCCCGATGTGTCCTTGTCCAAACGGTGGACAAGCTTTGGCCGGTTATCGAGTTCAAAGCCCAAGGCATCAAGCAAGCCATCCACGTGGTTCTCGGTCTTGGTTCCGCCCTGTGTCGCAAGGCCGGCTGGCTTGTTAATCACCAAGGCAGCGTCATCCTTGTGGATAACCATGCTCAGCGCGAATTCCATTTCATCCTCGGTCAGGTCACGGCGCTTACGCACGGGCCGTGCGCTGGACGCAGCGGACGTATCCGCCGGTGGCACGCGCAAATTCTGGCCGCTTAGCAACCGGTCACCGGGCGTGGCCCGTTTGCCATCGACGCGCAATTGCCCCGTGCGCGCCCAGCGCGACACGATGTTGAACGACGCATCGGGCAAATGCCGCTTGAACCAGCGGTCCAATCTTATGCCATCATCGTCAGGGGCAACGACAAATTGTCGTATGCCCTTATCGTCATTCTTGCTCATGCCCAAATTGCCTTTGCTATCGCCATACCGGCGAAAATTGCGCCAAGCGCCAAAAATACCGAGGCCAGCGCATAGATTGCCGCCATGCCCATCTGCCCGCGTTGCACCATCTGCGCCATTTCAAGGCTGAAGGCGCTGAAGGTCGTAAACCCGCCCAACACGCCAACGCCCAGAAATAGACGCAGCGGTTCCGCCGCATTGTCCCCGCGCAGCATCCACATCGCCAACATACCCATACACAGCCCGCCCGCGACATTTGCCGCAAAGGTCGCCCATGGCCAGCCAGCAGCGCCGACAGGCAAAGCGCGGGACAGGCCATAACGCAAGGCTGCGCCCATGGCTCCGCCCGACATGACAAGGATGATGGGGTTCATGTCCGCGCTGTAGCGGGACAAAGCCTGCTTTAGCAAGCCTTGCCGCCGCGCAGGGTCATGAGGCGGGATTATGCTTTGCCAAAAATGCCTCCATCGAGGACAGCAATTTGATCCGGTCTGCCTCACGCGTAAAATAATGATCGGCGAGTGGCAGCGAGACAAATTCGACCGATTTGTCCGCCTTTGTCATGGCATTGAACATTTTCTGCGACTGGACATGATCGACCGTGACATCACGTTTGCCGTGGATCAGCATCAATGGTGTCTTGATCTTCGCAATCGCGTTAATCGGCGACACCGCGTTAAAATCCGGCGTCATCTCCTGCCATTGCATCTTGTACAGATTACCGCGCAGCTTGCCGCCAAAATCATTCACCTCGCGCCGCAACGCAGCAACGCCCGAAATCGAAATGGCGCAGCGATAGAGATCGGGATCCTTGGCTATGCCCCACATCGCCGCATAGCCACCATAAGACGCGCCGACGATACACACGCGTTTTGCATCGGCAATGCCTTGGTTGACCGCCCATTTGACCCCATCGGTGATGTCATCCTGCATCGCAAAGCCCATCTGGCCCTTGCCCTTGTTAAGGAATTCTGTGCCATATCCCGTTGAGCCTCGAAAATTGGGCTGCATCACGACATAGCCGCGGCTCGCCAGAAACTGCGCCCAATAATCATAATTCAGGCCGTCATGCGCCCAAGGGCCACCGTGCGGCATGACAATGAACGGCAAGTTTTTGGCGTCCTTACCCTTGGGCGTGGTCAGCACGGCCTCAATTTCCAACCCGTCGCGCGCTTTATATTGCACCAGCTTTACCGGGGATAGTTTTTTACTGCCCAACTTTTCATTCACCGACGCAATTTTTTGCAAGACGCCCACATCGGTATTGTAGAAATACACACTGCCCGGGGTTTCCGCTGAATCCACCCGCACCAACATCTTGCTCCGGTCCGCACTCATACTTTCGATCAGGACGCGCGAATTTGGAACCGATTTGTTGAAATTCGCCTGCAAATTGGCCAAATCCGGATCGAACCATGTTATGGGGCTTTTCTTGTCAGTAGAGTAAGCCCCTAACAATTTACCGTCATCAGATGTCAGCGCGCCTTCAACCTCGCCCTGTTCGGGTTCAAATATCGTTTTAACCGTCTGTTGTGTTGCCAGATCGACCTCGAATATCGACGTGCGGCCAGAATCATTGTCGCGCATGACCAACGCATTGTCCCCGCCCGGCAAATATAGGAACGGGACGGTCAAAACCTCATCACGTTTATGGTTGGCCTTATCAACTACCCTGAATGCCTCGTCGTTCGAACTGCGGTAGATCAACCGCGAGGTCAGGGTGCCATCACTATATCCCAGACCAATACGCACCTGCCCCAAATGGTCGGCGCCCCAGTCAAGCACGCCCTCACGGCCAATAACGACGTTGCGCTTTTTGCCATTGGTTACGTTAACACGGTAAACCGTTGGCCAGAACCCGCTCCTGTCGCTGTAAATCGTCGCTTGCGCCGCGACCAATATCTCGTTGCTGCCATCCTTGGGCACCGACAGCACATCGCCGGCATTCTGACCGCCCAAATCCCATAATAGCTTGGTATATTTGCCGCTGAGCCGATTAACCGCAACCAAACGCGTTACATACCATCGGTCGGTCTCAATAGGCAAAAGTCCGACGAGCGACACGATGATATTGTCATTGTTCACCCATTGGATGCGGCCCGGCTGTGTCCCGTCGGGCACGCCCAAGATGATCGTTTTAGTCGTGCCATTGACGACCGGTAGGATCGCAATTTTTTGTTCACCACCGACGCCGAATATTCCGCCGATATTTTTGCCATCTGGCGACAGCTCAGCGCGCTGCACAAATGGCAGGCTGGCAAATGCCTCCACGCTTGGCGGCGCAGTCGGTGCAGGTGCGGTCGGATCAGTGGCCGTTGGCGGCGTTTGGGCAATTGCTGTTCCTGTCAACAGCAATGCGGCAAGCAGAAAGCGACAGATCATGCATTTTCCCCCCAAGTGATTCTCCACATTTTTTAACGCCTTTGCCGAAAAGCGCAAAAAATAAAGTTAACATCTCAATCGCTTCGGGATTTTATTTTTGAACCGCTGGCCGCAACACCGATGACAAGGTTCATGGCCGCATATGGGCAGCGCTAAATATCGAGATGAGGAACAATATAGGCAGGTTAAAAAGATTAAAGCCGCTGGGGGTGCGCGGCAAAATTTGATAACGCCGAATGGATCAAATTCTTTTCATTAGGGTCAGGACCACTTAAATGCACCTTCGCGGTTTGAGGCCATTTTGTTCAGTGCAAGGCGGTAAGCGCCGGGCTTAGTGGTTCTAAGTCCAAGCTTGCCAACGTGGCAATGGACAGTATGGGTCAAATCCTTCGGACGCCAAAATGGCTTCGATCTCACAGCAAAATGCCCTTGCAGGCAGAATAACTGCCTGCGGCGGCCATTTTCCTTCGATATCTTTGCCATTTTGACGCCGCGAAGGTGGACTTAATAGCTCCTGATCCTAGCACTACTTTGGCACTTTCTCATTATTGATGAATTTTCGGCAATGCGGGCATAGTGCTGGCGGCGGTTGGGCGAGAGCGTTAAGGATGGCTTGTCGCA
>JBILLO010000133.1:0-3977 GCA_044376035.1 Sphingorhabdus sp.
TCCAGCAAGGCCGACGCGGGGTCGCCGCGGAAATCCTGTCCAAGCTTGTCGATTTCGTCGAGCAGGAACAACGGGTTCATCGTGCCTGCCTTTTTCAAGTTTGCCGCAACCTTGCCGGGCATCGAACCGATATACGTCCGACGATGACCGCGAATTTCCGCTTCGTCGCGCACACCGCCCAAGGATTGGCGGATGAATTCACGGCCCGTGGCCTTGGCAATCGATTTACCAAGCGAGGTCTTGCCGACGCCCGGGGGACCAACGAGGCACAATATTGGCCCTTTCAGCTTGTTCGTCCGGGCTTGCACCGCAAGATATTCGATGATCCGGTCCTTCACCTTTTCCAGCGCAAAATGGTCGGCATCGAGCACGTCCTGCGCCTTTGCGATATCCCGCTTCAGCTTTGACTTCTTGCCCCATGGAATGCCGAGTAACGTGTCGAGATAATTACGGATCACGGTCGCTTCTGCTGACATGGGCGCCATGCCACGCAGCTTTTTCAATTCCGCATTGGCCTTCGCCTTTGCTTCCTTGGACAGCTTCATCGTGTCGATCTTGGATTGAAGCTCGGCAATCTCGTCGCCGCCTTCGCCATCGTCATTGCCAAGCTCGCGCTGAATGGCCTTCATCTGCTCATTCAGATAATATTCGCGCTGGGTCTTTTCCATCTGGCGCTTCACGCGGCCTCGGATTTTCTTCTCGACCTGCAAAACGCCAAGCTCGCCCTCCATGAAGGCAAAGGCCATCTCAAGGCGGCGCAGCGGGTTGGCTTCGACCAACAAGGACTGCTTCTCCGCCACTTTCAATTGCATGTTCGCCGCCACCGCATCTGCAAGCGCAGAGGGTGTTTTAATCTCAGTCAGCTGCACCGCCGTTTCGGTGGGCATTTTCTTATTCAGCTTCGAATAATTCTCAAATTGCTCGGTCACCGACCGCATTAACGCAGTGGCCTCCGGGCCTTCGGCGTTCTGTTCGGTGATCAGACTGATACTGGCTTCGACATGATCGTTACCGCGCTCCAGCAAGTCGCGCAATTCAGCGCGCTGCTTGCCCTCGACCAGCACGCGCACGGTGCCATCGGGCAGTTTCAACAGCTGCATGATATTGGCAGTTACGCCGATGTTATACAGATCATCCTTGTCGGGATCATCCTCGGCAGGGTCAAGCTGAGCCACCAGAAAAATTTCTTTGTTGGCGGCCATCGCCTTTTCAAGTGCAACCACCGATTTATCGCGTCCGACAAACAACGGCACAATCATGCCGGGAAAAACAACGATATCGCGCAACGGCAATAATGGAAGGTTCAGATCCATAGATACTCCAATTGGCGATCACCCAAAATGGTGCCCCGCCGGTTCCTCCTCAATATGAGCGCTTTGCACGCGCTTTCAATGCATGTGCTGCGGGAGAGCGCATTTAATTGGGGAAAAGCCATATCGGAATATGGCATCAAAGCCGTTCTGTTTATTAAAACGGCAGTTTGAACCCGGGCGGCAATGCCATGCCGCTGGACATCTTGCTCATTTCGGCGTTGCTGGCGGCATCCGCTTTTTCGCGGGCATCGTTGAGGGCTGCTGTGATCAGGTCTTCCAACATGCCCTTGTCCGCTGGTACGATCAGGCTGTCATCCAGCGCAACGTTCAAAATGCGGCCTTTTGCGGTCGCGCGGACTTTAACGAGACCGCCTCCAGAAACGCCTTCAACCTGAATAACGTCAAGCGTCGCCTGCGCTTGTTCCATCTGCTGTTGGATGTTTTGGGCGGCTTCCTGCGCGGCCTTGATCATCTCTTCCATGCTTTTCATGCGCTCTTGCTCCATTTCATGTCATTTTCGTCGCTGTCGAGTAGCTCCGCCTCTGGAAACGCGGCAAAAGCAGCTTTGACCAGAGGTGACTCCAATATAATATGTTTATCCGCTTCGGCTGCGGCTTGCTCTTGCTCCAACAGGCTTGGCTGCGCTTCGCCAGCGCGTTCTTCTAGGTTCCAGCGGATGCCCGTGACCTTGGCCAGGGCATCCCGCAATTCCGCCATAAAGGTCGGCGCAACGGGTCCGGACAACTGGTATGCCAGCAAGGGCGGCGCGTAATCCACGATGCGGATCACATCACGCATAGTCATCTCAAGGCTCACAAAACCATCCCGCGATAATCGTTCCAACAATGCATTGAAATCCGCTGGCATCAATGACTGCTCTTTGGCCGTTGGTGGAACATCGCGCGCAGGGTGCGCCGAAGCGGGCGGAGCCGCCGTGAACGCCCCTTCGCCAATCATCTTGGCCAACTCCCCGGGGTCAGGCAAAGTCGCGGCGTGAACCACACGCAGCAGTGCCATGTCCGCCGCATCAAGCGGGATTGAGGCGCGGGCGACCTCTTCTTGCCCCTTCAGCAACAACTGCCAAAGGCGGTGTAAAACAGGGAAGGATAAACGGTCGGCATGATCCTCGACCACGGCCGCAGCCTCGGCATCCAAGGCTTTATCACGCGGCGCGCCAACCTTTGCGAGCGTGAGCCGATGGACTTCGGACAAAAGCCCGGCAAACATCGCCAGCGGTTCAACACCCAAATTATATTGGTTCTTTGCCTCCGCCAACATCGCCTGCGCGTCGCCGGTAAGTATAAGCCCGAACAGACGGCGGATTGCGCCCCGGTCGGAAAGCCCCAACATGTCGCGCACTTGCGCGGCGGTTACCTTGCCGTCGCCCTCCATATCGGCATGGGCAATGGCTTGATCGAGAATCGAGAGGCCATCGCGCACTGACCCTTCGGCCGCTTGCGCGATGAGGGTCAATGCCTCCACCTCAGCCGCAACGGATTCCTTGGCGGCTATTTCGGCAAAATGCGCCGAAAGCTTCTCAGTCGAAATCCGCTTCAAATCAAAACGCTGGCACCGCGACAATACGGTGATTGGAACCTTGTTCACCTCAGTCGTGGCAAACAGGAACTTCACATGGCCCGGTGGCTCTTCAAGCGTTTTCAACAACGCATTAAACGCGTTTTTCGACAGCATGTGCACTTCGTCGATGATGTAAATTTTATAGCGCGCGGATACCGCAGAATAGCGCACTGCCTCAATAATCTCACGCACATCGTCAACGCCGGTGTGGCTTGCGGCATCCATTTCGATGACGTCGATATGGCGACCTTCGGCAATGGCAACGCAAGGTTCGCAATGGCCGCACGGGTCAATGGTTGGCCCGCCCTGCCCGTCAGTGCCAATGCAGTTCAGCGCCTTGGCAATCAGCCGCGCGGTAGAGGTTTTCCCCACCCCGCGCACGCCAGTCATCAGGAACGCGTGCGCCAGCCGGTCCCGCTTAATGGCGTTGCCAAGCGTCTGCACCATGGCATCCTGCCCGATCAGCTCGGCAAAAGTCTGTGGCCGGTATTTGCGTGCCAAAACGCGATAGGCCGCGCCGCCGGTCGGGACGGGCGCAGGGGGCGGTGGTGGCACTGGCGACGGAGCGGCTAGTGGCAAATCCAGCCCCAGTCCCAATGCGTCATCGGGCATATCCGGGTCGCGCATTGCGAAATCTGGGCTGTCGGAGTCGGGCATTATCATCATATTAGAAGCATCACCGACCTTTGTCGAAGTCTTCTCCACCGAAACACGGGGAAAAGTAGGAGCCGAATGACCCGCAGCGAATTCGTTGTGGCTGCTTCCGTCAGGACCTGACCAGATTGGCGAGTGCCACGTCCATCCGACTCCCACGCCGCATATGGCCGCGACCTTATCGAATTGCAAGACCGGCTGTGGGTTTTGGCACGTGCCGCAATTAACCGGGCAAGAAAGGCACATTCCCCTCAAAACTTGCCAAAGACTTTATACGCAAAATGGCGGATTAAATTGGTCCTGATCCTAGCACTACTTTGGCACTTTCTCATTATTGATGAATTTTCGGCAATGCGGGCATAGTGCTGGCGGCGGTTGGGCGAGAGCGTTAAGGATGGCTTGTCGCACTGCTGGCAGGCTGGGTTGTGGCGG
>JBILLO010000052.1:0-12238 GCA_044376035.1 Sphingorhabdus sp.
GATCGCGATAAGCTGCAAAACGGCGTTGAGTCGATCTTGCGGCTGATGCACCAAGTGCAAGTCATGGCCCGCAACCTGAAAGTGCGTTCCGGGGAATCCGGGCTTGCCTGATTGCACTGTCATGTTGCGAGCGATACCGCTTTGTGCAGCGCACGGCAAGCGACCCGCCCTTTTCATTGACATTTTGGCCTGTTATCTCTAGGCGCGACCAACTTCCCGAATTTACGAAGAATCAGGAGCCAATATGGCACGCGTTACTGTTGAAGATTGCATCGACAAGATCACCAACCGGTTTGACCTTGTATTACTCGCCGCCGAACGTGCGCGTGAAATCTCTGGTGGCGCTGAACTGACCGTTGACCGTGATCGCGATAAAAATCCGGTCGTTGCTTTGCGCGAAATCGCTGAGGAAACCGTTCGTCCGGACCAACTGAAAGAAGGCCTTGTGCAGTCGCTTCAGAAGGTTCAGGTTGATGAGGATGAAGAAGCCGATGAAGTCGGCTCGATCAGCCTGTCCGCCGAAGCCCTGCGTTTGACCGCTGCTGCGCCAGCACGCGGCGCAGGTATGCAGCGCGATTACGACCGGTAATTTTCAATATCCGTATTGAATGAAACAGGCCCGGCTCGTCCGGGCCTTTTCTTTTGTGGCTCTAGGTCCGCTCAGGATCGCGGGAGAGATCTTGCGCCACACAAACATCGCGCGATGTTCCACGCCTTCCGGCGTCGGCGAAAGCATGCGGACTGCGCCTCATCTTTAGCACGTTTTTGCAGGGAAAACGGCGGATGACTATTTCGCGCCACGCATCGCGGACTGACTGGAGCTGTCGGCGTTCTTTGGGAATCCGGCTGAATTCGCCAATGAACTGCTCTGCATTCAGCCGGTATTTCTTGGGTGCGCAGAACAAGGGGAGCCCTGCGGCGCGCGCGGTTTCATTCTCGGCTTTGACCGACTTCGCCGCTTCTTCAAAAACGCGGATCATGGGCTTCAGGTCTTTTGCAAAGACCGCGCCAATCCCCTTCTTCTGCAATGCCACAGCTTTCGCGAAAAAGGTTTCAGCGTCCATGGCGTTTACAGGGACGGCACACAGCAGAGCACCCATACCCACAAATACAGCATATTTCATTTTGCGACCTCAACTCTCTCCCCATAAGAGGATAGGGCGTTGAGGCCGCGAATAAAAGCTGAAAACTAAGCGCCTTGTGGCGCTGCGCCTCCGACTGGCGCAGATTTGCCGCGTCCCGCCTTTGGTATGGCTGTGCCCACCGTTGGAATGGACGACGGCTTAACCACCTTGCCATCGTCACGTTCAAATTTGCCCGTTTCCAAAAGCTGGTTGATTTCGTCCCCCGAGAGCGTTTCAAATTCCAGAAGTGCGTTGGCCAGCAGGTGCAATTGTTCGTTATGCGTCGTCAGCAATTCGGTCGCCCGTTGATGCCCGCCCTCAACCAGCTTGCGGATTTCGGCATCAATCTTTCGTGCGGTCTCATCCGACATAGCGGAGCGTTGCGACATGCCATAGCCGAGATAGCCTTCTTGACGCTCTTCATATTGCAGCGGGCCCATCGCATCCGACATGCCCCATTGGGTGACCATGTCGCGCGCAAGGCTGGTTGCATATTGGATGTCGCTGGATGCGCCTGAACTGACTTTGTCATAGCCGAAGATTAATTCTTCCGCCACGCGTCCGCCCATGGATACAGACAGGTTGGCGTGCATTTTATCGCGATGATAGCTGTAATTGTCCCGCTCGGGCAGGCGCATGACCATACCCAAGGCACGGCCACGCGGGATGATAGTTGCCTTGTGGATCGGGTCAGATGCGGCTTCATGAATCGACACGATTGCGTGGCCGGCCTCATGATAGGCAGTCATTTTCTTTTCATCTTCGGTCATGACCATCGACTTGCGTTCGGTGCCCATCATTACCTTGTCTTTGGCATCCTCAAATTCTTGCATAGCGACCAACCGCTTGCCACGACGTGCGGCAAGCAAGGCAGCCTCGTTCACAAGGTTGGCAAGGTCAGCGCCGGAGAAACCGGGCGTTCCGCGCGCGATCACGCGGCCATCGACATCAGGTGCCAACGGAACCTTTTTCATATGTACGGCAAGGATTTTGACACGCCCATCAATATCCGGGCGCGGCACAACTACCTGACGGTCGAAGCGACCGGGACGCAACAGCGCCGGGTCAAGGACGTCAGGACGGTTGGTTGCGGCAACGATGATGATGCCTTCATTGGCTTCAAAACCGTCCATTTCCACCAACAACTGGTTCAAAGTCTGTTCGCGCTCGTCATTCTGATTGCCAAGGCCAGCACCGCGGCTGCGACCCACAGCGTCAATTTCGTCGATAAAGACGATGCAGGGTGCGTTTTTCTTCGCCTGTTCAAACATATCGCGAACGCGGCTTGCACCAACGCCCACGAACATTTCGACAAAGTCAGAGCCAGAGATTGAGAAGAAAGGCACGCCAGCCTCACCAGCAATGGCGCGGGCGAGCAACGTCTTGCCAGTACCTGGCGAGCCAACCAGCAAAGCGCCCTTAGGGATCTTGCCACCAAGGCGGCTGAACTTAAGCGGGTCTTTCAAAAACTCGACAATTTCTTGAAGCTCTTCCCGGGCCTCATCAATGCCGGCCACGTCATCAAACGTTACCTTGCCATGCTTTTCGGTCAGCAATTTCGCCTTTGACTTGCCAAAGCCCATGGCTCCGCCCGCGCCGCCGCCTTTTTGCATTTGCCGCAAAACAAAGAATGCGATGCCAAGGATGAGCAGGAACGGCAGAGCTTGATATACCAGCAGGAGAAGCAGGCTTGGTTGTTCCGGTGTTTTGACGTCAATATCCACGCCTTTTTCCCGCAGCAGGGGGACAAGGCTGCTGTCATTTGGCAGTCGGATTGTGACGAACGTCTCGTCATTCTGCAGCTTGCCGCTGATGCGCTCTTGCGCGATGGCTACGGCCTTAACCTCGCCAGACTCAACCTTATCAAGGAAAGACGAATAGGTGATGCCGTTGGCCGGGGTAGATGACCCGCTGAACATGGAAGCCACAAGCAAAAGCGCGACAATGATCGCCGACCAAATGGCCAAGTTGCGGAGCATCGGGTTGCTTTTGGGTCCTTGTTCGTCGTTCATCATCACTGCCTTGTTCTGTGCCCGCGCTAAATACGTGGAGCTACACCGCTAATGTAAGGGCGAATGCGCGAATGACAATATAGCGATTGGAAGAATTACAGCCTGTTTTTTCTTACCCGCGCCGGGGTGGCGCTTTGGAAAACCGCCAATCTGCTCCGCCTACGCATTTGATATTGCCAATCATGGCAGTCCGCGCATTTTCGAGCTCAGTTAACAAGCGGTCGATTGCGTCGCCACGTGGGGCAAGATTGACGTCCATCGTGCTAAGGCAGCGGATTAACAGCCGCCGCTTCAAGTCACTGGGAAGGTCGCTCGCATGACAGATGATGACGTCATTTTCTTGGGCTATACGCTGCGTGGCCAGCATGTCCGTCATCCAGACCAGTGCATCGGATGCGTCGGCCAATGCGCTTGCCGTGCGCAGCGCGCGCCTTGCCTGAAATGGATGCTGCGTGCTGGCCAACCAGTTCCGCATCGCGACCCGATCAAAATCGATGTTTGCGTTGCTGGGGTCGTTGACCCATTCAATGCCAGCGCTGACGCAGATGTCGGTAAGCTCCGCTTTTGTGAATTCCAAAAGTGGTCGGACCACGCGGCCATTGCGGGCGCGAATGCCGGACAACCCATCGACGCCACTGCCCCGCGCCAGCCGCATGAGCAGTGTTTCCAATTGGTCATCGGCATGATGCGCCGTGGCAATATGTTGGCAATTTTGCCCATCTGCCGCACGTTCCAGCAACGCGTAACGGGCCGCGCGCGCGGATGACTGGAGATTACCAGATATTTTCTCGTCAGGTGTTAAAATGAAATGCGGTATACCAAGATTGCGGCAGATGTCGGCAACAATCTGCGCCTCGTCAGCGGACTCGGCCCGCAATTGATGGTCGACTGTTGCGGCAACCAATCTGCCGGGCAAAACCTGCTCCGCCAACACCAACAGCGCAAGGCTATCGGGTCCACCCGACACCGCGCATAACAAGCGATCATCAGCATTGTCCAGCTTGCAAAGTGCTGCCGTAAAACGGCCAAGAAAGTCCGGCTCTAGCGTTATTTGCACTTCGCCCTTGTTTTGCCGGATGTCAGGCGTTCGGCCAAACGGCCAGTTGCCGCATCTGGATACGCCCTTGCCAATTCACCAAAAGCTTCGCATGCCTCCGTTGCCTTCCCAAGGTCAGTTAAAGCCGATCCCAAGTAAAACAAGCTTTCAGGCGCGCGGTCACCACGTGGCTCCGCCTTATAATTGTCGTAGAAAACCTTAACCGCAGTCGCTGGTTTTTTGTCATCCAACCACGCCCGGCCAAGCAAATTGCGTGCATAGCTTGCGCGTTTGTGTTTGGGGAATTTGGTCAAAGTTTCTTCAAGCGTTGCTTGCGATTCCGGATAGAATTTGGCTTCCCACAAGCGATAGCCATAACTGTAGCCATCTTCGAAGACATCGCCAGTGGCGGGACGTTCAATCGCGGCGACCGCGCTGACGCGGGCCGGATTTGGCTTAGCGGCGGTCGCGGGCTTTGTTGGAACTACGCTAGCTTTAGTTTTCGGTGCTGCCGCTTGGGGCGTTGCCGTTGGCACCGCCGTTTCAACAGGCGATGCTGGCTGGGTAGCCATTTGTGTTTCGAGGGCCTTCAGCCTGCCTTCAAGTCCGCGCATATTATTGCCTTGCAGTTCGACCTGACCGGTCAGAGTCGCAAGCTGCGCCTCTAACGCATCCACACGCGCGGTTAGATCCACCGTTGCAGTGGTTGAACTGTTCGTCGTACTTGCCGCTTTGGGTGACTGTATATCAGGTTCGACAAATTTGCCGACACCGTTGGGGAACACTTGGCGCTGAACCGCCCGCATCTCCTTCTCGAGTTTGCCAACGCGCCCGTCAATGTTCGCGTCCTGCGCTATCGCGGGTGCACTGAGCGCTAAGGCTGCGCCGACAAGGATAACACGCCGAAAATACATTGAGTTACTTCCCTTTACCAAGCTCGAATGGCGGCTATAGCTTACTGCAATCCCGCGATAAAGGCCAACGCTGCATTTCGGTACAAAAAAATTGAAATTTATCGAAATTTCGGGCCGTATTGACTGGGCTTACTGATTTGAGGGGGCTGCCACAGGATCGCCGGGCGGAAGGGCTTGTTCGTCCATGCCGACATCCGCAGCGGTTTCATCCTCATTCACGGTCGCGACTGGCTCGGGCGCTGCTGCCGTCGGTGCTGTGGTGGGGATTGATGTCGGCGTTTGCGGCGCTGTAGTTGGTGCTAATGCGTAGCTTCTGAAAATCAGATAAGCGGCCAGAACCAGCGCCGCAACTGCCGCAGCGGTCCATGCCAAGGTCTTGCTAGGGACACGCGCAGGGTCCGTTGGCTCGTAATTCTGGAGTGGGGCCTCATATCTTTCAAGTCCGCCGCTAGATAATTCGGCGCGGAGCGCATGCACGATCGCAATATCGTCTAGTGCAACCGCGCGAGCGTAAGACCGAACAAAACCGACAGTATATGTAAGTCCCGGCAACACGCTGAATTCGGATCGCTCAATAGATTCTAAATGTCGCATGGGCACGCGTGTCTCGGCGGCGATGTCAGACAGGCTCATACCCAACCGCGCGCGCGCGGCCTTAAGTTCTTCGCCTACAGTCATAGGCTCCGCTTCCAAACGAAGAATTTCGTCCACTGCAATCTCCACGACCCGCTCCCCCGCCTCTGCGTGCAGTTAAGCAGACAATGAGCATCAAAAAAATAATGTCAACGTGGATTGCGGATAGTGGAAATTTATAACTAAATCATTTATCCGATTTCAATGCCTTGACCAATTGCCCAAGCGGTCAATTCTTCACGCAAATTCTCTGTAGGATTGTTGAGCAACTCTTCCATTTTTGAGCAGACGTCAGAACAAATAGTAGAGCGGATCATGGCCTTGATAGGGCCAACGGCGGCTGGTGTGATTGATAATCGACGAATGCCAATGCCAATGAGGGCAAGCGCCTCAAGCGTCCGTCCACCCATTTCGCCGCACACCGCGACGTCAACGTCATGGCCCTCGGTAGCTTTGACGACCCGTCGGATGAAGCGCAGGATAGCGGGGCTTAGCCAGTCATAGCGCTCTGCCAAACGGGGATCAGCCCGGTCCGCAGCAAAAAGGAACTGGGTCAAATCGTTGGTGCCAATGGACAGAAAGTTAATCTTGGGCAGCAGGATGTCGAGTGTCTCGGCCAAAGCAGGGACCTCAAGCATCGCGCCATAACGGATTTTGTTAGGTAATATCTTTTTCTGCCGCCCCAAAAATTCAATCTGGCCGTCGAAAATGGCCTTGGCTGCATCAAATTCCCATGGTTCAGAGACCATCGGAAACATGACGTTGAGCGTGCGACCGGCCGCCGCCTCAATCAACGCGCGCGCCTGCGCCTTCATCAATCCGGCGTGATCAAGCGACAGCCTTAGCGCACGCCAACCCAGCGCGGGGTTTTCCTCTTCGCGCCTTTCATCCTTGAGGTAGGGCAGCGCCTTGTCTCCGCCGATATCAAGTGTACGGAAAATGACTGGCTTGTCGCCAGCCGCATCTAAAACATCTCGGTAGAAGCGCTGCTGCCGCTCGCGTTGGGGTAAGGTCGCCGAAATCAGAAACTGAAACTCGGTCCGGAAAAGGCCAACGCCTTCCGCGCCGGTTGTCGCCAAAGCCGACATGTCATCGCGCAAGCCCGCGTTAATCATCAGCGTAACCGGCAATCCGTCTTTCGTGACGGATGCTTCATCGCGCATCGCGGCAAAGCGGGCTTTTTTCTTCTGCCGATCAACAAGATCATGTTGAAATATTTCTTCTGCCGCAGACGAAGGGCGCACGATAACGCTTTTGTCGTCAGCGTTCAGCAGCAGCATGTCGCCGTCGCGCACCTTGTGGCGAATGCCGCGCACCCGGCCAAGAACCGGAATGCCCATGGCACGTGCCACGATCACGACATGTGCCGTAAGCGAGCCTTCCTCTAAGACCACACCGCGCAGACGCCTTTTGTCATATTCCAGCAATTCTGCAGGGCCCAAATTGCGCGCGATCAGGATGGAATCCTTCTTCAGCCCCAGCTGCGCCGCAGTGCTCATTTGCCCGGAAACGATCCGCAGCAAACGGTTCGACAGATCCTCCAGATCGTGCATGCGATCGGCAAGCAGCGCGTCGTCAATCTGCCGCATGCGCATACGCGTGCGTTGCTGAACGCGTTCAATTGCGGCTTCTGCGGTTAGGCCGCTGTCAATGGCTTCGTTTATGCGGCGGCTCCAGCCCTCATCATAAGCGAACATTTTGTAGGTCGCGATGACCTCTTCATGCTCTCCGCCTGTGCCAAAATCTATCTGGCTCGTCATGCGATCGATTTGCTCACGCATTTTATCGAAGGCGGAATAGACACGCTGGCGCTCGGCTTCGACATCCTCGGCAACCGTGTGCTCAATACGCACATTTGGCTGGTGAAAAATAGCGACGCCAGCGGCTGCGCCTTTAACAAGTGGCAATCCTGTGAGGCTAATCGTGCCGGTCTCATTGCCGCCCCGGGCCGTTGGTTCGTCGATTAGGTCGGCGTTGGCAATGAGTTCCGACAGCACCATGGCGACGGTTTGAAGCGCCTCAATCTCGACCTCTTCATATTTACGCGGCTCGACATGCTGGACCGCGAGCACGCCGACGGCCCGTTCGGAACGGACAATTGGCACGCCGGCAAAACTGTGAAACCGTTCTTCACCCGTTTCGGGGACATACCGAAAATTCGGATGCGCTGCCGCTTCATCCAGGTTCAGTGTTTCGACATTTTCAGCAATTGTCCCAACGAGACCTTCGCCTAGGCCCAAGCGCGTAATATGCACAGCAGCTTGGTTCAACCCGCGCGTCGCAAACAGCTCAAGTGCGCCATCGCGTAATAAGTAAATCGAACACACTTCGCTCGAAAGCGCCTCGCCGATAATGTTGACCACATGATTCAGCTTACCCTGCGCATGGTTTTTCGAGGCCATCACCTCGTGCAGACCAGTCAGGATATTACGGGCAGAACGGGTAGCGCTTTCCATAAGCCGGACCTAGCAGAGACCGAGAGGGCAAGCGATACCCCGTATCAAATTATTCTTAGGGTCAGGACCACTTAAATCCACCTTCGCGGTTTGAGGCCATTTTGTTCAGTGCAAGGCGGCAAGCGCAGGGCATAGTGGTTCTAAGTCCAAGCTTGCCAACGTAGCAATGGACAATATGGGTCAAATCCGAAGGACGCCAAAATGGCTTCGATCTCGAAACAAAATGCCCTTGCAGGCAGAATGACTGCCTGCAAGGGCATTTCCTTCGATATCTTTGCCATTTTGACGCCACGAAGGTGGATTTAGTAGGTCCTGACCCTAGTCAACCAGTTGATGCCGATTCCTGCAGTATAACGTCTTTAAGATGGAGCTTTTGCTTTTTCAGATCGAGAACGGTTTTGCTGTCGGGGAACGGCCTGCTTTCTTCGCGCTCCAGTTTTTGTTCGAGTTCGGCATGCTTGTTACGAAGCGCGGACAGATGATTATTGTGCACATCATTCTCCTTCATTCTAAGACTCGGCGTTCTGAACCACGGAATAAATCACGAATTGTGATTGGAGTCTTGCCGATAATTATCGTCAGGGCGCGGGCCAAACCCATATCTGGGCCAAGCGCCCTTTTTTTAACGATGACTTGTTCGCCGCAGTCTGTTTAGAAAGGGGCATGAACGATGATGGCTATCAGCAGCAACTGGAACAACTGAAGATTGAGCATCGGGATCTCGACGATTCTATCCGTGCGCTTTCCGCCCAGACGTTGATCGACCAACTCCAAATCGCGCGACTGAAAAAGAAAAAGCTGATTTTGAAGGACCGTATCATGCGTCTGGAAGACCAATTGGTGCCTGATATAATCGCCTAAGCTCAAGCAAAGGGTAATTTCGTCCTTTACGCGTCAAATTGCAGGCTGGCGAGCCTGGCATATAATCCACCCGCAGCGCTCAGCGTTACATGGTCGCCCTCTTCAACAATCCTGCCTTGGTCCATCACGATGATACGGTCGGCCGAACGCACGGTTGCCAGCCGATGTGCAATCACGATTGTTGTGCGCCCAACCATCAGCCGCTCGAGCGCGTCTTGCACCAGCTTCTCGCTTTCGGCGTCCAATGCGCTCGTGGCCTCATCAAGCAACAAGATTGGCGAATCGCGCAACAAGGCGCGGGCAATGGCTAGCCGTTGCCGCTGACCGCCGGAAAGCCGCGCGCCGCCCTCACCCAAATAGGTTTCAAGACCCTCCGGTAAATCACCCAAGAACCCTGCTGCATTGGCCTTTTCCGCTGCCGCCCAGATCGCATCGTCGCTCGCGTCCCATTGGCCGTAACGCAGATTATCGCGCGCGGAGGCCGCAAACAAAACCGTGTCTTGCGGCACTAATGATATACGGCGTCGGAATTCGGCGGGGTCCGCGCTGGTCAGCGCGACACCGTCAATGCGCACGGTGCCGATTTCAGGGTCGTAGAAACGTTCCGCCAGTTGGAATAGGGTCGACTTGCCCGCGCCTGACGGCCCCACAACAGCAACCGTTTCCCCCGGCGATACTTTCAGGCTGAAATCGTCAAGCGCCGCGACCTCGGGCCGTGTTGGGTAGCGGAAGCGAACATGTTGGAATTCCAACTGCCCGCGTGCTGGCGGCATAACAACCGGGTTAGCAGGCGGCGCAATCTCAGGCACTTCGTTCAGCAATTCGGCGAGCCGCGATGCCGCGCCCGAAGCGCGCACAAGGTCACCATATACTTCGGTCAGCGCGCCAAATGACCCTGCGACTAGCACACCATATAATACGATCTGGAACAATGTTCCGGGTGAGATGACGCCATCCTTAACTTGGTCCGTACCTTCCCAAACGAGCAAGGTGATTCCGCCAAATATCAACGCCATGACAAGTGCGGTAAGAAATGCCCGCAACCGGATACGTTTTTTCGCGGCGTTAAACGTGCCTTCAACAGCATCGGCAAAACGCACGCCTTCCCGGCTTTCTTGCCCAAAGGCTTGAACAATTTTGATCGCGCCAAGTGCTTCTGAAATGATTGTGCCGACGCTGGCGACATTGTCCTGGCTATTGCGCGATGCCTTTTCCAGCCGCCGTCCAAGAAAGACGATTGGTAAAACGACGACCGGAATGCCTGCCAACAGCCATATAGTCAGGCTTGGCGCAAGGGCAAACAGCCAAGTCACGCCGCCCACGCCAATTAAAACATTACGCAATGCAACGGACACAGTGGTGCCGACAATTTGTTCGATAATCGCCGTATCGGCAGTCATTCTGCTGGAGATTTCACCGGGACGATTTTCTTCGAAAAAGCGCGGGGCCAAGCGCAACAAATTTTGCTGCACCGCAACACGGATATCACCAACCACACGTTCACCGAGCCAGCTGACGAAGTAAAAACGGAACGCCGTCGAAATGCCGATGATGACGACGATGCCCAACAGCAAGTAGAAATATGGCGCAGGGTCGCCGCCATTTTTGACAAAGCCTTCATCGATGATCAAGCGAAGGCCATAGGGGATGGCAAGTGTCGACGCCGCTGCGGCGACCAGCGCAAGCAGTGCATAGGTGATCTGGCGGGGATAGCGGATCGTGAAATGCCCGATCATCCGCAAGCTGCCAAAGTTAAGCTTGGGCTTGGCCGGGGCTGCTTCGGCTGTCTCGGATATAGCCGTGCTTTGCGTTTCGGAAATTTCGTGTGTCATTGCGCTCGCCTAGCAGTGCGCCGAACCGGTAACAATCCGCCATGGCGAATGTCTGCGCTTTTCCTATGGTGCAATGCACAATAAACACGTAAAGCCAAATCCAATTGCGGCAGAATATTCCCGCCGCGAATGTTAAAGGCCTGAATATGCTCTACACCGGATATGACCTTCAACGCGGCTGGCTTGCGGGCGCAGGCTGGGTTGCGCAAAAGCAGTCGGAATGGCTCAGCGCGCTGCCTTCGCCATTTAATTATGGCGGAATGGCCCCCATCGCTGCCTCGGCATTGGAGGTTTTTGCCCATTCGGTTTTGCCGCGTGGAAAGCCAGCGTTCGGACTGAATGACGTTGTCATCGACGGCCAAACTTTGGTGGTTCAGGAAGAAAATATTGCGCGTAAGCCATTTGGCCAGTTGAAGCGCTTCGTTTACGACGGCAGCAGCGCAAAACCACGGCTTCTCATTTGCGCGCCGATGTCCGGGCATTTCGCGACGCTCTTGCGCGGCACAGTTGAGCGCATGATGGTCACGCATGACGTCTATATCACCGATTGGAAAGACGCGCGTGACGTGCCGTTGACAGGTGGCGGGTTCGACCTTGAAACCTATATTGATTATCTCATTGAATGGCTTGAATTTCTCGGCCCCGATGCAGGCGGGCGCGGCGCGCATATGCTTGCGGTCTGCCAGCCGTCGGTTCCGGCTTATGCCGCTGCGGCCGTTATGGCCGCGAAGGATCACCCGCTGCGTCCGCGCACATTGACGATGATGGGCGGCCCGATCGACACGCGCGAAGCGCCAACGGCGGTCAATGACCACGCGACTCAACGTCCACATGCATGGTTTGTGCAAAATGTGATTGCAACCGTTCCATCTTATTACAAAGGCTCTGGCCGCCGCGTTTACCCAGGATTTCTGCAGCTTTCAGGCTTCATGTCGATGAACCTTGGCAACCATATGATGAGCCATTGGTCGATGTTCTCCGACCTGGTTAAAGGCGATGGCGAAAGTGCGGATCGGCATAAGGAATTTTACGACGAATATCGCGCGGTCTGCGACATGACGGCGGAATTCTATCTGCAAACCGTGGATACAGTGTTCCAGCGTCATTTGCTGCCCAAGGGTGAATTCAACTATCGCGGCAATTTGGTTGATCCTGCGGCCATCAATGATATTGGCTTGCTGGCGATTGAGGGGGAGCGCGATGATATCAGCGGTCTGGGCCAGACAAAGGCGGCGTTGAACATCGCAACGGGCCTGCCTGCGGCGTTTAAGAAATATCATATGGCGCCAGAAGTCGGCCATTATGGCATTTTCAACGGCAGCAAATGGCGCGAAAAAATTGCGCCGATTGTGGAAGACTGGATATCCAGC
>JBILLO010000053.1:0-12040 GCA_044376035.1 Sphingorhabdus sp.
ACCGAAATACGACCAGCGGATACACCGGTATCCGCGCAGATTTGGCATTGCAGGGCGGTATCAAGGCAACTGCGGTCTATGTCCTGCCAACACTGCGCCTACCGGATGATTTGCCCGCATTGCTCGACAATAAACTTGCGCCCGACCGAGAGAGTTTCGATGCGGTTCTATGGGGAGGTGTTGTCAGCCAAACAGAGGCCATCGGCAAAGCGCATGCTGAATTGTCATTCTATCATTTTGGCGAGCGTGATCGTCCGGAACGCCCAACCCGCGACCGTTCACTTAACACCTTAGGCTTCCGGATCTTTCGCGCGCCCAGGCCGAGCAAGATCGATTTCGAGGTCGAGACCATGTATCAATGGGGCCAGGCTAGTATCAACACGGCGGCCACTTCTGCGACGCTAGCGGTATCAGCTACTTTTGTTCATGCCGACATTGGCTATAGTCTTGCTGCGCCTTGGAAGCCGCGATTTTCGCTCAGGTTCGACCGAGCTTCTGGGGACGAGCGCGGACCAACTTTCGGCAGGTTTGATTCGCTTTTTGGAATGCGCCGTGCCGAGATTGCACCATCAGGCCTTTATAATACAGTAGGCCGTGCCAACATACTCTCACCAGCCTTCAGGATAGAGGTCACACCAAGCAAAAGTACAGAAGTGTTCGCCCATTATCGTCCATTATGGCTGGCCTCGCGCACTGACAGCTTTTCAACAAGCAACTTGCGAAATGCGACAGGGCAATCCGGCAATTTTGCTGGGCATCAGTTTGAAACGCGTTGGCGGCAATGGTTAGTCGTCGACGCGCTACGGTTTGAAGCGAATTTCATTTATTTGGCGAAAGGTCGCTTCCTAATTACTGCGCCCAATGCCCCTGCGACAGGAGATACGCGTTATGCTTCGTTTAACATGACAGCGTTTTTCTGACCACAATTGCTTCCGAAAATGATTACAAGGCCAGAGCGTAATCGGACAGAGCCTCACCGCCTATGCCCCTGACGCCACGGGCAGAAAGGGTGGCGATAATTTCGGCAGGATCAAGCGCTTGAACAGCGCGCTTTTGTCTATGGGCGATCGCCGCCCCAATGCCCGCTGCCTCACCCATCGCCATGCATTGCGGCATGCCGCGAACCGAGGCAAAGGCGGCAGGGTCAGCGCAGACCAGCCGCCCGGCGAACAGCAGATTTTCGATTTCGCGCGGTACCATCGCCTGGAAGGGAATGGTGTAATAGCTGCCCTGCGCCACAATCGCGTCATGCGTCATGGCGGCATCGCTTCGCATTACATCGTCGATTGGATTGTCGCAGCAGACGATTCCATCCGCAAATTTGGTGGCCGCCACAAGCTCCCGGGCAAGGATACGACGCACTGCCTCAAGTTTACGGGTTTCGCGCACGCCGATGGTGGGGCCTAGTTCGCTTATCCGGGCGTGCTCAAAGCCGGGTACGCAGTCGATCAGAAACTTCGCCAATTGATGGCAGCGCCGCCGACCTTCCTGCGTTGCCTTGGCCACCTGCTGCGGATCGGTTCCGTCCACCCCACGGATATGGACGGAGTTGCAGAAGACCGTATCCCGGTGAAATCCGCGCATCAGGTAAAGCTTGGCGAGATCGGGGTGCAACCGGCCCGCTGCAATGCCGCGCGCGGCCTCTTTGGTAAAATAGGGATCATCACTGGCGAAGACCTGTTCCCAAGGCGCATTGAGCATCGAGAAGGACAATGTCACGCCCATCATGTTTCCGCGCTCGTCGCCAAGTGCGAAGGGTACGCCAGCCTTGGCGGATATGTCCCCATCGCCCGAGCAATCGATCACCATGTCTGGCGCGATAGTCAGCGGCCCGGTCCGGTCATAGCAATCTACCGCCACGATGCGCTGCCCGTCCAGCACGGGAGATCCCGCGAAAGTGTTAAGATGCACAGTGACGCCCGCATCCTCCAGCATCTGGAACATGGCGAACACGGCCGCTTCATGGTCGTAGATCACTTCGGCACCGAAATTCTCGAGCGTGGAGGGCCGGACCTCGGCCAGGGGCGGCTGCATATTGCAAAGCATATTGGTCAATGTGTCGAAGATGCCGCCGATACTCCGACCTATCGGGAATCCGCCGCCCCATGGCATTCCGGGGCAGAACGACATAACTCCACCGATCTTACTGGTTCCCTCAATCAACCGGACGCGGGCGCCTTGACTGGCCGCTGCGCAAGCAGCGCCAAACCCGGCGGTGCCGCCGCCGACAACGAGGACATCAGTAGATATCGTCCGTTGCATGATTACTTAACCATCCTTTCGACCGCAGGCAGCATAATCAGCGTGTTGAATGCAGCCGCGACGTGCGCGCAGGTTGCGACAACTTCATGGTTGCGCAGCAGCACAGTCTTGTCTTCCAACGCGCCTGCCGCTCAGCCGCTGTGCAGCAAGCCAAATCAATCTTCCTATAAATGCTCGGTCTCCTCTTAGCGCCTTTCTGGCGCAGCCCAGTGTTGCGTGCAAGTGCAATTGCCGTTCGCAGTGCATTGGCGCAACGTTGATCGGGATCAGCCCACATCGATCGCAAGGCGTTGTGCAAGCGTAAATAATGACTTACCCCGTCGTAAACTTCAGTCCAATCCACAAGATACGCGGGGTGCCGAGGTCGATGGAACTGTCGACCTTGCGGGTCACGACCGCCTCGTTCAGGATATTCTCGACGCGGCCCGTCAAGGCGACTTTGCGCGTTATTGGAACTTGCGCAAAGCCGTCAAATGTCAATGCGGAGGGCAAGATGTTGCTTTCCAGATCATCCTCAAACTGCGCGCCGACATAGCGGGCGGTTGCAGAGAATAGTGCGCCTGCATTTGGCGTCCAACGCAATGTTGCGTTGGCGGCATGACGCGGGCTTTGCGCCGGGGATAGGCCGTTGAGTGCGGACGCGCTGCCAGAGGCGCGCACTTTGCTATCGCTATAGGCGTAGGATCCCGAAAGGACGATCTTGCCCAAAACGGCTTCGCCCGATAGCTCAAGCCCCTTGGCCACGACAGCGTCAACATTGCCGCGCTGACGCAAATTGGGACCAATGGTGATATTGGCGATGGCATCGTTCAGCCGGTTGTAAAACAGTGTTGCGCCAAAGGAGATGCCATTGGCCGGACGCAGATCGACGCCCCCCTCAAAACCGCGCAGTTGCTCTACCGCCAATGCGGCATTGGCGCGGGTGGCGACGGGGAACACCGTAAAGGGCCGGTAAAGTTCATTCAGCGTTGGTAAGCGAAAGCCGGTATACGCCGCCGCACGCAAGGTAAAGGCATCACGCGCCGCGAAAAGCGCGCCAACCCGCACGCTTGTTTCCCAATTTGCCCGGTCGGCAAAATTGTCATCGCGAATGACATTGCCAGTTGCGCTGCGCTCGGCAAAAAAACCGTTGTTTATTGTCCAACGGTCGGCGCGCAGGCCACCGGTCAACGTCAACGCGCCGAGGTTAAAGTCATTTTCGGCAAACACGCCAAAGGTCGCATTATGACCGCCTGCGTTGCGGCGTGCGGTCACTAATCCGGTGACTTGGCTATAGGCATCTTCAAACAATGCGCCTTCGGCCAAGCGGACATCCGCGCCGATGCGCAACAAGTGGTCGCTGCCAACGGGCGGGCGGACCTCAATTTTGCCGCCAAGCCCCGTCGAGGGCGTGTTGCGTTGGTCCAGCGTCTTGCGCAAGGACGTCGCGCTGATCACGATGTTGGTGAAATTGCGTGCCTGCACATAGGCCAATGCGTCGACTTGCCAGCGCCCTTGCGACACGATGCGGATGCTGGCGTCTTGCCCTTCGGAGCTGCTGTCCGCGCCGGCAAAGCGCAAGGTGCGATTGTCTTGGAAGAGCAATCCGCGCAATTGCATCTCCACACCATCGGCCAAGGGGGCGACCGCGCGCAGGCCAGTGGACCAGCTATCATAGGCGGCGCGCACATCGCTTGATTGTCGTGTTGCCGCTGGTGCAGTGAAGAAGCCGTCACCGCGGTCCCAGCGACCCGAAAGGCTGACAAATCCTGCGCCAAGATCGGTCGTGAGGCCTGCTGACAATTCGCTGGCATTGTCGCTGCCGTAAAAGGCCGAGAGGGAGGCGTCGGGCAAGTCGTCACGTCCGGCGCTGTTTAGCTCAATCGTGCCAGCCACTGCGCCTGCGCCAAAGGCACCATTGCCGCCGCCGCGTGTTACGCGGACGGAGGACAGGCGTTCCGGCGCAATGGCGCTAAACGGGATATAGCCGAAAAACGGGTCGGCTTGCGGCACGCCGTCGAGCAATATCAGCGTTCGGCTGGACGCATTGCCGCCAAGTGCGCGCAACGTTGCGCCTTGGGCGGATGGGTTGGCCGAACGGCTGTCCGAACGGCGGAACTGCTGAAAACCTGCAACATCGGCAAGGATATTTTCGATTCGCCCCGATGCCTCACTGGTCAGGCGCGCGCGGTCGATTTCAACCGCGCCATAAGCGGGGTCACTTTTGGTCTGGTCCAAGCCCTTACCGGTGACGACAATGATGGGTTCAGCAGCGTCTTGCGCATAAGCGGCAGGTGCACCAATGGCGATTGCCACGCATGAGGTCCGGGCCAAAAGGGTAAACATGTGCGTTCCTGATACATAAAGAAGACGGATATTAAGCGTTGTCATGCCCATATATGCACTGGCCGCTATTTTTGAACGGTAATAACCCATGGTTGCAATAATGTAGCGATACGCGCAAGGCACGCGGACGGAATCAGGAGAAGATATATGCGTCAAATCGATCATTTCATCAGCGGTGGTGCAGGCGCCAGCGCAACACGCTTTGGCGATATCATGGACCCCAATAATGGCGGCGTGCAAGCGCGTGTGGCAATGGGCGATGCAGCTGTGCTTGAACGTGCTGTGCAAGCGGCATTGGCCGCGCAGCCAGCCTGGGCGATGACCAATCCGCAGCGCCGTGCGCGGGTTATGTTTGAGTTTAAGCGGCTGGTCGAGGCCAATATGGACGAGCTGGCACATATGCTCTCGTCCGAGCATGGCAAGGTCATTGCCGACAGCAAGGGCGACATTCAACGCGGGTTGGAAGTCATCGAATTTTGCTGCGGCATCCCGCATGTGCTGAAAGGTGAATATAGCCAAGGCGCTGGCCCCGGCATTGATGTATATTCGATGCGTCAGCCAATTGGCATTGGCGCTGGCATCACCCCGTTTAACTTTCCCGGTATGATCCCCTTGTGGATGTGTGGCCCCGCCATTGCGACGGGCAATGCGTTCATCATCAAACCAAGCGAACGCGACCCAAGTGTTCCTGTGCGCTTGGCCGAACTGTTTATCGAAGCTGGCTTGCCAGAGGGCATTTGCCAAGTTGTCCATGGTGATAAAGAAATGGTCGATGCCATATTGGATCACCCGGCCATTGGCGCGGTTAGCTTTGTTGGCTCGTCCGACATTGCACATTATGTCTACAATCGCGGCGTTGCTAACGGCAAGCGGGTGCAGGCCATGGGCGGCGCAAAGAACCATGGTATCGTCATGCCAGACGCTGACCTTGACCAAGTGGTGAATGACCTTGCGGGCGCGGCCTTTGGCTCGGCTGGTGAACGCTGCATGGCGCTGCCTGTCGTTGTTCCTGTTGGCGACGACACAGCAGAGCGGCTTAAGGCCAAACTCATTCCCGCCATCGAAGCATTGCGCGTGGGCATCTCAACCGACGCCGAAGCGCATTATGGCCCTGTCGTCACCGCACAGCACAAAGCAAAGGTTGAAGGCTGGATCCAGACCTGCGTTGACGAAGGCGGCGAGCTGATCATCGATGGCCGCGGGTTCAAGCTGCAGGGGCATGAAGAAGGCTATTTCATTGGCCCAACCTTGTTCGACCATGTCACCACCGACATGGAAAGCTACAAGGAAGAGATTTTCGGCCCAGTGCTGCAAATCGTCCGCGCTGCCAATTTTGAAGAAGCCTTGGCACTCCCATCGAAGCACCAGTACGGAAACGGCGTCGCCATCTTCACGCGGAACGGTCACGCCGCCCGCGAATTTGCGGCGCGCGTCAACGTCGGCATGGTCGGCATCAACGTGCCCATCCCGGTCCCTGTTGCCTATCACAGCTTTGGCGGATGGAAACGGTCTGCCTTTGGCGACACCAACCAGCACGGCATGGAAGGCGTGAAGTTCTGGACCAAGGTCAAGACAATTACCCAGCGTTGGCCAGATGGATCACCTGACGGCGGCAATGCCTTCGTCATTCCGACTATGGGGTAAGCGACGTGAAAGTGGCGTTTATCGGTCTTGGCAATATGGGCGGCGGCATGGCTGCGAACCTTGTGAAGGCAGGGCATGCGGTAAACGCCTTTGATCTGTCGGGCGCGGCACTGTCCCGCGCGCAGGACAATGGCTGCGCCACATTTACGTCTGTGCGCGACGCGGTGGCTGGCGTCGATGCGGTGGTGTCGATGTTGCCCAATGGGAAGATAGTCGCGCATGTTTTTGAGGATGACGTCTTGGGCCACGCCCCCAAGGGCGCTATATTGCTCGATTGTTCAACGATTGATGTGGACACCGCGCGGCAGGTGACGGCGGATGCTGCCGCTGCTGGCTATGACATGGTCGATGCGCCCGTTTCGGGTGGGATAGCGGCTGCCAATGGAGGGACTTTAACCTTCATGGTGGGTGGCACCGATACCGCCTTTGCGCGCGCGGAACCTATTTTATCAGCGATGGGCAAAGCGGTCATTCATGCCGGCGCATCCGGCGCGGGGCAGGCGGCGAAAATCTGTAACAATATGCTGCTTGGCGCGTCGATGATTGCGACCTGTGAGACCTTTGCCATGGCGCAAAAGCTTGGGCTCGACCTCCAGACCTTTTACGACATATCGTCGAAAGCCTCGGGCCAGAACTGGTCGATGACCAGCTATTGCCCGGTTCCGGGTGTTGGGCCAACATCGCCTGCGGACAATGATTATCAGGGCGGCTTTGCAACGGCATTGATGCTCAAGGACCTTAAGCTGGCGATGGAGGCCGCGCGGTCGGTACATGCCGAAGTGCCGATGGGTTTGCGGGCCGCCGAATTATATGCGCAATTTGATGAAGCCGGAAATGGCGCCTTGGACTTTTCGGCAATCATCCAAACCCTTAAAATTCAGGGGTAAATCGCACAACGTCGCAAAGCGTCGATCAGCAGGATTGCAAAGTTTGCAGAAAATATATTAGGACTGCGGTCAGTTCCTTCATCACTCGACAACCGGCAAACGCGCCGAACCTTAAAAATTAGGAGTTGCCCGTGCAATCAGTAACCACGCAGAAATTTGACGATGTCCTTATGGTGATTGTCGACAATCCCCCCGTCAACGCATTGTCTTGGCATGTCCGTCAGGGGCTGAATGACAGTTTTGAACAGGGACTGTTGGACGATGATGTAAAGGCGATACTGCTGCGCTGTGCCGGGTCGACCTTTATTGCAGGTGCCGACATCACAGAATTTGGCAAAGCCCCGCAAGGCCCGGATTTCAACGCCGTGTTGAACATGATTGAAGCTGCTGGCAAACCCGTTGTGGCGGCCATTCATGGCACGGCGCTTGGCGGGGGTCTGGAAACCGCTCTGGTATGCCATTATCGCATCGCTGTGCCCTCTGCGCGGCTGGGCGTGCCAGAGGTCAAGCTTGGCCTTCTACCGGGCGCTGGTGGGACGCAAAGGCTGCCGCGCGTCGTGGGCCTCGAAGCCGCGGCCACAATGTGTGCGCTTGGCGAACCTTTGTCGGCGACGCAGGCGGCGTCGATTGGTTTGGTTGACCGGTTGGCTGGCGAAGACAGCCTAACCGAAGACGCCATTGCCTATGCACGCGAACTGATCGCTGTTGGCCCACGGCCAACGCGCGATCGTCCGCTGGGTGGTGATATTGGGATCATCGCACAATTGAAGGCGGCCAATGCCAAGAAGTGGAAAGGCTTTGACGCGCCTTATGCCAATCTTGCCTGTGTCGAGGCGGCAACGCGGTTGCCCTTTGACGAAGGCATGCAGTTCGAGCGCGCGGAGTTTGTGAAGCTAATGGCTGGATCGCAATCTGCGGCCCAGCGCCACATGTTCTTTGCCGAACGCCAGGCCGCAAAGATTGACGGGTTGGCCAAGGACATTGCCTTGCGTGATATCAAGAAAGTCGGCGTGATTGGTGCTGGCACCATGGGCGGCGGGATTTCGATGAATTTCCTGTCAAAGGGCATCGCTGTGACCATCGTCGAAATGGTGCAGGAAAATCTGGACCGCGGCGTTGGCGTCATCCGCAAAAATTACGAAAACAGCGCCGCCAAGGGACGCTTTTCGCCTGAGCATGTTGAAGACATGATGGCCTTGCTGACGCCGTCATTGGCGCTGGATGATCTGGCCGACTGCGATCTTGTCATCGAAGCCGTTTACGAAAGCATGGATGTTAAAAAAGAGGTGTTCGGAAAGCTGGACATGATTTGCAAGCGCGGCGCGATTCTCGCGTCGAATACATCCTATCTCGACATTGACGAAATTGCCGCCAGCACCACGCGGCCGCAAGATGTCGTCGGCATGCATTTCTTCTCGCCTGCCAATGTCATGAAATTGCTTGAGGTCGTGCGCGGCGACAAAACTGCGCCGGACGTGCTTGCCACGGCAATGGCGATTGGCAAGAAAATCGGCAAGGTCGCCGTCGTTGCAGGCGTCTGCCATGGCTTTATCGGTAACCGGATGCTGTCAACGCGTCAGCAGCCAGCGATGCAATTGTTGTTGGAGGGGGCGACGCCCGCTCAGATTGACAAGGCGCATACCGATTTCGGCATGCCCATGGGACCGTTTCAGATGAGCGATCTGGCCGGGCTAGATATTGGGTGGCACCGTGACCCGTCCAAGGTCGAAACCATCCGCGATGCGCTGTGTGCGGCTGGCCGTTTTGGTCAGAAGAACAGCAAGGGCTTTTACGATTATGATGAAAAACGTGTGGGCACGCCAAGTGCCGAGGCGTTGGCGATCATTGAGGAATTTCGCGCGACTTCAAACCTGCCTAAGCGCGTAATCAGTGACCAGGAAATCGTCGAACGCACGCTCTACCCGATGGTCAATGAGGGCTATAAAATCCTCGAAGAAGGCAAAGCCCAACGCGCGTCTGACATCGATGTGGTCTGGATCTATGGCTATGGCTGGCCGATCTATCGTGGCGGCCCCATGTTCTGGGGCGATTTGGAAGGCGCAGGCAAAATCGTTGAAGCGCTTGAGCGGCACGGGGTCGCAGTCGCAGAGAGCTTGAAAGCCAAAGCCTGATATTTGCAGTAACGCACCCGGCGCTGACGACGCGCCGGGTTGGGTTTTTGGGCTGCTAGGGGGTCAGGCCTTGGACGACACCAAAGCTGCGTCGGAGGGCAGCATAGCCCAAGTTCTGGGAATGCGAATCAGTGCCGCGAGGAGCAGTCGAGGCAGCAAGGCCAAAACATTGCCGCAATAAAAAAGCGTGGGTCCCTATGCCGCCTGATCACTGGAAAGGAATATTCATCGCGATTTGCGCGGATAATGGCCGTTACGCCATTTGTTGTGCCCAATTAACAGTGCCTCAAGAAAACGGCTGAAAACCTTGAGAGGCGTTGTTATTCTAATATACTCTAACCCAGCTAACGATGCTTCAGTTATTCGTATAGTCCCCTTATCGGTGCCTCAAATATTTCGAGAGCAAATAACTGTTATTTTACAATTATTTAGATGAGAAGTTGGATGGATGCCATTTGGCTTTAGAACCATGCTAAGATCAAACCGGCAATTGACCTTGCCGTCGAGGCCTTCGTCGAGATTGTGAATAGCCTGACGTATAAAGACGGCGTAAACGTGCCAGCCATTGGCGAGCCGCCCCAATTTGGGTTAGCCTACTTAAACCGTGTTTGCTCAGTAGCAATCGATAGCTTGACCTATTTTGGTCCGACTCATGCAGTGACTATTCTGAGATAACATTTGTATAATATGAGCGAATGCTAATTGCGCTGCGTCCCTGCAGCCGGTGTCTTTTGTGGACTGACATGCGTTTTGCTGCTTGATCGACAAAGTTTTGCAATTGGAAGCCCTTTTCCATTTGAAGCATTGACAGACAAGGGCCGTTTCGCCATTGCGCAGCCTCCTTTGTGGGACCGGCCCGTATGTTTACGCATATGACCCCGCAAATGAAGTGGACAGGTGGCCGAGTGGTTAAAGGCAGCAGACTGTAAATCTGCCCGGTTTTCCGTACGCTGGTTCGAATCCAGCCCTGTCCACCATTTCTTCGCTCACCACTGACCTGAAATTCTGCTTTTTCGGTAAATTGGAAACTGGAAGATCGCGCCAGTTTTAGGTCCAGCGCGGTTCGTCTTCGTATGCCATCGTCGCCAGCAGCTTATTGATATCGCCACGCCGCTTATATTTACCGATTTGCATGGGCTTGGGATCGTCTATTGAATGAATGCGATGCAATAGCCAAAGTTTGTCTGCCGTCGGTGTAGCTCGATAGGTTCGACCGTTGATGCGACGATATAATATTTTCGAACCGTCAAGAGTTGTCCAAGAACAGTCAGCGCCCGCTCGAAATAAGGCAATGCGCATTCTGCGCTCGTCCGCTTGTTCTGCACGCCATCTTTGTTGTAGCTCATTCCTTAAGCGTTCTTCTTCGCTATCTACATGATTTCGAATGGCGCCAATTATGGCGGACATCTCGGTGCCCATCTCCTTTTCCTTTGCATACAAGGCAAGGCAACCTTCGCGCAGCGCCTCGTTTGGATAGTGTTGGTAGGCCTCTTCCATGATAGCAAGCAGACGCTGTTCTGCATCAGTCTTAGTGAGCCTTTCACCCGGGAGCCGGTTCAATTCTTCGAGCAAGTCTTCAATCGGAATCCAGCAAATTACCGCTGCACGTACTAGTTGCTCTCTTACGCCCTCCCACTTTTGCCATACTGATGAACCGCGATCCAAACTGCGGACAATGTCGCTGGCGAGCTTGGAAATCGCATAGGGATCACGGATGTGGCGTAGCGACGGGCTCTTGGTGTGCTCATTGATCATGTGTCGAATAGTGTTGATGCGATCGTCATTGGGCACTTTTCAACCTTTCGCGATGGAATCGGCTTTGAATGAGAGCTTCCGCCGACACACTGGTTTAAGGCTAGAATATCGCACAACACCGCTGCAGCGCCCAACACTTTGTAAATCAGTTCGAGTTTCGCCTCTGGCAAAATGAAGAAAAATATGGCGGCCAGACGCCTAAAAAGTTCAATGACCATCCACAGAAGACTGCCCGGATTGTCGACTTAGTGGCCGTTTTTTCGACTGATGAACGAATGGCGGCAAAATGCCCTTTGGACCAAAATGGACACTGATAGGACTTTCTAACTCAGCTTTGTTGATTGTCGTTGAGAAGTGACCCGTTATTTTCACTGAGAAGTGACCCGGGTGGTTGTTATATCCCGCGTTGCGGGTTTTGGGTCAAGAGGCTGGTTTTTCCTTTCTGTTTTTGGGCGCTGCGGCACTGGCGCGGAAGCGGAAGCTGTCATTCCCGGTCTCAAGGATGTGGCAGTGGTGCGTAAGCCGATCGAGCAAAGCGGTCGTCATCTTGGCATCACCGAACACACCGCCCCATTCGCTGAACGATAGATTGGTGGTGATGATGACGCTGGTCTGCTCGTAAAGCTTGGAGAGCAGATGGAACAGCAGCGCGCCGCCTGATGGACTGAACGGCAGATAGCCTAACTCGTCGAGAATGACGAGATCAAGGCGCAGCAGGCGCTCGGCAACCTGGCCAGCTTTATTCATAGCCTTTTCCTGTTCCAGCGCATTGACCAGATCAACCGTGGAGAAGAAGCGGACCTTTTTGCGGTGATGCTCGACAGCCTGCACGCCAAGCGCTGTAGCCATGTGGCTTTTGCCTGTCCCGGGACCGCCGATCAGTACGATATTGTCGGCACCGTCTATAAAATCTCCACGATGGAGTTGACGGATGAGGGCTTCATTCACCTCGCTGGCTGCAAAGTCGAACCCGGCCAGATCCTTGTAGGCCGGGAACCGGGCTGCCTTGATGTGGTAAGCGATGGATCTGACCTC
>JBILLO010000134.1:0-3888 GCA_044376035.1 Sphingorhabdus sp.
AAACCGCAGTTGGGATTTCGACCAAGAAGAAGGCATGCTCGACGCCGCACGGCTTGCCCGCGTGATTGTCTCACCGGGAAGCTCTTTGTCCTACAAAATCGAACGCGAGACCGATTTCCGCGATACCGTGGTAACCTTGCTGATCGACAATAGCGGCTCAATGCGCGGACGGCCCATTAGCATTGCGGCGATTAGCGCAGACATATTGGCGCGCACGTTGGAGCGCTGCGGCGTCAAAACTGAAATATTGGGCTTCACCACGCGTGCGTGGAAGGGCGGGCAAGCGCGCGAGGACTGGCTCGCCGCCGGACGCCAGCCAATGCCCGGCCGCCTCAACGACCTGCGCCACATCATCTACAAAAAAGCCGATGAGCCATGGCGGCACGCCAAGCGCAATCTGGGCCTGATGATGCGTGAAGGTCTGCTGAAAGAAAATATTGATGGCGAGGCATTGCTGTGGGCGCACAACCGCCTGATCGCCCGCGCCGAAGACCGCCGCATCTTGATGGTCATTTCCGACGGCGCGCCCGTTGACGACAGCACCTTGTCGGTCAACCATGGCGGCTATCTGGAGCAGCATTTGCGCAAAGTTATCGAAATGATCGAAACGCGCAGCCCCGTGCAACTGGTCGCCATCGGCATCGGCCATGACGTGACGCGTTACTATAAACGCGCGGTGACGATCATGGACGTTGAGCAATTGGGCGGGACAATGATTGAGCAACTGGCTGGGTTGTTTGACGAGGAATAAGCTTGCCTTTCCCACGGCGCATAATATGAATTAATCAAACGATTAAACCTGTGGGGAAATATAAATGAACGTAACCGAAGCCGTCGCAAGCCGCCGCTCTGTCCGGCAATTTCAGGATAAGCCCGTTGATCAGGCGATACTCGAACGCGTGCTAGCCAAGGCGCAGCGTTCGCCTTCGGGCGGCAATACGCAGCCTTGGAATGCGGTCATCCTCACCGGCGCGCCGCTGGCTGACCTCACCGCCAAGATCAAGGCCAAGGCCGCGACTGCGCCCTTGGGTGATGGCCATGAATATGACATCTACCCCAAGGGGCTGGAGGGCCGGTACGAAGACCAACGGCGCGGCGTGGGTCAGGCTATGTTCGACGCCCTCGGCTTGGCACGCGAAGACGTCGCTGGCCGCTTTGCGCAGATGATGAAAAACTGGGACAGCTTTGGCGCGCCGGTGCAATTATTCACCTACACGGCCAAATATATGGGCCCGCCGCAATGGTCGGACATGGGCATGTGGCTGCAAACGGTCATGCTGCTGCTGCGCGAAGAAGGCCTCGACAGTTGCGCGCAGGAAATATGGGCGATGTACGGCACGACAATGCGCGAATTACTGAACATTGATGATCAGCATATCTTCTTCTGCGGCATGGCAATTGGTTACCGTGATGCAGACGCCGCCGTGAACAACTTCACGGTGCCGCGTGTGGAGATTGGTCAAGCGGTAAGGTGGGACGGGTTTTAACGTATTTTGTAAGCTGCACCGTTCTTCCTCCCCATCGACTTGCGATGGGGAGGTGGCAGTCGAAGCGTTTAGCTTCGAATGACGGAGGGGCATTGAAGGTCAAGAGGCCCCTCCACCATTCGCTTCGCGAACGGTCCCCCTCCCCATCGCAAGTCGATGGGGAGGATATTTCCAGACCTTGACCTCCGCCGCCATTTCCACCATCGCGACGCTATGTCAGAATTGCGCCTCTTCAACAGCCTGACCCGGCAACTCGAAACCTTCACCCCCGTCCATGAAGGCGAGGCGCGGGTGTATAGTTGTGGGCCGACGGTGTATAATTACCAGCATATCGGCAATATGCGCGCTTATGTCTTTGCCGACACGCTTGGCCGTGTGCTCTCGTACAAGGGCTATAAGCTCACCCATGTCATCAACATCACCGATGTCGGCCATCTGACTAGCGACGCAGACGCGGGCGATGACAAGATGGAGAAAGCGGCGGCAGCGCAAGGCAAGTCCGCATGGGATATCGCCGCCTTTTACCAAGCCGATTTTGAGGCTGATCTGGAACGGCTGAACATCCGCAAGCCTGCGCACCCCAAAGCGACCGAATATATCGACGCAATGATTGAATGGGGCAAAAGCATAGCCGACACGCATTGCTACATACTCGACAGCGGCCTGTATTTTGACGTTTCGACAGTGCCAGAATATGGCCGCTTGGCGCGCGCCATCACCGAAGATGGCGAAGCACGGATCGATGAGGTCGACGGCAAGCGCCACACCGCTGACTTCGCGATCTGGCGCAAAACCCCCGCTGGCGAAACGCGGCAGATGGAATGGGATAGCCCATGGGGCAAAGGCGCGCCGGGCTGGCATCTGGAGTGCTCAGTCATGTCAAAGGCGCTGCTTGGCATGCCGTTTGACATCCACACCGGCGGCATTGACCATCGCGAAATCCACCACCCCAATGAAATCGCACAGAATCAAGCGCATGAAGGCTGCGCCGACAGCGGCGCGCGCATTTGGATGCACAACAACTTCCTGATCGAGCGTAGCGGCAAGATGAGCAAATCGTCCGGCGAATTCCTGCGCCTGCAATTGCTGATCGACAAAGGCTTCCACCCCCTCGCCTACCGCCTGATGTGCCTGCAAGCGCATTATAGGAGCGAGCTGGAGTTTTCGTGGGAGGGGTTGCAGGCGGCGTTGGTGCGATTGAAGCGGATGGTCGGCGCTTGGGAAAAAATTCGCGCTGAGCCCGTGCCTGCAGATTTCCAAGAAACTTCGTTGGGCAAAATTCTTTCCGCCCATTTGGTTGATTTTGAAACTGCAGTTTCAGACGATTTAAATACGCCGCGAGCAATTACCATTTTCGATGAGCTCTTGTTTGACAAGGGCGTAAAGCCTCATGAAAAGGGAACTTCGATCTTGAAGATGGATAGCGTTCTTGGTTTGGAACTCTCATCAATTTCAAGAACCGACCTCCGCATCCGCCCCAAAGCCGCCATCATAACCGAAGCCGAAATCGAAGCCGCCCTTGCCGCCCGCAAGGAAGCCCGCGCTGCAAAAGACTTCGCCAAGTCCGACGCGATCCGCGACGACCTCATCGCCAAAGGCGTTGAAGTCATGGACGGCGACCCGTTGGGTTGGGATTGGAAATTGGATGTTTGAATTGGCCCCTCCGTCATCGCTGCGCGATGCCACCTCCCCAATGCAAGTCATTGGGGAGGAAAATCTGACAGCCGGTGTGTCTATCCTCCCCATCGACTTGCGATGGGGAGGTGGCAGTCCGCAGGACTGACGAAGGGGCATCTGTGCGTCCGCGTAAATCCGCCTTGTCGGTCCAACGCGCCAAGCGGTTTCGCCGTGAACTGACCAAGCCCGAATTCATGCTATGGCAATATCTACGCACATCGCCATCGGGTCATAAATTCCGCAAGCAGCATCCTGCCGGCCCCTATGTTCTCGATTTCTTCTGCGCGAGAGCGAATTTGGCAATTGAAGTTGATGGCATGGCCCATGATACCGACGTTCGGGCCGACCGCGACGTCGCCCGCGATGCCTGGCTCGCCGCACATCGCATCGACACCTTGCGTATTCCGGCGGTTGACGTAGTCAGGGATGTAACAGAGGTCACAAATAAGATTATCATAATGATAGACGATCGACTTTTACGCTTTGGGAAGGCCCCGGTGTCATCTTTAGTCGATGGGGAGGAATGAATAATGACCAAGACCACACTCGTTATGTCGGGGCTTGTGCGCCCGTTGATTGAACCGCGTTTGCCCGACTGGATTGAGCCGCATTTCTTCATGTCCAAGGAGGAAGCACTGGCGCTCGCGCCACAGGCGGAGATTGGCTGGTTTGACATGTATGACAAGGGGGACATGGCGACGGTCATTGGTGCCGCAGCCCACAT
>JBILLO010000054.1:0-11888 GCA_044376035.1 Sphingorhabdus sp.
ACATCGGTCCATTTGCTTACATATCCGGCATAACCAAGATTTACGGAAAGGAAAGTCCCTCTATGCATCGCAACTTCTTCGCCCTTGCACTGGCAAGCGCCGCAATCACCCCCGTATATGCGCAAGCCGACGTCATTGGGTCGGGCATATCGCCATCGGCGGCGGCGCATTCGCAAACACGGCCAATCAATTTCACGAAGACCGCGCCAACGTCCGGCGCTTTGGTCCTATTCATGCGTGATGCGACGCTGCCTGCCAATGTGGTTGATATAGCAACGGCGCGAGCGTTGAACGCGGCCATCGCTTCGGCACAGTTTGAAGGCAAAGAGGGCAGTTCCTTGTCGCTACGCGGCATTGGCGGTTATGCGCGCATCGTCCTAAGCGGGGTTGGCGCGGAGGGCGACCGCATCACCCATATCCGCAACGCATCGGGCAAAGCGGCTCAGGATTTGCGCGATGAAGCCCAGCCGGTCACGATTATGGGCGGCCTGAACCGAGACGAAGCCGCCGCAGCCGCTTTGGGCTATGCCATGGGCCAATATCGGTTTGACCGCTATAAAACCGTGGACCGTAAAGCGCCGCCCACAAACCCAGTGACGATCATCAGCAGCGATGCGGCCAGCGCGGAAGCTTTATGGAAATCGCGCCATGCGGCCCTGGCAGAGGGCGTTTCCTTATCACGCGATCTGGCGGCTGAACCAGCCAACGTCATCTATCCCGAAACCTTTGTGGAGCGCGTGCGCGCCGCATTCGGCAACATGGCGAACGTAAAGATTGAAGTGCTGGACGAACCCATGATGCGCAAATTGGGCATGGGATCGATTGTCGGTGTTGGCCAAGGCTCGCGCCGCCCATCACGCCTGATGATCGTCGAATATCGCGGCGCTGGAGATGGCCCGCCATTGGCGATGGTCGGCAAAGGCATTACTTTTGATACCGGCGGCATATCGCTGAAACCCGGCGCTGGCATGTGGGAGATGAAGGCAGACATGTCCGGCGCGGCCAATATCATGGGCGCTGTATTGTCGCTCGCAAAATCAAAGGCGCAGGTGAATGTCATCGGCGTTGCTGCGCTGTCCGAAAATATGCCTGGCGGCAATGCGCAGCGTCCCGGCGACGTCGTGCGCACGATGAGCGGCAAGACCATTGAGATCCTGAACACCGACGCCGAAGGCCGTTTGGTGTTGGCCGACGCGAATGAATATATCGTCGCTACCAAAAAACCCGGCGCTTTGGTCAACATGGCGACGCTGACAGGCGCCATCGTTGGCGCACTGAACGACGAATATGCTGGCCTGTTCAGCCGTGACGACCGGTTGGCAGCAGCGGTTACCGCCGCGGGCACGGCAACGGGCGAAGAAGTTTGGCGTATGCCGCTCCATAAAAACTATCTTGATGATATGAAATCCGACATTGCGGACATCAAAAACGTCGTTGAGGGCGGCGGCCCCGGCGCAGGTCTTGGCGCTACCTTCATTGGCTTCTTCGTCGACAAAAATGTTCCTTGGGCGCATCTTGATATCGCAGGCGTCAACTGGGCGGACAAGTCCGGGCCAGTGACGCCAAAGGGGGCATCGGGCTGGGGCGTGCAATTGTTAGATGCACTTGCCCGCAATTGGAGATGATATCGGCGGCGTCACATTTCCGTTGAATGGCCATCGCACTTGTGTTGCGAAAATGCCGCACTACATTCTGTGTAGACATGGAGCCTTTGTGAACAGGGGCTGCATTGGCATTTTAGGACATAGCGCATGAACCTCGAAAAATTCACCGACCGCGCCAAGGGTTTTCTGCAAAGCGCACAAACCGTGGCCATTCGCATGAGCCATCAGCGGATCGGGCCTGAACATCTCCTAAAAGCCCTGCTGGAGGATGAACAGGGCATGGCGTCTGGCCTGATCAAAGCCGCAGGCGGCGACGCGGCGACAGCACTGCGCGAGACAGACGCGGCGCTTGCGAAGGTGCCTGCCGTGTCCGGCGGCGGCGCGCAGCAGACCCCAGGCCTCGACAATGACGCCGTGCGCGTGCTCGATGCCGCCGAACAGGTCGCGCAAAAGGCGGGCGACAGCTATGTCACTGTGGAGCGCCTTTTGCTAACGCTGGCGCTGGCAAAGACCAGCACAGCAGGCAAGGCGCTGGCCGCAGCAGCGGTCACAGCCGAAGGGCTGAACGCCGCTATCAATGCCCTGCGAGGTGGCCGCTCAGCCGATACCGCAGGCGCAGAGGACCGTTATGACGCGCTAAAGAAATTTGCGCGCGACCTGACCGAAGTCGCGCGCGCGGGAAAATTGGACCCCGTCATCGGTCGTGATGAAGAAATCCGTCGCACTATACAAATCCTTGCGCGCCGGACTAAGAATAACCCCGTGCTGATCGGCGAACCCGGCGTCGGCAAAACGGCTATTGCCGAGGGGCTGGCTTTGCGCATCGCCAATGGCGACGTGCCCGACAGCCTGAAGCATCGCAAATTGCTGTCGCTCGATATGGGCGCGTTGATTGCTGGCGCAAAATATCGCGGCGAATTTGAAGAGCGGCTCAAAGGCGTACTTGACGAGGTCAAGCAAGCCGAAGGGGACATCATCTTGTTCATCGACGAAATGCATACGCTTGTCGGCGCGGGCAAAGGCGAAGGCGCAATGGATGCCGCCAACTTGATCAAGCCCGCCTTGTCGCGCGGCGAGCTGCACTGCATTGGTGCAACCACGCTGGATGAATATCAAAAACATGTCGAAAAAGACCCGGCGCTGCAACGCCGCTTTCAACCGATTTTTGTCGGTGAACCCACGGTCGAGGACACGATTTCTATCCTGCGCGGGTTGAAGGAGAAATACGAGCTGCACCATGGCGTGCGTATTACCGACAGCGCGCTGGTGAGCGCCGCGACGCTATCGCACCGGTATATTTCCGACCGTTTCCTGCCTGACAAAGCCATCGACCTGATGGACGAGGCGGCATCGCGCCTGCGGATGGAGGTGGAATCCAAGCCCGAAGAGATTGAAACGCTCGACCGCCGGATCATCCAGTTAAAAATTGAACGCGAGGCGCTGGGCAAGGAAAGCGATGCGGCGTCAAAGGACCGCCTGGCCAATCTGGAGGGTGAGCTGGCCAATCTGGAGCAGCAGTCGCTTGAATTGACTCAGCGTTGGCAGGCGGAAAAGGACAAGATTTCGGCTGAAGCCAAAATCAAGGAACTGCTGGAAGCTGCGCGCATCGAATTGGAACAAGCGCAGCGGTCTGGCGACCTCGCCAAGGCCGGCGAACTGCAATACGGCGCGATCCCGGGCCTCGAAAAGCAACTGGAGGCGGCAGAAGCCGCAGCTGGTAATGCCATGTTGCGCGAAGAAGTGACCGCGCAAGATATTGCCAGCGTCGTCAGCCGCTGGACCGGCATTCCTGTAGACAAGATGCTGGAGGGTGAGCGCGACAAGTTGCTCAACATGGAACAGCTTATTGGCGCGCGCGTCATTGGCCAGAAGGACGCGGTGGAAGCCGTCTCCAAGGCGGTGCGCCGTTCACGCGCTGGCCTTCAAGATCCCAACCGCCCGCTTGGTTCGTTCCTGTTCCTTGGGCCAACGGGTGTCGGCAAGACTGAACTCACAAAAGCGCTTGCATCATTCCTGTTCGATGACGACAATGCGATGGTCCGCATCGACATGTCCGAATATATGGAAAAGCACAGCGTCGCCCGCCTCGTCGGCGCGCCTCCGGGCTATGTCGGCTATGAAGAAGGCGGCGTGCTCACCGAGGCTGTCCGCCGCCGTCCCTATCAAGTCGTCTTGTTTGACGAAGTTGAAAAGGCCCATTCGGACGTTTTCAACATCTTGCTGCAGGTTTTGGATGATGGCCGCTTAACCGATGGTCAGGGCCGCACGGTGGACTTCTCCAACACGCTTATCATCCTGACATCCAATCTGGGCAGCCAGCATCTGGCCGCCTTGGAAGACGGGCAGGATGTGAAAGAGGTCGAGCCGCAGGTCATGGAAATCGTGCGCAGTCATTTCCGCCCGGAATTCCTGAACCGCTTGGACGAGATCATATTGTTCCACCGCTTGGGCGCCGATCACATGGCCCCGATTGTCGATATTCAGGTGCAGCGGGTGCAAAATCTGCTCAAGGATCGCAAGATCACTTTGTCCTTGTCAGACGAAGCCAAAGCATGGCTTGGCCGCGTCGGCTATGACCCGGTCTATGGCGCACGCCCACTAAAACGCGCCATCCAACGTTATTTGCAGGACCCGCTGGCCGACATGTTGTTACGCGGCGGCATCCCCGATGGCGCAACGGTGACGGTGGAAGAAGGTGATGGGGGGTTGGTGTTGGCGGTATAGGCGGCATTTGGTGCCGAGAATATTCTCAGTTGCTGAGGCATGCGCCCGCAACCAGAATGCCAAAAAATAGTCCCGCAAAGTCAGGATCACTGGCCGCTTGGCCGTGACGTTCCATCCTCCACCAGACGGCGGGCGTTCTCATTGCCAGACTCAGTAATCTGGCGCCACTGCGCGAGCGTCTTACATACCTTCCCTTTTTTTACCAGTGAGCCCGTCACCCGTACGGCGCGACACCGCATGGCTTGGTCTGGATCGGAAACTTTGTCGGAGGCTTTGGCCAATTTGTCGTCCTGCGATATCGGTGCAGACGCCGGAGCCGTTACAGGCGCAGAAGCTGGTGCTTGGGCCAAAGCCGAAGACATGATGCCAATGGTTAAGGTTGTGAACAATATTGGTCGCACGTGCAAATTTCTCCGTTGATAGACACACAGCAAATAACACAGACATTTTTCTGCACAAGTAAACAAGAGAAAAATCTGTTGAATCAATGCGTAAGTTTAAAACCGGTCGCGTCAGCCGCGGTATAATAACGGGCGATGGCGTCCTGTTCGGCGACAGACAAATGCGGGTTCCACACGTCAAAGATAAGCACGGCACGATACTGATCGCTATCATTCCACGCTTCATGTTCGATGGTATCATCAAAGGCAAAAGCCTGCCCCATTTGCCATTCACGGGTTTCGCCGCCAACGCGAAAGCCGCAATTTTCCGGCACGATCAGCGGTAAATGCACAATCGCACGGGTATTGGTCACGCCTGTATGTGGCGGAATTCGGGTATGTGGCTTCAATATGGAGAAAAACGCACTGGGTGCTCGACCGGGAAGCGTGGCGGTCGGTAAGCTGGCCAAGGCTGCCGCTGTGTGTGGGCAACGGTCTAAAACGGCCTTATTTGGTTGCCCATATTCCCACAAAAAGCATGCGCCCCAGTCAAGGGAATGGTCGAGAGCTGACCATTTATTTTCAGGAATGCCTGAATCCATCTTAACATAAGGCCGCAACGCGTCACCCGGATCGGCAAGCAGCGCATCTAATTCTGTGCGTATGTCGTCGGTCGCAGCTTCAATGGCCGACATCCATGGGAAATGATGGCGATCGAAAAACTCATCCGCCGGAAGGAAGGGGTAATATAGGCCTTCGCATATGTTCACATAGGTCCGTCGGCGGCCCAGTGCGACATCGACGAATGCCTTGCTGCGGCGCAGCTCTGTCTCATCCATGGCCGCCGATAATGGCACCAATTCCGTTTTAACCGCATCCGCAATCTGGACCGTCGCTTGCGCAACAAATGCCCGGCCCCTTTGCAACGCGGCGGCAATGTCGGGAGATAATTCTGATGCCTGTGCCGCCATTTGGAGCACGCCGCTCCAAGCGGCCAGCGCTTGCGCCTTTTCACCTATACGTTCATGCAATTCGGCCTTGCGGAGCCAACCCATAAAGTCCCGCCGGTCGATGTTCACTGCCGCATCCAGCGCCTGCATTTCCCCTTTGTCATCGCCTTGCGCGCGCCGTGCGGTGGCAACATTTCGCCAAAGCGCGCTCGACATAGTGTCATGCACGATTGCGGCCACGAACAAGCGCTCCGCCTCGGCAAAGCTTCCGGCCCGCAGTGCAAGCATCCCTTGGCTGTTCAATTTGGCCGCTTCTGGCGGTGGTGCGCTGTCATTCATAAGGCGAATGCTTGCCATTTACTGTTAGAAACGGCAAGGTCGATGACGTCATGGCGAACAATAATAACGAAATTTGGAACGACGGCGCATGGCTCGCGCATCGGTACGACCCGTCCGCAGATGCCTTTCATCTACGTCCCGTAAGCCGTTCAGCGCACAATGCCGCCACCTTCCTCACCGACGAATATCTTGGGGTAGAAACAAGCCCGCTCGTCCTGCCGCGGCGCGAAGCCAAGGCGCGCAGCGCCGAAAACGTCAGCCTGCATTTTATTCTGCACTCCGCCTTTTGTGCGTCGACCATGTTCGCCAACGGGTTTGATTTGCCGGGGCTATCGATGGGTTTGAAGGAGCCCGTTTTGTTGAACGACATTGTCGGCTTTCGCCGTCGCGGTGCGCCAATTGTTGCGGTCGCTGAACGGTTGGGCGATGCACTGGACATGCTCGCACGTCCCTTTGGCGACGATTTGGCGGTTGTTGTGAAACCGTCCAATATCTTCAATGCGCTTGCCCCTGCATCGCTTGCCATGCGGCCAACAAGCAAAGCCATTCTTGTGTATGCACCACTTTCGGTATTTCTTCTGTCTGTGGCCCGCAAGGGGCTTTGGTGTCGGCTATGGTGTCGCGAGTTGTTGGAGGGGCAGATTGCCGACGGCATTGTGGATCTTGGTTTTGAACCGGGCGACTTTTTCCGGCAGACCGATTTGCAAGTCGCCGCGGTGGGTTGGTTGGCGCAGCAAAAGCTGTTTCATGACATCATACGAAAGTTCGGACCTGAACGTATCGCAACGCTGGACAGTGAACGACTGACCGCAAATCCTGGCAAGGCTCTTTTTGCTGCAGCGTCCCATTTTGGACTTGGCGATCATGCCGCTGCGAACGACGCGCATCCTGCGTTTGGCACACATAGCAAATTTGGCGGCAGTTTCCGGGCAGAGGACCGGCGCGCGGAATATGCATTGGCGCAGACGGCGCATGGCGACGAAATTGAGAAGGTCCTGATTTGGGCCGAAGCCGTTGCGCAATCTGCCAACGTCCCGCTGACATTGGGGCATCCGCTGCGCTTTTGAAGCAACGCGCCAGCCAGATGCTGGCATGACCTTTTCTATCTAGGGTCTGGACCTATTAAATGATCCGGCAATACAAAAGGGGCGGACATTGCTGCCCGCCCCCTTGTTTCTTTAACTGCTCTTCAAATTAGAAGCGCAGCTTAGCCGTTACAGCATAGCGGCGGCCCAGCGCGTCATATGTCGACGGGAAGGTGTTACCGCTGTTGAACGATGTCGAACCAGCATTGTTTCCGGTCAGGGGCGGATCCTTGTCCAACAAATTCTGCACCGTCATTGTGATGGTCAGATTTTCGCTGGCATTGATACGCGTCGACAGATCAAAGTAATCATAGGCACTGATCTTGCCGAAGTTAACCGTCCGGCCACCAACGCCCAAGACGGAAGCGCCGATGGTTCCGTTGAAGAACGCCCTCTTAGCCTTGTCAAGTGGCTCCTGCTCCATCGCAGACAGATGGCGCCACAACAAGGAAACGTCGATCTTGTCAAACGACAATGTTGTCCGCTGCGACCATGAATAGTCTGGCTGCAATGAACCACAGTTGGTGCTGAAATAGCCCGTGCATTCACGGTTGACGGAGACCGGACTTGCCACAAACGCGTTGAACTTGTTATTGAACGTGTAGTTCCCGCTGAACGACAAGGCCAAACCGATATTGTCGGTAAGATCAGTCTTGTAGTTGAAGATCAAATCGATGCCGTCTGTTTCATATGCACCCGAGTTCGACAGAGTCGAAGGCAGACCAGTGAAAACGTTCGGATCACCGCTCAGACCGCCATCGGCCGGGCTACGGCGAATGCTGGTACACGCAGCAGTTGTCGATGCGCCGGCGGCTGGATTGAATTGATCCGATCCAAAGCAAGCCGCAATTACATCAGCAGGGGCCGGGGACGAAATCGCGTCGGTTACCTTGATGTTGTAATAATCGATCGATGCGCTGAAGCCTGGGATAACGGCTGGCTGGAATATTGCACCAATCGTGTAGCTGTCCGACGTTTCAGGCTTAACGTTGAGGTTACCACCACCAGTCGAGTTCACCTGACCTGCGTTAGGCTCCGGAATCGAGCTGATGTTACCCGCATTGGCACCTTGCGCCAAGCAGACTGCACGAAGCTCACCACTTGGACCAGCTGCCGGACGGTCTTTCAACACAGCGCCAGCCGTCGTCAACGTCGCACAAGGATCCGTACCAAGGTTGGTCAATCCTGTGTTCACTGGCGAGAATAGTTCACCAATGTTCGGCGCACGAACGGCACGCGCAAAGTTACCACGGATAGCAAGTCCTTCGACTGGCTCCCAAGTACCACCAGCCTTGAAGGTTGTGGTGTTGTAGGATGGGTTACCTGGTGCATCGACTGAATAAGACGAATAACGAACGCCGCCTTCAACAGTTAGGCTGTTAAAGAATGGCTTTTCGCTCGCCAGTGGCACAACAACTTCACCAAAGGCTTCATAAACGCTGAAGCCGCCTTCGATATTCGGGGTCGCACCGCCAGCGCCGCCAAGATCACCCGATCTTGCCAGCGAGTCAGCACCCTGACGCGCAGTATATTTACGATATTCACCGCCGACTGCAAATGCCACGGGGTCTTCCGCAAATGGGCTGGTAATGCCCGCATCGCCGTTGATGGCTCCCTTGACTTGAGCAAGTGAGGTTTTCGTAAAGCTAGAGCTTTCCTGTATTAGGAACGGGATCGCTGTCGGCTGGATTGTGCCGAACACATTTGCTGCAACGCATCCATTTGATGTGTCGAAGCAGACTGGTGCCGCAGCTGTTCCGCCTGCGCGAAGCGACTGACGGACACGCGCGTTTGACGTGTAGCCCTTAATCGTTTGAAGGTTTTCGCTCTCGCCATAGGCACCAGTGACATCCCAGTCGATTGAGTCGGTGATCGAACCACGAGCGCCTAAGCGATAATCAAATACGGTCGTCACATATTCCGAAATACGTGGGCCAGCTTCGACTGCGCGACGGGCTAATGTTGACTGCGGGTTAGGGTTGTAACCTTCACCTGGATCGATGACGCCGTTGTTGTTAACATCAAACGGCTGGAACGCTTGCGCGACAGCAAATCCGTCACCGGACGTTGTGGCAGTTGCAGATGCGCCACCAGTACCGATTTCAAGATAACCTGCCTGTCCAGGACGCAAGCTTGGGTTAGCAGCCGCGTCGCACTGTGCTTGTGTGAAGCGCGGCGTATAAATGTCCGGACGCGGGTTTACGTCAAATGCGCAGAACTGGTTACGCGCAGCAGCTGGCAAGAACGGGTTGTTCAAAGGAATGTTCACGCCGATGCCAAAGGCGCCCGATGGTGCGATGATCGTGTTGACCGTGTTCTTGGAGAACAGACCGCGCGAATATACTTCGACCGCATCGCTGACTTCGTAACGCGCTTGACCGAACATGTTGAAACGTTCGAACGGTGTCTGGAAGACGTTATATGGATTGAAGTTAAACGTCGAGAAGGTGGGAACGATCTGACCTGCGTCATTGATCTGGTTAGTCCCGCCATTGACACCACCCGCAGGGTTCGCCTCATAAATTGGACGCCCAAGGAGGAAACCTGCGGTAATATCTGCCGCAGTTGGAGGAGTCCGACCGGTAAACAAGGACTCCGGTGCTGCTGCACCGGTCGCTCCGGTGCGGCGCGTGCCCGAGAAGCGCGACGGGAATGCCGTGCCCGAACCCGACGCCGTACCAGCGTAGGTGTCAACCGTGGTGAGCGATATATCGCGCGCGCCTTGATAGACTGGATCAGCTTGCTGATAGCCAATGCCAAATACCGCGTTACCACGACCATCATCGAAGTTTGCGCCGATTGTCGCATCAACGCGGAAGACATTGCCGTCACCGCGCTCGGTGAGCTGCTGCGAAGCTTGGACTTCCAAACCGGAGAAATCATTCTTCAAAATGAAGTTAACAACACCGCCAACGGCGTCAGCGCCATAAGTGGTAGAAGCACCACCGGTGAGAACGTCAACGCGCTCAACCAAAGCGAGCGGGATGTTGTTCAAATCGACGCGACCAGCAAAATCGGCAGGGACGATGCGATCACCGTCCAACAAGACGACGTTGCGGTTTGAACCAATGCCGCGCAAGTTCACGTAAGATGCGCCGCCGTTGCCGTTATTGACCGCAGAACCGATCGAAGCAACAACGCCAGGAATTTCACGAAGAATTTCTTCGGCCAGGTTGGACTGAAGCAGTTCAATTTCTTCGGAGGTGGTTACGTTGACCGGAGCGGAACGCTCAAGGTTTGGATTGGTAATGAGCGAGCCGGTAACGATAATTTCGCTTGCCGCCTCTTCTTCGGCTGCGGCATCTTGGGCGAACGAAGGCGTTGAGATCAACGCCAAGCCCAATGCCAGCGGTGCCGCTGCATATTTCAAATTGCTGATACGTGTGTTTTTCACGGTATAGCCCCTTATAAAAAGCCAAGAATGACCGGTTTTCCGGCACCCAGTGGCGGTTCAACTCCCCAGCCTTCCCATCATTTCTGCGCGCTTATTGAACAGACGCTAAGCAATGGAATCCCTCCGGGTTAGAATTGTTGTGACGGAAATCCCGTATTCGCGCAACAAAATGGGTGTAGATGTCAATATTGTTGCAGTAGTGTAACATTTACGCAACAGTTCCCTTGTGCGCAGGCGTTTGCATCGGTGGGCGCTGCGTCGCTGGTACAAAAATCGTTCATGACAGCGACAGCGTCGTTGGTTAAAGGAACGACAACTAATTCTCTGAGGCACGCAATTCATGTCCTTTCGTTTGATATCTGCAAAATTGACTATGCTCTTGCTGGGCATCTTTGCTGCCGCGCTGTCTCCGGCCATGGCCCAGACCACAGCGACAGCACCGCTGCCCGCCGCGCCAGACCTTGAAAACATACTGGTCTTGGATCTTTCTACCGGTGGCCGTGTGACGATTCAAATGTATCCAATCGACGCCCCGGCCCATGTCGAGCGCATAAAGACGCTGACGCGGCAAGGCTTTTACAACAATGTCGTCTTTCACCGTGTGATCGATGGCTTCATGGCGCAGACAGGGGATCCGCAGGGGACTGGCCAAGGCGGCTCTGCGCTTCCCGACCTCAAGGCCGAATTTAACAGAATTCCGCATTTGCGCGGCACCGTGTCCATGGCGCGGACGAACGAGCCGGATACTGCCAACAGCCAGTTCTTCATCTGCTTTCAACCGCGCTTTAACCTTGATAACAAATACACCGTCTTTGGCCGCGTGACATCGGGCATGCAGTTTGTCGACGCCATTGCGCGTGGCGAGCCGCCTGTGAACCCAAGCACGGTGATTCAGGCGTCTATTGCAGCCGATAATGTGCCGCCGCCTGCGTTTACGTCTGCGCCAGCCGAAGCACCGATAATTGTTGACCAGTTAAACGCCGGATAAGCTTAAAGAATTTACCCATGCGCGTTGATCTGTTCGATTTCGAGCTTCCGCCCGAGCGGATTGCGCTGCGTCCCGTCTCGCCACGGGATTCCGCGCGTATGTTATGTGTGGGCGGTAACGCTGCACTGGCGAACCGCTCGGTTCGCGACTTACCGGCAATGTTGCGCAAGGGTGATTGCCTGATCTTCAATGATACACGAGTCATTCCGGCGCAACTTCAAGGGAAGCGCGGCGATGCGTCCATCGGCGCGACCTTGCACAAGAGGATCGACCTGCGCCGTTGGCAGGCGTTTATCCGCAACGCCAAACGCCTGCATCCCGGCGATAGCGTCGATTTTGGTCATGGCGTCAGCGCGACAGCCGAAGAACGCCATGACGACGGCAGCTTCACTTTGTTTTTCGACGGGGATGAGCCGGTTGAAAT
>JBILLO010000055.1:0-11857 GCA_044376035.1 Sphingorhabdus sp.
TGCCTTTGCTGGTGCGGTCACGGCGGCGTTATTCTTGCAGAAATTTGTGCCCGACGATGTGCCTTGGGTGCATCTGGACACCTTCGCGTGGCGGCCCACGAGCAAGCCCGGCAGGCCAAAGGGCGGAGAGGCGCTTGGACTGCGGGCTGTCTTTCGCTATTTGACGGAAACTTATCCCGTCGGCTAAGGGCACTAACATCATTCGATGTGTTCCCCGGCGCAGGCCGGGGTCCAGCCCAAGCAGGGAATTCTTTGTTTCGGCACTGGGCCCCGGCCTGCGCCGGGGAACACGTCACTAGATCAGGGACATAAACAGTTGGCAGACGGTCAGATACAGGCGCGGGCACGGCCTATCTACACATTAAGCGGGCATAGCCTTGTCGGCGACAGAAGGACAACGCCGATCCGTGGCGACCTTGCCGATATTAGCTTGGCTGGAAAGCTGTTCGCGCCGCATTATGCTGTGCCCATGCTGCGCACGGGTATTGCGCCTGTCACCGAAATCCATGCGGAGGCGCATGCGACATCCAAGCCGGTCAGCGCGTTGATACATGGCGAGGAATTTGCGGTGTTGGATGTCGCGGGCGAATGGGCATGGGGATATTGCCTGCATGACAGTTATTTGGGTTATCTGCGCTTTGCCGAACTGGGCGATGATTTTGCCGCCACGCATATCGTCAGCGCGTCGGCGACTTTGCTTGTGGCGGCACCATCGACGAAAGCACCCGTGCTGGCGCGTTATCCTATGGGCGCGCGTTTGCTTTGCGGAAGCCTGAGTGAATGTGGCAATTATCTCGCGTGCGAAAATGGTTTTGTGCCGTATACGCATGTCTCTGAAATCGGGCGCGTAGACGCATCACCCGCTGATCTTGCAGAGCAGCTTATCGGCACACCTTATAGCTGGGGCGGACGCAGCGGCGACGCCATTGATTGCTCGGGCCTTGTGCAATTGGTCTTTGGCCTAAAAGGCATCATGGCCCCGCGCGACGCCGATATGCAGATGGCCGATTTTGGCGCGGCATTGCCCGAAGGTGCCACGCTGGAACGCGGCGATTTGATATTCTTCCCCGGCCATGTCGGCATCATGGCCGATGCCGACAACATCATCCACGCCAATGGAACCGCGATGGCGGTGAGCGTGGAACCGCTGGCGGACGCGGCGGCACGCTTTGCCGAGCATGAGGTTGCGATTTTGGCACATAAGCGGGTTGCGCTTTGACCAAAACCATCTTCATCGACGGCGCAGCGGGCACCACTGGGCTTGAGATCGCCGACCGGCTGGCTGGCCGTGCGGAGTTTTCGCTGATCGCTTTGGACGATGCCAAACGCAAAGACCCCGCCGCGAAGTGCGAGGCTCTGAACGACGCCGACTTTGTCATTCTGTGCTTGCCGGATGATGCCGCAAAAGAGGCGGTGGCGATGACGACATCCGCCACGACGCGGATTATTGATGCGTCCACGGCCCATCGTATTGACCCAGATTGGGCCTATGGCTTTGCCGAATATCGCATGGGCCAGCGCGAACATATTGCGTCGGCGCGGCTGGTCAGCAACCCCGGTTGCTACCCCACCGGATTTTTGGGCCTCGTCGCGCCATTGGTGGCGGCTGGCCTCCTTCCCGCCGATTGGCCGTACACCGTCAACGCGGTGTCGGGTTATTCGGGCGGCGGCAAGGCGTTGATTGCGCGTTTCGAAGGCGACGGCGCAGACATCGGCTATCGCAGCTACGGCCTTGATCTGGCGCATAAGCATGTGCCCGAAATGCAAATCCATGCAGGGCTAACTTACGCCCCCATCTTCGCACCCGCCGTCGTCCGCGCCTTTCGCGGGATGCTGGTTGAAGTGCCCCTGCCGCTATCGGCGATGACAGGGGCAGGCAGCGCAGATGCGTTGCGCGAAGCACTACTGGCCCATTATGCCGGGTCGCCAGTGGTGACGGTGCACAGCGAAGCTGCGCCAAGCGAACTATTACTGCACGCCGACCAAGTGCCGTCCGACCGGCTTGATCTCTATGTGCTGGCGTCGCAAGACGGGTCGCAAGTGCGGCTGCTGGCGATGCTCGACAATCTCGGCAAAGGCGCAAGCGGGGCTGCGGTGCAGAACCTAAACATTATGGCTGGCTTGGACGAGACGAGTGGGTTGCGGTTGTAGGTCGATGACTGAAACTGATATTGATGATGCTTCCAAGCCCGAATTTGCAAGCCTCTATAGCTATTCCAATTTTGCTCGACTGATCCGTCATCAATCCCGTTATGTGTGGGATGAAACTGTCACCCAATTTCTTGAAACGGTAAAGGCAACGGTCAGAGATCGCGACGTCCAGATCCCAAAAGGGCGATGCTTTTTCAGAGCTCAATTAGGCATCGACTGGCGGCCAATCTACGATGATGAAGGTAACGAAACTCACGAAGAGCCAGACGGATTTGGTTCCGTAAGAATGAAGCCAAGGCCAAACCAAGCGACTGAGGGAAGGGCAAATCCAGCAGGCGTTTCAATGTTATATCTCGCAACTACAGAGCAAGCCGCCGCTTCGGAAGTTAGGCCTTGGATTGGTTCAGCTTTGTCGATTGCTCAATTCAAATTGGTAAGAGAACTAAAAGCGCTAGACCTCTCCGTTGGACATGGACAGTCGAGTCTCGGTAATCTGAAATACGTACTCGGAGAAGAAACTCCTGACGCAGAGGCCAAGGAGCAAGCTGTCTGGACAGAGATAGATAATGCCTTCTCTCGTCCAGTGACACGTTCAGACGAACGAGGTGAATATGCACCTACTCAAGTGCTCACCGAATTATTCAGGCAGCTGGGTTATGATGCGCTTATTTACAAAAGCATGTTTGGCGAGCGAGGCTACAATCTTGTTCTGTTCAATATTGAGGACGCACTGCCCATAAATTGCGCACCATATGAGGTTACTGCAATCGATGTTCAGGTGAACGAGATTGGCAACCGTTGGTACCACACGGCAAACAACAAACTCACAGAAGACTAATCAATAAGGCGGCTGATCAAACCCCTTGAGGCTGCGCGTAAATATCTCGCAGCCATCTTCGGTAATGCCGATGCTATGCTCAAACTGCGCGCTTAACGAGCGGTCGCGCGTTACCGCCGTCCAGCCATCGTCGAGCACTTTGCCTGCGGCCTTGCCGATGTTGATCATTGGTTCAATTGTGAAGATCATACCGGGACGCAATTGGGGGCCTGTGCCGGGGCGGCCGACATGGACGATTTCGGGGGCGTCATGGAATAACTGGCCCAAGCCATGGCCGCAGAAATCGCGGACCACGCCATAGCGATGCTTTTCGGCGTGGGTTTGGATGGCATAGCCAATGTCACCGACATGGTTACCGGGTTTCGCGGCTTCGATGCCGAGCATCAGGCATTCATAGGTCACATCGACCAAACGCTTGGCCTTCACCGGAACGTCGCCGACCAAAAACATGCGGCTGGTATCGCCGTGCCACCCGTCCAGTTGCGGCGTGACGTCGATGTTGACGATGTCGCCATCCTTTAATTTCTTGTCCGACGGAATCCCATGGCAAATGACATGGTTGATCGAGATACAGCAGCTATGCGTATAGCCGCGATAGCCCAAGGTGGCAGGGACAGCGCCGCCGCGCATCGTCATATCGCGGACAATGTCATCGAGTTCTTCCGTGCTTACGCCGGGCACGACATGCGGCACCAAGGCGTCGAGTATTTCGGCGGCAAGGCGTCCGGCCTTGCGCATGCCGTCAAAGCCTTCTGCCCCGTGCAATTTGATGGTCCCATCGCGGGCCTGCATCGCCTCTTTGGGCGTCACGCTTACATATTGTTCCATGCAAGCGATATAAGGCAATAATCCGCACTTTGCGAGGGGGTGATTTATGCTATCGGATGCGGATGACAGAATCTCGCATCTACACCGCAGCGCTTGTAATTATCGGCGATGAAATCCTCTCTGGCCGCACACAGGACAAAAATGTCAGCCAAATTGCGCTTTGGCTCAATATTCAGGGCATTCGCCTAAAAGAGGTGCGCGTTGTTGCTGATGTTGAGGAATCGATTGTCGAGGCGGTGAACGCGTTGCGTGCGCGCAATGATTATTTGTTCACAACCGGCGGCATTGGCCCGACGCATGACGACATTACCGTTGATGCGATTGCAGCGGCGCTGGGTGTCGAGGTGGTTATCCATCCAGAGGCAAGTGCGGTCCTGCACGCTTATTATGAAACACGCGGCGGGATCAATCCCGGTCGCTTGCGTATGGCGCGCGTGCCCGATGGCGCAGAACTTATCCCGAACAAGATGTCCGGAGCGCCCGGTATTCGCCATGGCAATATCTTCATCATGGCGGGCGTGCCGCATATCACGGCTGGGATGCTGGATGCTTTGACTGGCACATTGGAGGGCGGCGCGCCGTTATTGTCGCAGCAAATTGGCTGCTGGGTCGCCGAAAGCGAAGTGGCCAAGTTGCTGGGTGATACCGAAAAACATCATGAAGGCTGCCAGATCGGTAGCTACCCGTTTTTCCGCGAAGGCAAAGTTGGCGCGAACTTCGTTGTCCGCACCACCGACGCACATAAATTGGCGGAATGTGTCGAGGCTTTGCAACTTGGGTTGCGCGGGTTAGGCTATGATTCCGTCGACGGTGGAATTTAAGCGGGGTTTGTCGTCTCGTTCAGGTGCAGTCAAGCCTGGGTTCCGTTATGAGGATTGCAATGCGCAAACTTTCACATGCTCTCGCTCTGGCGGCCTTGCTGCTTTCCAACACCGCTTATGCGCAAACTGCGCCCGTTGCGGCGACGACATCGAAGGCAGCGGTGCAACCATGGTTGTATGAAGGCAGCGACGTCCCTGTCGATGACACATGGACATTTGGCGTTCTGCCCAATGGGCTTCGTTATGCGGTCAAGAAAAACGATGTGCCAGCAGGGCAAGTTTCCATCCGCGTGCGGATTGACGCGGGCGCATTGCATGAAGATGATGACGAGCAGGGCTTTGCCCATTTAATTGAGCATCTGTCGTTTCGCGGATCAACCTTTGTTCCGGATGGCGAGGCAAAGCGCATTTGGCAAAGGTTCGGTGTAACATTCGGCAGCGACAGCAATGCGCAAACAACGCCGACTCAGACCGTCTACAAGCTTGACCTGCCCAATGCGACACCACAAAAGCTGGATGAGTCTGTGAAAATCATTTCAGGCATGATCCGCAAACCACGGATTTCGCCAACCGCGCTCAATGCCGAGCGCGCGATTGTTTTGGCCGAATTGCGCGAGAATAGCGGCGCGCAAATGATCTATAGCGACGCCCTGCGCGAACATGCGTTTCAGGGGCAGCGCCTTGCGAGCCGGTCCACCATCGGGACACCGGAAACGCTGCAGGCGGCAGATGCCATCCGCCTGACCGCCTTTCATGACCGCTGGTATCGCCCCGAAAATGCCGTTGTTGTCATGGCCGGCGATATGGAACCAGCCAAGCTTGCCAATCTGGTGCAGAAATATTTCAACGACTGGAAAGGCAAAGGTCAAAGCGCGCCGGAGCCAGATTTTGGCGACCCCAGCCCGCAAGGAACACCTGCGCGTGTGCTGATTGAACCGACATTGCCACATACCGTCAGCCTTGCCTATTTGCGGCCCTGGCGCAAAGTGAACGACACGATACTCTATAATGAACAATTGCTGATTGATGCCTTGGCGCTGCAAATCATTAACCGCAGGCTTGAGGTGCAGGCGCGCAATGGCGGCAACTATCTATTTGCACAGATCGCGCAGGAAGATATTTCGCGCACCGCCGATGCGACATTGGTTTCGCTGACGCCCGTTGGCGACCAATGGGAAGCCGCGACGCGTGACGTCCGCGCGATCATTGCAGATGCGGTTACGACACCGCCGTCGGTTGCGGATATTGACCGGGAAAGAGCATTGTTCGGCAATGCGCTGCGCACGATGTTGGACAGCTATCCTTTCGAAGCCGCCGCCAAGCAGGCGGATGAGATCGTCAGCGCAGTGGATATACGCGAAACGGTCGCTGCCCCGAAAACCGTGGTCGTGGTGTATGATGGCATGAAGGACAAGTTCACGCCCGAACGGCTTTTGGAGTCCACACAAAAGCTTTTTAGCGCCGATGTGACACGGTTGATGGTCTCTTCGCCCGTTACGATACCCGACGCGGATAATCGCGCTTTGGCGGCTTTGAATGCGACGGTGGCGGCAAACACATCGGCGCGCCTGTCCGAAAACAATATTGGCTTTGCCGCTCTGCCCAAATTGGGTGCGCCTGGAAAGCTGGAGGCCGAAGATACCGTTTCACGGTTGAATATGACACGGCTGGTGCTCTCCAATGGTGTGCGCGCCTTGCTGTACCCGAACAAAGCGGAAAGCGGCCAGATTCGTGTGCTGGTCCGTTTTGGCCGTGGGTATCAGGCGGTAAATCCGGACCAAGGCGATCTGTTATGGGCAGGGCCGTTGGTTCTGCCTGAAAATGGCATTGGTAATATCAAACGCACCGAAATTGATCAGATGGTCAACGGTCGGCGGATTGAGCTCAATTTCTCGGTCGATGACGACGCTTTCCAATTTGAAGCAAACACACGGCCAGATGATCTGGCTGACCAGCTTATTCTAATTGCAACGAAGCTGGAGTACCCCGGTTGGGATGCCGCGCCTGTTGAACGCGCCAAGGCGCTGGCGACGTCAGGATATGCCAGCTTTGAAATGTCGGCAACGTCGGTCTTGCAACGCGATCTGGAATATCTGCTGCGCAATAAGGACGCACGTTGGAAGGCGGCGACTCCTGCGGAAGTGGCAAAAATTGATGCCGCGAAGTTTGAATCCTATTGGCAGCCTTTGATGGCACAGGGTCCTGTCGAAGTTCTGCTTTTCGGTGATTTCGACAAAGCAATAGCGGTGGCGGCGCTGGAAAAAAGCTTCGGTGCAATGGCGCCGCGTGCGCCATTGCCCGTCTCAGCAGCGGCAATTGACGTTCGTTTCCCTGCGCCAACGGGCGCGCCTGTTCGCCTGACGCATCGCGGGGCCAGTGATCAAACGGCAGCAGTCATGGCTTGGCCAACGGGCGGCGGCATCAGCGGCATTACTGAGGGGCGTCAGCTGGAAACATTGGCCGCAATCTTCCGGGATCGTTTGTTCGAGAAATTCCGCGCTGAACAAGCCGCGAGTTACAGCCCCGACATGGCCGCCAACTGGCCGATCGATTTTAACAGCGGCGGGTATTTAATGGCGTATACGCAGGTTAAGCCTGCGGATGTGGACCGTTTCTTCGCCTTTGCAGATAGCGTTGCGGCGGACTTGATTGCCAATCCCGTCAGCGCCGATGAATTGCAGCGCGCTGTGGAGCCGACCAAGCAAGCCATTGAGCGCGCGGCGTCGGGTAACAGCTTTTGGCTCAATCACCTGAAAGGGGCGACATATGACGCTGAACGTTTTGTCGCATTGGGCAAGCTGTACAGCGACTACAACAATGTCACGCCAGCCATTTTGCAGTCATTGGCCAAACGCTACTTTGTTAAGGACAAGGCATGGAAGCTTGTCGTTGCCCCGCAATCAAGCGATGGAGCGGTAACTGCTGGCGCGCGTTAACGCGGCAACGGTTACAAAACATATTTGGACAGGTCCGTGTCCTTGGCGATGCCCGACAGCTGTTTGCTGACATAAGCCGCATCAATCTTCAACGTCTCGCCTTTGCGGTCCTCGGCGTCGTAGCTGATGTCTTCAAGCAGTTTTTCCATCACGGTCTGCAAGCGTCGTGCGCCGATATTTTCGACAGAAGAATTCACGTCCACCGCAATGCGCGCAATGGCGTCGATGGCGTCATCGCTGAATTCCAGCGTGACCTCTTCTGTTGCCAACAATGCTGTATACTGCATCGGCAGGTTGGCGCGCGTTTCGGATAGAATACGGACGAAATCGGAGTGCTCTAGCGCGCGCAGTTCCACGCGAATGGGCAAGCGGCCCTGTAATTCGGGCAACATATCGCTTGGCTTGGAAATGTGGAAAGCGCCCGACGCAATGAACAACACATGGTCGGTTTTCATCGGGCCATATTTGGTCGCGACGGTGGTTCCCTCAATTAACGGCAGCAGGTCGCGCTGAACCCCCTCCCGGCTGACAGAACCGCCGCCACGGGCATCCGACACAGCAATCTTATCGATTTCGTCGAGGAACACGATGCCATTGGCCTCGGCATCGGCAAGCGCGACCCGGTTCACATCGTCTTGGTCAAGGCGCTTTTCAGATTCTTCCTCGACCAATTTCTTCCACGCATCGGGGACCTTCATCTTGCGCCGTTTCAGATTATCCTTGCCAAAGGCCTTACCCATCATCTCGCCAAGGTTAATCATCCCGACATTGCCGCCCATGCCCGGAATTTCCATCGGCATCGTCGGGTTGTCAGCCACTTCGATTTCAATTTCAACGTCGTCCATATGCCGGTCGCGGATTCGCTGGCGGAATGCTTCGCGTGTCGCTTCGCTTGCGGTGTCGCCAGCCAGCGTTTTCAGTATGCGCTCCATCGCGGCTGTTTCCGCAGCTTCGCGCACATGTTCGCGGCGGCGCTCTTTTTCCAAACGCACGGCCTCTTCGGCCAAATCCCGCGCAATTTGTTCCACGTCGCGGCCGACATAGCCGACTTCAGTGAATTTGGTGGCTTCCACCTTAATGAATGGCGCATCGGCCAGCTTGGCCAGACGGCGTGAAATCTCGGTCTTGCCGCACCCCGTGGGGCCAATCATCAGGATGTTTTTGGGCGTAACCTCGTCACGCAAATCCGCGCCGAGACGCTGGCGACGCCAGCGATTTCGCAGCGCAACCGCAACGGCGCGCTTCGCGTCCGCTTGGCCAATGATATGTTCGTCGAGTGCAGCCACAATGGCTTTTGGGGTCAGTGCGTTTTTCATTACGACCTAAATGGGAAGTTGCGAACGGCGTTCAAGTGAAGTGCGCTTATTCGGCGCTATCCAATGTTTCGACCGTCAGATGGTCGTTGGTGTAGACGCAGATTTCGGCGGCAATCTTCATGGCATGGCGCGCCATTTTTTCCGCGTCCGCCTCATAATCGGCGAGTGCACGGGCCGCCGATAAAGCGAAATTCCCGCCGGAACCAATTGCCGCGATGCCGTCATTTGGCTCAAGCACATCCCCATTGCCGGTCAGGATCAAGGTCACATCCTTGTCGGCGACAATCATCATCGCTTCCAAATTGCGCAGATATTTGTCGGTCCGCCAATCCTTGGCCAATTCGACCGCCGCGCGCATTAATTGCCCGCGATGCTGCTCAAGCTTGCGCTCTAGCCGTTCGAATAGGGTAAACGCATCGGCAGTCGCCCCTGCGAACCCGCCAATGACGGAGCCATCATGCAATTGCCGCACCTTCTTGGCATTTGGCTTCATCACCGTCTGGCCCATCGACACTTGGCCATCGCCAGCGATGACCACTTTGCCATTTTTGCGGACGGATAGTATGGTGGTGCCGTACCATGTCACCGGATTTGCGTGAGATTGTGTTTCCATGGACCCAGATATGGGAAACATCCGCCCAAAGCGCAAGTGAGCGATTATGTGCCCTGAATATCGGTCAGCCGGCGTTCCCACGCGAGTGCATGTTGGACGATTTTGTCCAAATCATCATATCGCGGTTGCCAACCAAAACGCTCCTTAATCGCTATATTGTCGGAAATCAGTGCGTCAGGATCGCCAGCGCGGCGGCCTTCATATTTGCGGTCCAATCTATTGTTGGTCACGCGGTCAACGGCGTCGAGCACTTGGAGAACCGAATAGCCATGACCGTATCCGCAATTCAGCGTGTGGCTGCGCTGCGGGTCGGCGACAAGCGCCTCCAAAGCAATGACATGCGCTGATGCAAGGTCGCTGACATGAATATAGTCGCGCACGCCGGTTCCATCCTCCGTCGCATAGTCCGTGCCGAACACACTTACGCTCGCGCGCTTGCCTAACGCCGCCTCCACCGCGATTTTTAACAAATGGGTCGCACCAATAGTGGATTGGCCAGTCCTGCACAAAGGGTCCGCCCCGGCAACGTTGAAATAGCGCAAGGCGCAATAATTGAAATCATGCGCAGCGGCGACATCGCGCAGCATCATTTCCGTCATCAATTTTGACGTCCCATATGGGTTGATGGGCACGGTCGGCATGTCTTCACGCACGGGGCTTGATTCGGGGATGCCATATGTTGCAGCAGTGGAGGAAAATATCATGTGCCGAACGCCGCCAGAGACAGCGGACTCGATCAGGCTTCTACTCTTGGCCGTGTTGTTATTATAATATTTCAGGGGATTTTCGACCGATTCGGGGACCACGACCGATCCTGCGAAATGCATGATGGCGTCGATGGCCTGTTCACCTATGATTCTTAGGACAAGGTCCGAATCGCTGATGTCACCTTCGTAAAAGGTCACTTCATCCGCGATTGCCCAGCGAAATCCGGTGACAAGATTATCGATGACGATCGGGCGATGGCCAGCTTCAAGCAGAGCCAATACGGCGTGGCTGCCAATATATCCCGCACCGCCCGTCACAAGCACGTTGAGCTTCTGTGTCATCTTGTTTTTTCCATACCCAAGCAGCCCTGTCGGATGACTTCGCGGTATCAACGTTAGAGAGCAAAAAAAAGGCGACCCAGGGGCCGCCTTTTTAAAACTTAATCCTGAGGAAATCAGGGGCTGGTTGGCGAATCGTCGTCATTGCCAGAAGCGATGACGATACCGCCGATGACAGCGGCAGCAGCCAGAACAGCGACGATGACGCCAGTTCCACCAGCGGCCTTGCTTTCTTCCTTGGTTTTAGCGGCTACGCGCTTTACCTTGGAAGCGCCAACTGCCTTTGCAGCTGGCGAAAGGGATTCAGCCATTACAGGCGCGCTTACAAGCGAAGCGGCCGCGATAGCAGCGAGAGAGAACTTACCGAAACGCATTATTGTGCTCCTTGTTATTGAAGTGCATCACACTCCTAAATGCCTACTACACACTCCTGACACGAATTCAACCCATGAATCTTACACAATTTTGCATTTATCAATATTTTCCTTAGTGTTGCAAAATTCATACAGTGCTATTCCCCAGTGAAATGCTCGACTCCAAGCACCGCCTTTTGACATTTAAATACAATTTAGAAGATTTTTCATGCGTATAGCCTTGCATCAGATGACGAGTGATATTGATCCGATGCGCAACGCTTCGGATATGGCAGATGCGATTGCCAGCGCTGCGGAACATGAGGCGGCTATGTATTTTGCGCCAGAGATGGCGATTTTGATCGACCGTGATCGTGCGCGGGCCCGAAAATATATGGCAAACGAATCGCATAATTTGGCACTGCAAAGCCTGATCGCCGCGGCTGCCCAACATCGGATATGGGTCCATATTGGCTCCATGCCGATTTTGGACGAAGGCGCGGAAAAGTTAGCCAATCGCAGCATCATAATCTCGCCAGACGGCGCAATTATGGCCCGTTATGACAAAATGCATCTATTTGATGTTGATCTGGCGTCGGGTGAAAGTTGGCGTGAGTCGTCAGCTTATGTTGGCGGAGAAAAACCCGTGATGGTTCAAACGCCGCTTGGCCTTATGGGGCTTGCGATCTGCTATGATATGCGCTTTCCCGATCTGTTTAGCGTGTATGCCAAGTCTGGCGTTGATATCATTACGCTACCGTCTGCCTTTACTGTCCCGACCGGTGAGGCGCATTGGCATACGCTACTGCGGGCACGGGCCATTGAAAGCGCGGCATTCATTATCGCGGCGGCGCAATGCGGTGTGCATGAGGATGGCCGCGAAACTTACGGACATTCGCTTGTGGTCGACCCGTGGGGCACAATATTGCTCGATATGGGCTGTTCACCCGGCCTG
>JBILLO010000056.1:0-11842 GCA_044376035.1 Sphingorhabdus sp.
GCGTCGTGGCGGCATGATCAAGATAGATGCGGGTTTGGTCGGGCATAATTTCCATGACAGTTGCGAAAATCGTCACTGCTTCTATATAGCGCTTGCAGTTCCTGCAAAGCCCGAACCGTCGGGTAATGCTCGGCACACATTCTTAGAATCGAACATTTATATGCCCGCCATTGCTATTCCTGGTCCAGAAGGCCGCCTTGAAGCCCGTTTTTCGCCGCCGCCGCGCCCACGAGCACCAATTGCAATGATACTGCATCCGCACCCGCAAGCGGGCGGAACAATGAACGACCGGATCACACAACAGCTTTACAAAACCTTTGTGGCGCGCGGTTTTGGCGTCTTACGCTTCAACTTTCGCGGCGTGGGCCGAAGCGAAGGCGAATTTGACAATGGCATAGGTGAATTGTCTGACGCAGCGTCCGCGCTCGATTGGGTCCAAAGCTTCCACCCCGAAGCTTCCACCACATGGATCGCCGGTTTCAGCTTTGGCGCGTGGATCGGAATGCAACTTTTGATGCGCCGCCCGGAAATCCGCGGCTTCATCTCGGTATCGCCGCCAGCCAACATGTATGATTTCAGCTTTCTGGCGCCTTGCCCTTCATCGGGCATCATCATTCAGGGCGTGAGTGACGAAGTCGTGAACCCGAACGCGGTGCAAAAGCTGGTCGACAAACTCCGCACCCAGCGGCACATCACCATTCATCATGACGAAATTCCCCGCGCAAACCATTTCTTCGAAAATGAAATGGAATTGCTGATGGCATCGGTGAACGGCTATCTCGATTTCCGGTTGGACCCGAACTGTCCGATTAAGTGATTTTTTCAGGCAGAGGCGCGGAGCACGCGGAGAGGTATTGATCCAACGTAACACTGAACTTGTTTCAGGGTCTTATTTCTGAGAACGCTCAGTATTAAGATTCTGAAACAAGTTCAGAATGACAGCAGGGAAACCTCCGCGTCCTCCGCGCCTCTGCGAGAAATAATCAGCGTTGTTCGACTGCGCGTGTTACCAGTGATTGGCCCTTTTTATCAGGCACCACCCAAATCGCCACATTGGCGATTATAACCAAGGCCGCCGCGACCATCAGCCACATTTGCTGGCTAGTGCCATCCCGCCGCCAGCGTTTCGTTGCACCATAAAGCAGCAGGAAGGCCGACAGCACAGCGGTGGACAATATGGCATTAATCATGATCGCATCCATAAAGACGGTGGATAAGCCGCGCAATCACGGAAATTCGGCATGGCCTTTTGCGGCGTGGTCCCATAGGTGGAGCGTAGTTCGACTCAAGCTGCTACAGGATGTGCCATGCGTATCGCCATCGCCTCAGATCATGCTGCTCTCGCGCTGAAATCAGCGCTAGCTGAATATCTGCGCGCTGCCGGACATGATGTCGACGACCTTGGCCCCTATGACGAAGCTTCAGTGGACTATCCCGATTACGGATACAGGCTTGCAAACGCGATAGCCGATGGTTCGGCGGAACGCGGCGTTGCCTTATGTGGGTCCGGCATTGGTATTTCTATTGCCGTGAACCGCAACCCTGCCGCGCGCGCCGCTCTCGTATCTGAACCACTGTCGGCCCGCCTGTCCCGCGAGCATAATGATGCCAATGTCATTGCCATGGGCGCGCGCCTGATCGGAATTGAAATGGCAAAGGCCTGTATTGATGCATTTCTCTCAACCGAATTTGGTGGTGACCGGCACCAACGGCGCGTTGATAAATTATCCAACCCCATCATGACTAAGGAACCAGCATGAGCACGCGCCCCGCACACGATCTTTCCGATGTTCAGCCCGACGGCTTTTTCACACGCGGCTTGGCTGAAACCGATGCCGAAGTGTTTGCCGGCCTTACCCATGAACTAGACCGCGAGCAGAACCAGATTGAACTGATTGCGTCCGAAAATATTGTGTCAAAGGCTGTGCTTGAAGCGCAGGGGTCGGTCTTCACCAACAAATATGCCGAGGGCTATCCCGGCAAGCGTTATTATCAGGGTTGTGCGCCCTCGGACGAAGTTGAAACTCTAGCCATTGAACGCGCCAAGAAGCTGTTCAACGCTGGCTTTGCCAATGTCCAGCCGCATTCCGGCGCGCAGGCCAATGGCGCGGTCATGCTGGCGCTCGTAAAGCCAGGCGACACGATATTGGGCATGAGCCTTGATGCAGGGGGCCATTTGACGCACGGCGCAAAGGCCGCCATGTCAGGCAAGTGGTTCAACGCGGTGCAGTTTGGCGTGAACCCAGACACCCACTTGATTGATTTTGACGAAGTTGAACGGCTTGCCAAGGAACATCGTCCAAAAATCATCATTGCCGGGGGCTCCGCTTATCCGCGTATCATTGATTTCGCACGCTTCCGCGCCATTGCTGACGAAGTCGGCGCGATCTTCCATGTTGATATGGCGCACTTTGCTGGCTTGGTTGCTGGCGGCGTTCATCCCAACCCGCTCGAGCATGCGCATGTCGTAACCAACACCACGCATAAAACGCTCCGTGGGCCTCGTGGAGGCATGATTATGACCAATGATGAGGCTATCGCCAAGAAGGTCAACTCTGCGGTCTTCCCGGGCCTCCAAGGCGGTCCATTGATGCATGTCATTGCCGCCAAGGCTGTCGCCTTTGGTGAGGCCCTTCGCCCCGATTTCAAAACTTATGCCGCAGCGACGATTGCCAATGCGAAGGTTCTGGCCGCAACGCTGCATGAACGCGGTGCTAATTTGGTTTCCGGTGGCACCGATACGCATTTGGCTTTGGTCGACCTGACCCCGCTCGGCATTACCGGACGCGATGCCGACGAGGCGTTGGAACGCGCGGCTATCACCTGCAACAAAAACGGCATTCCCAATGATCCGCTACCGCCGATCAAAACCAGCGGCATCCGCGTGGGTTCGCCTGCCGGAACGACACGCGGCTTTGGCGTTGCTGAATTCCGGGAGATCGGCCACATGATCTCCGATGTGCTTGAAGGCTTGCGTCAAAAGGGCGAGCATGGCGATGCAGCGGTCGAGGCCGAGGTCCGTCTTCGTGTCCGCGAATTGTGCAGCCGCTTCCCAATTTACCCATCTTGAACTATAGAGGTGACTTACCCATCTAATACACAGAAGGGAATTGACCATGGGATTTTGTAACGAATGTGATGCGGCATATGGCGAAGGCGCGAAGTTTTGTGCCAATTGTGGTGCAAAAACGCCTAAACAACGGGCCGCCGAAAGCATACCCAATCAGGCACGGCATTATGTCGGTGAGGCTGCGGACGAGCTGTGGGGCGCGACAAAAGATGCGTTTCACACCGGCAAGCATCTCGCCGATCAAGACACCGTAAAGAAAGTCGCTGGTGGCGCAGCGATTGGTGCAGCCGCAGGCATTATCGCCCCAATCGGACTTGCCACCGGTGCATTGATTGGTGCAGGCATTGTCGCGTATCGGCATGTTAACAAGAAAAAGAATCAGGAAAAATAATTGCGCTGCCCATTTTGCGGACATGACGATAGCCAGGTAAAGGACAGCCGTCCGACTGAAGACAATAGCGCGATCCGCCGTCGGCGCCAGTGCGAGGGTTGCGGTGGGCGCTTCACAACCTTTGAGCGCATTCAGCTGCGTGAGCTGGTGGTGATCAAAAGCGAAGGTAAACGCGAGACGTTTGACCGGGAGAAGCTGGAACGTTCGCTGTCGGTCGCGTGCCGAAAGCGTCCGGTGGACAATACGCAAATCGAAAAACTTGCCTCTGCGATCCAGCGACAGCTTGAAACCCTGGGTGAAAGCGAAATCGACACCAAACGCATTGGCGAATTCGTCATGGATGGGTTGAAGGCGCTTGATAGCGTTGCGTATATCCGCTTTGCGTCGGTGTATAAGGACTTTAGCGAAGCCAAGGATTTTGAGGATTTCGCCGGAAGCGTGGTCGAAGCGGCGCAGAAATGAGCGCGCCGCCCATCATCATCCTTTGCCGCCCGCAATTGGGCGAAAATATCGGCAAGGCGGCCCGCGCTATGCTCAACTTCGGCCTTACCGAAATGCGTCTTGTCGCGCCGCGCGACGGATGGCCCAACCCCAATGCAGGGCCAGCGGCATCGGGCGCAGACATTGTGTTGGCCAATGCCCAAGTTTTTCCAACACTGGCGGAGGCAACCGCAGACATTGCGCATGTCTATGCCACTACGGTGCGCAAGCGCGGTGTGACGAAGCCGGTTATCACGCCCGAAGTGGCCGCCCGAGAGATATTCGGCAACGCAGGGCGAAGCGCGATATTGTTCGGGGCCGAACGATCAGGCTTGGAAAGCGACGAAGTCAATGTTGCCCGGGCCATCATCACGGTGCCGATTAATCCTGAATTTGGTTCGCTGAACTTGGCGCAGGCGGTCATCCTTTGCGCGTATGAATGGTCGAAAACGCAGACGCTCGCGAGTCCGCCCAAAACAGATTTGGAACCACCTGCCACGCAGTTCGAACTGGACGGCCTTATTGAACAGTTGGATGCCATGCTGGAGCCGCTGAATTATTTCACGCCCATTGACCGCGCGCCAGTCACCCGCCGCACATTACGCAATTTGCTGACGAAGCCAGCATGGAATGCGCTTGAGGTCAGGACATTACGTGGCGTACTCACAACGTTGAACAGACGGCGATCGCCCGAAGGTTAGGGTCAGGGCCACTTGAGAAAACCGCTGGCACGCTATTAAGCGCGATTGGCATCCCAAATATCGAGTTCGTAAGCGATAGAAGCTTCAACCAACCGCTCCCATAGGTCAGCAACCACCTCGACGGGAATGCCTGAGCCACTTGCCGCGTCGTAGACGTTTTTGAGAACCTGTTGCTTGCGTGCTTCGTCGCGGACGGCGTTGCGCTCGGTTTTAATCCGGGCGGCGGCATCCATATATGCGAAGCGAACAGCCAGAAGCTCGACCAATTGCGCATCAACCCAATCAACGCCCGCACGCACTTGGGCCATATCATTGCACTTGACGGGTTCAATTGGGCTAGCTGTTCTGCTCATGGCAGCGCCTTTACGATTCAGCCACGGTAAAGTCGAGCCAGATGTTGACATAACGCCCGTCAACGGCCATAGGCGCCGCTTCGCAATCGACCCTGCATTCCGGTGAAGCAGGTGTCCGGCACATTTCAGATGTGTCGCGCGGTACCGGAAACAACGTTGTTAGCAATTGGAGACTAAATATGTCGATGCGCAAAAGCTCGAAGTATAAACTTGACCGCCGGATGGGTGAAAACATCTGGGGCCGTCCAAAATCCCCTGTAAATAAGCGCGAATATGGCCCAGGTCAGCATGGTCAGCGCCGCAAAGGCAAGCTGTCTGATTACGGCATCCAGCTGCGCGCTAAGCAAAAGCTCAAGGGCTATTATGGCGACGTAACTGAAAAGCAGTTCAAGCGCGCCTATCAAGAGGCCAGCAATATGAAGGGCGATACGTCGCAGAACCTTATCGGCCTGCTGGAGCGTCGTTTGGACATGGTCGTATACCGCGCCAAGTTCGCACCAACCATTTTTGCGGCACGCCAGATCGTCAGCCATGGCCATATCCGTGTCAATGGCGTGAAGTGCAACATCGCCAGCCGTCAGGTTGCCGTTGGCGACGTCATCAGCTTGGGGCCAAAGGCCAAGGAAATGGCGTTGGTTATCGAAGCGCAAGGCCTCGCCGAGCGTGACATTCCTGAATATGTTGCCGTTGACGGCAATGACAAGGTAACCTTCGCACGCGTACCGACGCTTGATGAAGTGCCTTATCCCGTGAAGATGGAACCAAATCTGGTCGTCGAATTCTATTCGCGTTAATCTTCCGAGCAAATTTACGAAAAAGGCGGTCCATGTGGCCGCCTTTTTCATTTGAGCCGCGCGAACGGGTCTGGCACAGAGCGCGTAATAATATTTCCTTTAGGAGAATTTGATGCGCCTGTTTTCGCTCGCCCTTGTTTCCGCGCTTGTCCTCACCTCTGCGTGTCAGAAAACGGCATCACCGGATATGGACATTTCGGCATTACCTCAGGTCGAGGTCCCTACTTTGTCGGAAGAGACAATGAAGGACGTCACCCGCGAGTTGTCGCTTGATGCGTATGAGGGTCGTGCGCCTGGGTCGGTTGGCGAAGGAAAGACCGTCGCGTACCTGATTTCTAAGTTCAAAGCGGCAGGACTTGAACCGGGAAATAATGGCAGTTGGACACAGGACGTCCCCCTGATCGAAATCACCGCGAAAAACGTCTCAGCCTTAAGCATTGCCGACCGGAACGGAAAGGCCATGTCCTTTGCCTATGGCAGTGAATATGTGATCGGCAGCTATCGCGAAGCCCCCAAAACCGACATCAAGCAAAGCGACATGGTTTTCGTCGGCCATGGCATTGTCGCCCCGGAAAAGGGCTGGAACGATTATGCGGGTGTTGATGTGAAGGGCAAGACCGTCGTTGTGATGGTCAATGACCCCGACTTTGAAAATCAAGGCCTAAAAGGCCCCTTCGGTGGCAAAGCCATGACCTATTATGGCCGCTGGACTTACAAATATGAAGAGGCCGCGCGTCAGGGCGCGGCGGCCGTCTTGATTATCCACGACACTGCGCCTGCCGCTTATGGTTGGAACGTCGTCAATTCCAGTTGGACGGGCACGCAGTTCCTCGCACAATCCAAAGATGGCGGCAAAAGCCAGACTCAGGCGAATGGCTGGATTCAGAAATCCGTCGCCAAGGACATTTTCACCGCAGCCGGCCAGAATCTGGAAAAGCAAATGGCCGCAGCAAAGCAAAAGGGCTTCAAGGCTGTGCCCCTGAACCTGACGGCGTCGCTTAGTTTTGATAACGACATTGCGCGCAAGGCCAGCAAGAATGTGATTGGTGTGATGAAGGGCACGAAACGACCCGACGAATATGTGCTTTACACCGCACATTGGGACCATCTGGGGCGTTGCACGGCAGCGGCGGATGGCGATGACATCTGCAACGGCGCCGTAGACAATGCCACGGGAACAGCAGCGCTGGTTGCGCTTGCGGAGGGCTATACTAAAGCTGGCGCGCCAGACCGATCGGTTGTGTTCCTTGCGGTCACTGCCGAGGAAAGCGGCCTGCTCGGTTCCAAATATTATGCCGAAAACCCTATATTCCCCCTGTCCCAGACCGTTGGCGGCGTAAATATGGATGCGTTTTCGATGTCCGGCCCTGCCAAGAACCTGACCGTCATTGGCAAGGGCAAGTCGCAACTTGACACTTATTTGGAAGCAGCGGCGAAATCAGAAGGCCGAACACCCGAAATGGAGCCGACCCCGGAAAAAGGTTTCTATTATCGTTCCGACCATTTCAGCTTCGCCAAACTTGGCGTGCCGATGGTCTATTTCGAAGGCGGCGATGATCTGGTCATGGGTGGAAAAGCAGCGGCCAAGGCAGCGGCAGATGACTATGAAAAGAACCGGTATCACGCCCCCGGCGATGAATTTGACGAAAAATGGGATTGGTCAGGCGTAATGTCCGACCTGAAACTCTATTACCGTGTTGGCCGGATGCTTGCGATGACCAATGCATGGCCGAACTGGAACGAGGGAGATGAATTCCGCGCCGTTCGCGACAAAAGTCGCAGCGCGAAATAATCCCATGGCGTTTCGCATGCCCGCAGAATGGGCGCCCCATGAAACGGTCTGGATTGGCTTTCCAAGTTCGGCAGATGCCTGGGGTGAACCACTGCCCCGCGCCCAGCAGCAGATTGCCGCATTTGCCAATGCCGTCCATGCCTCTGGCGGCGGCGAGCGTGTCCATGTGATCGCAGGCAGTGCCGAAGCCGCCATGATTGCCACCGATCTTGTGGACAGCGGGGTACATGTCGAACAGCGCCAAATAGGCGACATCTGGCTGCGCGACACGGGCTGTATCATCGTGCAGGACGGCAATCTGCGTATCGCCCGCGATTTCGGCTTTAACGGCTGGGGTGGCCGTTTTGATTATCCCGGCGACAAAAGCATTGGCAATGACCTCGCCGTTGCTGCGGGATTGGACGTCACGAAGGCTGATTGGATATTGGAAGGCGGCTCAATCGATGTCGACGGCAATGGCCTTGCTGCGACCACCGTCGATTGCTTGCTGAACCCGAACCGTAATCCTGCACTTAATAAGGAAGCGATTGAAGCGCGGCTTCGCGATGACCTTGGGATACAGAGATTGCTGTGGCTAGGCGATGGCCTGGCGAATGATCACACCGATGGGCATATCGACAATCTCGCCCGCTTTGTGGGGGTAAACCACATCCTCATTCCGCAAGGCGCAGGGCCAGATGACCCCAATGAAGCCGTTTTTGAAGATGCCCGCAAACGCGCAGAAGCATTTGGGTGCCGCGTCAGCCTCATGCCTTCGGTCGGGCGCTTCTTGCAAGATGGAGAAGCCGTTCCGGCAAGCTATATGAATTTCTACATCGGCAATGCCGCAATTGTCGTGCCGATCTATGGCGTGCAGAATGACGATGCAGCCATTGCCACTTTGGCGACATTGTTCCCGGACCGACAAGTTGTCGGTGCCATGGCGGACGCAGTGTTGACCGGAGGCGGCAGCTTTCATTGCTCAAGCCAACAAGTGCCAATTTGATTGTATTTACATTCCAGACTCGGATAGTCTTACACAGCACGCAACCAAGAAGAGGATTTCTAATGAAAAAAGCTTTTCTACTCGCCCTCGCCGCCGCCACTTTGGCCGTTCCCACGCTCGCTGACCACCATGGTGCCAAGATGGCCGACCATGACAAAATGCATAAGGCGCATCAGGAACGGCTTGCCCAAATCCTTGCAGATCCGGCACGGGCAAATGACGCAAAGCGGGACAAATATCGCCACCCTGCCGAAACGTTTGAATTTTTCCGCCTTCACCCCGATCATGTGATTGGTGAATATGCCCCCGGCGGCGCATGGGTATCGCGTATCCTTGGCCGCTATATCGACGAAAATGGCAAATATACGGGCCTGTATTTCGGAACAAAAACCTTTTTCAGTGATCAGCAAAAGCAAGGCATTGCCGCAGCTATTGGTAAATTTCCCTCCGACGTTGCCGCCGTATCCGGCCGGCCAGCCGCCGATTTCAATGCCTTTTCTTTAAGCGAAACGCCCGAAGGCGCGAAAGGAACATTTGACCGCATATTGATCATGCGCATGATGCACAACATCATGAACTGGAACATCGCCGACGCCGAAATAAAGGCCATGCGTGACCTGCTGAAGCCAGACGGCCTTATCGGCATCGAACAGCACCGCGCCAAGGCAGGTGCACCCTATAGCTACACCGACGGCAGCAAGGGGTATATGCGCGAAGCCGACATTATCAACTTCATGGAAATCCATGGCTTTGCACTTGTCGCCAAAAGCGAAGTGAACGCCAACCCCAAGGACAGCGCAAACTGGCCCGATGGCGTCTGGACATTGCCGCCTGCGCTGCGCTTGAAAGATGTCGATCGCGCGAAATATGAGGCCATTGGTGAAACCGACCGGATGACATTGTTGTTCAAAAAGCGCGATTGATGATTTTGCGGCGGCGGCGGCGGCGCTGAACAAAATATGCCGTCTGGCGACAATCATGATTGCGGCACGTTTCGGGGTGCGGCTATAGACGCGGCATGACCAGAGAAATCACCGTCGCCGCGTTGCAACTGCCTTTGTCGGCTAGCGAAGCCGAAAACATTGATGCCGTGAGTGACCTTGTGTCGCAGGCATCCGACTTGGGCGCGCAAATCATCCTGCCGCCTGAATTGTTTTCAGGGCCTTATTTCTGCAAAACGCAGGACGAAGCGCATTTCGCGCTCGCGCGGCCAACCTTGGAACATCCTGCGGTCCGGGCCATGGCTAAGATCGCCAAGCGCCTGAATGTTGCTATCCCCGCCAGCTTCTTCGAACGCGACGGCGCGCATTTCTACAACAGCATCGCGATGATCGACGCCAATGGCGAAATCATGGGCGTGTATCGCAAGAGCCATATTCCCGACGGCCCCGGCTATCAGGAGAAATATTATTTCCGTCCCGGCAATACCGGGTTCAAGGTCTGGGACGTATTCGGCACGCGCATTGGCGTCGGCATCTGCTGGGACCAATGGTACCCCGAATGTGCGCGGGCGATGGCATTGATGGGCGCTGAATTGTTATTCTACCCCACAGCCATCGGTGCAGAGCCGCAGGATGCGACATTGGACACACGGCATATGTGGCGGCGCGCGATGATTGGCCATGCCGTATCGAACTGTATGCCCGTCATCGCGGCTAACCGCGTCGGCAGCGAAGACGACCATGGTCAGACGGCGCAAAAATTCTACGGCACCAGCTTCATCGCCAATGAATGGGGCGATGTGGTCTGCGACCTCGACGACGCTGAAACTGGCATATTAATGTCGACCTTTGACTTAGACCAAGCCCGCGCCCACCGCGCCAGCATGGGCTTTTTCCGCGACCGCAGGCCCGCATTATACGCCCGCCTTGCCCAGGATATTTGATCTGTCGCATCTCTATCTTATTGGCATAGGTTCAAATCAGCCACATCCCGTCATTGGCACGCCAAACCGCATCATCCCGCACGCGATAGCTGCGCTGGAGATGGATGACATTGATGTGTTCGCACATTCGGCCATCATTCAGTCAAGCCCGATGGGGCCATCGTCACGCCGCTTTGCCAATGCGGCTGCGATAGTGGCAACCGCACTTGAACCGCCTGCCCTGCTTGCCCGCTTGCACGAAATCGAAGGCCATTTTGGACGCGTCCGTCGCGGCCAAAGCTGGCGCGCGCGGGTGTTGGACCTCGACATTCTTTTATGGTCCGGCGGCAGCTGGGCCGACAGCAATCCAGCGCTTTTCATTCCGCATCCTGGCCTGCGGTCACGCGGCTTTGTCCTGACGCCTGCGGCCATGATTGCCCCCGATTGGCGCGACCCTGTGTCGGGCCTTAATATTCGTCACCTGCAATCGAGATTTAACCGACCAAAGGCGCTTGACCGCACCCCCCACCGCCATTAGGGGGAGCGCTCTCCTTTGAACCCATGATGGTTCAAAGCGGGGGCCCTTAGCTCAGTCGGTAGAGCAACTGACTTTTAATCAGTAGGTCGCTGGTTCGAACCCAGCAGGGCTCACCATAGCTTGGTTCTGGCATGGTGTGGAAAATCCTGACATAAATCACATAATGATAGGGTCAGGACCACGTAAATCCACCTTCGGCTTCGATCTCGCAAGCAACATGCCCTTGTGGGGATGACGCAACTGACACCGGAATTCCCGTGCCTAAGTTTACAAACATATACCCAAAACGCGATATTTCTGTAAACTTACCTCAACTTTGCGACATTGGCTTATGGGGTGCGAAAGCCGGGCTGGGGTTCAACACATTCAAAGAGCCAGTCCCGCAACAATCGCGGGAGTAGTTCGCAGAATCTCAAAACAAATCCTACATTGCAAGCGAAACCTATTTCGGGGATGACGCTTTTGTCACCGCAATTCCCTAAATCACCCCTCCCCATTCTGGGGAGGATTTGCACCCACCACCCGTCGCCCCAGCGCAGGCTGGGGCCTATCGCGCCTGTCGATCTCGCCAGACACATATGATAGGCACCAGCCTACGCTGGTGCGACGGCGTTTTTTGCTGAATGGGTTATTTCAGGGATGACGCTTTTGTCACGGTAACTCCGCAATGCCACTCTTTCGTCATCCTGAACTTGTTTCAGGATCTTAATTCTGGTGCGTTGAAAATTAAGACCCTGAAACAAGTTCAGGGTGACGGGTAAGGGAAGATGGATCAACGCCTATTTCGGGGATGACGCAATTGTCACGGTAATTGAAGCCGAAATAATTCCTCCCCGGTACGGGGAGGGGGACCGTCGCAGACGGTGGAGGGGCA
>JBILLO010000058.1:0-11713 GCA_044376035.1 Sphingorhabdus sp.
GCTATTTTACGGGCTAATCTCTCTGCTGGAAGTGAAAGATAGTGGGTTGGCTTGGAAAGTTCCTCCGATCAAGTTTCTCGAACGTTGGTTTGCCCAGATATTGAAGGGGTATAAAATGCCGATGGAAATGGCTCAATTTGACCCGCAAAAAGTAGCCAAAAATGTCGGAACCTACGAACTGGCGATTAAAGAGTTCAAATTTGCTTTGATGGAAGAAGAGAACGAAATAGCATAATTGCTGCGGCCGGGGATTTCCGATCTCCGGCCACATCATGATGATTGCCCCCGAATCGCTTGCATTCCGCACCAATCCCCCCTAGGTGCGCCACTTCGCTCAGGCCTACCTGACCGAAATCGAAGAAAGCCGGAGGGGCGCTCGCATGGTGCGACGTCAGCGATCGGTAGGAACAAGGAAACGCCCATGTCTCTGTACGAGCATGTATTTTTGGCGCGTCAGGACCTTTCACAGGCCCAGGTAGACGCGCTGGCTGAAAACGCCACCAAGATTGTTGAAGACAATAAAGGCAAGGTCATCAAGACCGAAACCTGGGGTCTTCGTACATTGACCTACAAAATTCAAAAGAACCGCAAAGCGCATTTCGTGATGCTCGACATTGATGCTTCGGGCGACACGATTGCTGAGCTTGAGCGTCAGACACGCATGAACGAAGATATCATTCGTTACATGACTGTCCGCGTGGACAAGCATGAAGTCGGCCCGTCGGTCATGATGCGCAAGAGCGACCGTCCAGAGCGCAGCGAACGCGGTGAGCGTGGCGGCTTTGGTGGTGGCGACCGTGATCGCGGTGCCCCTCGCCCAGATCGTGGCGACCGTCCAGACCGCGCACCGCGCGCAGAGCAGGAGGCTTAACACATGGCACGTCCGTTTTTCCGTCGCCGCAAGTCCTGCCCATTTCAGGGTAAAGACGCGCCGCAAATCGATTATAAAGATGTACGCCTGCTTCAGGGGTATATTTCAGAGCGCGGCAAGATTGTCCCATCGCGCATCACCGCCGTTTCGGCAAAGAAGCAGCGTGAGCTGGGCCAAGCTATCAAGCGCGCCCGTCACATCGGCCTTCTGCCGTACATCGTGAAGTAAGGAGCCGAAACATGGATATCATACTTCTCGAACGCGTTGAAAAGCTTGGTGCAATTGGTGACGTTGTCACCGTGAAGGACGGCTATGCCCGTAACTTCTTGCTGCCAAACAAAAAAGCGCTCCGTGCAAACGACGCGAACCGCAAGGTTTTCGAAGCCAACCGCGCGAAAATCGAAAGCGATAACGCAAGCCGCCGTGATGAAGCGCAAAAAGCTTCGGGCAGTGTCGAAGGCAAGCAGATCATTCTGATCCGTGCGGCTTCGCAAACTGGCCAGCTTTACGGTTCGGTCTCGGTCAAGGATATCGTTGACGGTCTGGTCGCCCAGGACGCCAAGGTGTCCAAGAACATGATCGTGCTTGAGCGCCCAATTAAAACGCTTGGCATTTTTGGCGTCAAGGTTGTTCTGCACCCCGAAGTTACCGTCAATGTTCAGGTCAATGTGGCCCGTTCGGACGACGAAGCCGAGTTGCAGAAGGACGGCGTTAACGTTCTTGACCAGATGTTCGAAGCCGAACAGGCCGAGATCGCTGCTGAAGTCATTGAAGCGCAGGTTGAAGCCGAAGTCGCATCCGACGCAGCCGATGCTGCCGAAGCGGCTGCCAACGCAAAGCGCCGCGAAGATCAAGCTGCTGCCAAGGCTGCTGCTGAAGCCGCCGGCCTTTCGGCTGAGGCAAGCGACGACGCGTAAAGCGTTCGATTGCTACATACAAAAAGCCGCCTTGTTGCAAAACAGGGCGGCTTTTTTGTGACTCTACTGCACGTCATCCTGAACGTGTTTTGGCGCTGCCAGCCTGCGGCTCCAGGATCACGCAATAGGGTCGCAATTAATCCCACTCCTTGTCATTCCCGCGCACGCGGGGAACGTAGTGACCGTAAGGTCAATCCATGGCCCTGACCACTCGAAAAAAATTACAAGTTTGACCATGGATCCCCAATCAAGTTGGGGATGACACAGTGAGAGGTGGCGGCGGGACATTCACTCCTCTAAACCCACTTTATGAACGCACCCATCATCATCACCGCCGACATGGGCAAGACTGACCAGGCATGGGCCAATGGCCTGCGCCGTGCGCATTTCCCGGTGGAGCGCAATTTTGTCGATGCGCATATTACGCTGTTCCACCATTTGCCGCCAAGCCATTTACCAGAGATAAAATCGCGACTTGCGGCGTTGGTTCAGGACTATCCGGTGCCTGTGGCGCATCTCAGGGATGTTATATTGCTGGGCAAGGCCGTGGCGTTCCGCGTGGACAGCCCTGAACTGCTCGGGCTGCGCGAGGCGTTGGCCGACAGTTTTCGTGGGCTATTGATCCCGCAAGATCAGGCACAGCCCCGATTGCACATAACGGTCCAGAACAAGGTTGAGCAGGCCGCCGCCAAGGCACTGCACGCGCATCTGTTGGACAGCTTCCGTCCGCGTCCGCTCGCCATTTCGGGCCTATCTGCGCATTATTATCGCGGCGGGCCGTGGGAGCATATTGGCAGATGGTCATTTCGTGGCTGACAATGCTTGACCCGTATAACCCCCGCGCTTATAGCGCCGCGTGCTTCCCCACAAATGCTGGGGTTCACGCTTGGATGGCGAAGTAGCTCAGCTGGTTAGAGCGGTGGAATCATAATCCATAGGTCGGGGGTTCAAGTCCCTCCTTCGCTACCATCGGCACAGTGGGTAATCTCACTGGTTGGCCGGTAGCGCCAAGCCGCGCTTTGTATGGTTGCCGCGCTTTACAGCGTCGGCTACACTTAGGGCATGAAGGATTGCACCCAATGCATTGTACGTAACCGTGCAATTTGCGCCGGGCTCGAAACAGACGAGCTTGCGGTGCTGGGGCGGCTTGGCCGCAAGCAAAAATTTTCTAAGGGGCAAACTATATTTTGCGAGGGTGACGACGCCGTCGTCGTCGCCAATGTCATTGCAGGCGTGCTGAAGGTTTCGATGAGCATGTCCGATGGCCGGGAGCAGATTGTCGGCGTTGTTTTTTCATCGGACTTTATTGGCCGGCCCTTTGGCCAGCAAAGCCCGCATAGCGTGACTGCGCTGACCGATGCCGAATTGTGCATATTTTCGCGATCCACCTTTGACAGCTTCGCGCGCCAGCATCCGGAGCTTGAACATAAGCTGCTGCGCCGGACGTTGAATGAACTTGATCGTGCGCATGAATGGATGCTGCGGCTCGGAAAGAAAACCGCGACCGAACGGATCGCGACTTTGTTACTCGAAATGTCTGTTCGGCTCGGCGAAACGGGCTGCACGGTTGACGATGGCGCATTGGACGCATTTGAATTGCCGCTTGATCGTCAGCAAATTGGCGACGTTCTGGGGCTAACGATTGAAACCGTAAGCCGTCAGTTTTCCAGATTGAAAGCCGATGGTATCATCCATCTGCCAGATCGCCGGACCGTCGCCATACGCGACCGTGCGCGGCTTCAATATCTGTCGGCGGCTGCCTGAACGGCGGTTTACGAACGCCTGGGGTGTGGCTTAGCCGGGAATATCATCCGCCGGGCTGCCGATAAGCACAAAATGCCGGTCGCAATAGCCGCAATCGACATAGCCTTTTTCATCAATTTGAAGCCAGACTCGCGGGTGGCCCAATGCGGCGGGAATATCTCCACTGCCGTCGCAAGCGACGCGCGGTTCGCGGACTCGGATTGTTTCGGGGGCGCTGTTGTTCATGTGCGCCGCTTAGCAAAGCCGCAACGTGGCTGCAACGGCTGAGAAATAGGGTAGTAACGATAATCGCGCGGTCACGAAATACCAGCGGATGGATTCCACGTCATTGCGCTGACACCATGCGTTCGCTATCGCACCGACATGTCTGAACAAGCTATCTCGATCCAGAACCTCTCAAAAAAATATGCAGGCGGCAAACAAGCGTTAAGCGATGTTAGTTTTGACGTCGCGCAAGGGTCGATTTTCGGCCTTCTTGGGCCCAATGGCGCGGGCAAATCCACGTTGATTAACATCTTGGCCGGGCTGGTGATGAAGACATCGGGCAGCGCGTCCATATGGGGGTTCGACATCGACGCCCATCCGCGCAACGCCAAGGCGTCCATCGGCATTGTGCCGCAGGAAATTATGTTCGACCCATTTTTTACACCGAAAGAAGCGCTTGAATTGCAAGCGGGTCTTTATGGCGTGCCCAAGTCGAAACGGCGGACGATGGAATTGTTGAAAGCCGTAAGGTTGGAGGACAAGGCCGATGCCTATGCGCGGACACTGTCGGGCGGGATGAAGCGTCGCTTGCTGGTCGCCAAAGCCATGGTGCATGCGCCGCCCGTCATCGTGCTTGATGAGCCGACGGCTGGTGTCGATATCGAATTGCGTCAGCAATTATGGGATTATGTGCAGGAACTGAACCGCCAAGGCGTCACAGTTGTGCTCACCACCCATTATCTCGAAGAAGCCGAGCAGTTGTGCGACCGTATTGCGATTATCAACCATGGGCAGTTGATTGCCAACAAACCGACGCGCGAACTGGTCGGCATGGCGCGCGAGAAGGCAGTGTTGTTAACACTCGACCGTGATGTAACCAGCGCGCCAACGCACGAAGCCTTTGAAAAGACCGAACTGCTTGGCGAGCGCACAATTGAGATTACGTACAACAAAGACCGCATGAATGCAGGCGAAGTGCTTTTAGTGATCCAAGGCCTTGGGTTGGGCATTGTCGACGTAACCACCAAGGAGGCCGACCTCGAAGACGTTTTCCTCCGCCTGACAAGCGCCGCATAACATGTTCCCCTCCCGCCTGCGGGAGGGGTTAGGGGAGGGCCGGAGCGGTTCAGGAGGACAGGTAGTTGGACAATCCAATTTTCAGAACTAGAAACACCGAACGAGCGCGGGAACTTCGCCGGGCATCTCCACCGGCTGAACGCAAATTATGGTCTCAATTACGCGCTGGTCAGTTAAACGGGTACCGATTTACAAAGCAATTTCAGATCGGCAGCTATTTCGTTGATTTTGTTTGTCGTGAGAAAAACCTGGTTGTTGAAGTGGACGGATGGTCACATGACGCACGGCAGGGTTATGATGGCCAGCGCGACAAATTTATTCGGTCAAAAGGCTATGAAGTGCTTCGCTTTACGAATGAGCAAGTAACGCTTAATTTGGAGGGGGTCTTGGTAATGATAAGCGAGAGCTTGGCGGCGATACCCTCCCCCAACCCCTCCCGCGCGCGGGAGGGGAGTTGATGGAAGTCGATGTTCTGATCATTGGGTCGGGCGCTGCGGGATTGACCGCGGCGTTGCAATTGGCGGCGACGCGCAAGGTTGCGGTGCTGGCCAAGGGTTCCATTTCCGACGGCGCAACAGCATGGGCGCAGGGCGGGATTGCCGCCGTGCTTGAACCCGGTGATAACTTTGCGAACCATATTGAGGATACGATGGTTGCAGGCGCAGGGCTGAATAACCGCGCCACGGTTGAATTTGTCGTGGAAAATGCGCCGCTTGCGATTGAACGGCTGGCAAAACTTGGTGTGCCGTTCAATTTGGAGGGCAATGACTGGCACTTGACCCGCGAAGGCGGACATAGCCACCGGCGTATCGTCCATGTTGACGACGCCACCGGTTGGGCGGTCCAGCAAGCGTTGGAAGCAGCCGCCAGAGCGCATCCGAACATCAGTTTGGTTCCGGACATGGTCGCCGTTGACTTGATTTTGGGCCGGCATCAGGAACGCTTTTCAACCTCAGGCCGTATTCACGGCGTTTATGCACTCAACCGCAAAACGGGCCGAGTCGAGACCTTCACTGCGCGCGCGACCATTCTTGCGAGCGGCGGTGCTGGCCGGACATATCTCTATTCCACGGCTCCGCGCGGTGCGACTGGTGACGGCATTGCCATGGCGTGGCGTGCCGGATGCCGCGTGTCGAATATGGAATTCATGCAATTCCACCCGACCTGCCTCTACAATCTTGAGGTCAAGAATTTCTTGATAACAGAGGCGGTGCGCGGCGAGGGTGGAATCCTGAAAAATCCGAAAACGGGGCATCGTTACATGCCCGATTATGACGATCGTGCAGAGCTTGCGCCGCGTGACATTGTTGCCCGCGCCAATGACGCCGAAATTAAGCGCGACGGTCTGGATTATGTCCATCTGGACATCAGCCATAAGCCTCCGGAATTTGTCAAAACGCATTTCCCGAACATTTATGAAAAGCTCTTAGGACTTGGTATCGACATCACGCGCGAGCCAATTCCGGTGGTGCCAGCGCAGCATTATACCTGCGGCGGTGTGATTGTGGATCTGGACGGCCGAACCGACGCTCCGGGTCTGTATGCCGCAGGCGAAGTGACGCAAAGCGGCCTGCATGGTGCAAACCGTCTGGCATCCAACTCCTTACTTGAATGCTTCGTCTTCGGGGATGCCTGCGCCCGCCATATCGACGCCAATTGGGATAGACTGCCGCCGCCGCCGCCGATTCGGCAGTGGGACGAAAGCCGGGTGACCGACAGCGACGAAGAGGTCGTGATTGCCCAATGCTGGCGGGAAATCCGGCAGTTCATGTGGAACTTTGTAGGCATTGTGCGCACGACCAAGCGGTTAGAGCGGGCGCAGCATCGCATCGATTTGCTGCGCCATGAGGTAGAGGATTATTACAGCCATTTCCGCGTCACGCCCGATTTGATTGAACTGCGCAACTTGGTCGAGGTTGCCGCCTTGATTATCCGGTCGGCGCTGGCGCGGCATGAGAGCCGGGGGCTGCACTTTACGCTCGATTATCCCAAAATGGCGGACGAAGCGCGCGACACGATTTTGCTGCCCTAGGCACAAAACACTTTCCTGCCGATAGTAACTTCAGGCAGAGTCAATGTTGGTTATTTGGAGGCTGTTATGAACGTTCGAAATGAAGTCGCGGCTGTTCACATGGTCAAATTTTTGAACTATTCGGCGTTGGCGCTGCTGGGAGTACTAACGATACCTGCCGCCGCCGCAACGCCTGAGGAAACCGCACGCGAAGTGCTGGCCAAATCGCCTATCATCGACGGCCATAATGACACACCGCACCAGATTGCCGCGTTGTTTGACCGCGATTTTTCGAAATTCGACCTGACTGTATTACCAGCGGAAGTGCTCGCCAAAACCCACACCGACATAAAAACGGCGCGCGCCGGATTTTTGGGCGGGCAATATTGGTCTGTTTATGTCGACGCCGCTTTGCCGAAGCATGAGGCGGTAACACGCACTATTCAGCAGATCGACGTCGTCCGGCAAATGATGGCGCGATATCCCGAAACATTTACCTATGCCGCAACGGCGGCAGAGGTTGAGGCGGCGATGAAAAAGGGCAAAATCGCATCGCTTATTGGTATGGAAGGTGGCCATTCCATTGGCAGTTCACTGGAAATCCTGCGGCAGACTTATGCGCTTGGCGCGCGTTACATGACCCTCACACATAGCCTGACCACCGATTGGGCGGACAGTTCTACCGACGCGCCAAAGCATGACGGATTGTCGCCCTTTGGCTTCGAAGTACTCGCGGAAATGAACCATTTGGGGATGATTGCCGACATCAGCCATGTGTCAGAGGCAACGATGCACGATGTGTTGGATAAGAGCACGGCGCCTGTTTTGTTCACGCACAGCAACGCCCGCGCCATCACACCGCACCCGCGCAACGTGCCCGATTCGGTCTTGACGCGCTTGCCGGAAAATGGCGGTGTGGTGATGGTTACCTTCGTGCCGGGCTTTACCTCGGCCGAACGGCGTCAGTGGGAATATGCCCGCTCCGCCGTTGCGGGGCGCGCTAAGACTGAATTTTCTGGAAATCCAGTTGGCGAAAAGGCCACTGTTGACGCATGGATTGCCGCCAACCCGCAGCCCAAGGCAACGCTGGCGCAAGTTGCCGACCATATCGACCATATCCGCAAGGTGGCAGGGGTTGACCATATTGGCATTGGCGGCGACTTTGGCGGCGTGGACGAACTGCCGGTTGGCCTGGAAAATGTCTCAACCTATCCCGCCTTATTCGCCGAACTCGTCCGCCGTGGCTATTCAAAGGCGGACCTCACCAAAATCGCGCAAGGCAATGTCCTTCGCGTGATGCGCGGTGTGGAGAAGGCGGCGGGTAAGTAATTTTAGCACGCAAAGACGCAAAGGCGCAAAGAAGGGAAATAAGAATGCGTGATCTTGAGGATTTGGCGCGCATTGCAGTGGATTGTGGCTTTCAAATCCACAGTAGCTTGGGCCCTGGACTTCTTGAGAGCGTATATGAAGTGATCTTAGCAGACTCGCTTGCAGAACGCGGTCTTTCGGTGCAACGGCAGAAGCCAATCGCAATTCATTTCAACGGTCGATATTTTGATGAAGGTTTCAAGGCGGATTTGCTTGTCGAGGATAGGCTGCTGATCGAGTTGAAATCTACTGAGCGATTGCTTGCGGTTCACGGTCGCCAAGTTTTGACTTACCTCAAACTGTTAGATTTGCCTCTTGGACTGCTCATGAACTTCGGCTGTGCAACCTTTAAAGAAGGCGCAAAACGCGTTGTTAACAATTACCGACCAGCCGATGCTTAGCTCCTTCTTTGTATTTCTGTCCTTGCTATTCCCTTCGTACGGACAAAAAACCGAAGCGCAGATTCATAATTTTTATCACGCGAAGCCGCAAAGGCGCAAAGGAAGTAAAAAAGAAAAAACGCACCGGCTTCCGCTGTGTTCAAGATTACAGGTCGACCGTAACGACTTCTTCTTTGCGCCTTTGCGGCTTCGCGTGATAAAAAATATTTAAATGCCCCATCCCATTGTCAGGCGACAACGCCGACTTTCTAAGCAAAAACCTAGGCAAACCCGTCGGCTAGAAAACGTTCCGCAATGGCGGCATGAAGGGCGGCGCCCTTGGCCATAATGCTGTCGTCGAGGACCATGCGGTTGGAGTGCAGGCCACAGCAGGTGCGCCAGTCGTCGCCTTCGTGTGACGCGCCTAAAAAGAACATCGCGCCGGGGACTTTTTCGAGGACATAGGCAAAATCCTCTGCGCCCATGATGGGTGTGTCGAGCGTGATCCAGCTTTCGGGGCCAAACATATTCTCGACCACCGATTTGCCAAACTGAACGGCGCGGTCGTCGCAGATAGTGACGGGAAAGCCCTGTTCAATATGCACCTCCGCGCTGCAACCATGGGCGGCGGCGATGCCGGGGGCAAGGCGGTGCAGCTCCTCGGCCACGCGTGCGCGCGATTGTGGGGATAATGTGCGGATGGTGCCCAGCAAAACTGCTGTTTCGGGAATGATATTGTTGGTGGTGCCCGCTGAGATTTTGGCGATGGTGACAACGGCCGGATTGAACACCGAAATCTTGCGGGTCACCATCGTTTGGATCGCCGATACGATTTCGCAAGCGACGGGGATGGGGTCGACGGCGTCATGCGGCATGGACGCGTGGCCGCCAGCGCCCTTGACGGTAATGGTCAGCACATCGGAAGATGCTAGTAACGCACCACTTCGCCCACTAAACACCCCGCGCGGGGCGTTGGGCATGATGTGCAAGGCAAAGGCGGCGTCAGGCAGCGGGTCAATCAAACCGTCGTCGAGCATGAAGCGTGCGCCATGATGGCCCTCTTCACCCGGTTGAAACATGAACTGGACCGTGCCCGCCAATTGGTCGCGTTTGGCGCACAGCATCTTTGCCGCGCCAACGAGCATCGCGACGTGGGTATCATGCCCGCACGCATGCATCGCGCCGTCGGTTCGCGAGCTATATGCAAGGCCGGTATCTTCATGGAGCGGCAAGGCATCCATATCGCCACGCAGAAGCACATTACGGCCATTGGCAGGGCCTTTAAGAGTCGCAATGAGGCCAGTGGTGGACGGCCCCTCACGCAGCTCCAGCGGAAGGCCAGCAAGCGCGGCTTTTATTTTTGCCAATGTCTTGGGATTCTGCAGACCCAATTCCGGCTCGGCATGAATAGCCCGGCGGAGGTCAATAAGGTCGGGAAGGATATGTTCGGCGTCGGCGCGCCAGTCGGTGCTGATTAAGTCCATAGCTTAACTAGCACCAGCGTGGCGCGACCGACAACAGTCTTATTTTTCCAAACGGACCGTCACATATTGTGTAGCGGCGCCGCGACGTTTGACGCCCAGCAAGATCGCGCCACGGCCAGCTGCCTGCGCTTCCTTGACGACAGCGGCGAGATCGCCTGCTGTGGTCACCGGCTTGTAGTTTGCCGATACGATGACATCACCCCGACGCAGACCAACCTGCGCACCCGTGCCCGTTCCCGGAACGTCAACAACGATACCCTTTGTGTCGGTCGTCATGCCAAGCGCTCGCGCGATTTCGGCATCAAGCGGAATAACGCTGATGCCCATAGCATCACGCACGACCTTTGAATCTGGCGTGTCGGTTTGCTTGTCGAAATCCTTGTTTTCTTCAGGGTTGAAACTTTGCGCCAACTTCTCTTCCGGAGGACGTGCGCCTACGGTTGCGGTCAGCTTTAGCGGCTTGCCTTCACGCAAGATATCCAACGGAATGCGTGAGCCAGGCTTGATATTGGCGACGATGAAGGACAGCGTCGCTTCAGGCGAAACCTCGCGGTCATTGACACGTAGAACGATGTCGCCTTCTTTCAGGCCTGCTTTATCAGCGGCTTCGCCAGCAACAACGCGGGCGACGAATTCGCCGCGGCTCTTGTCCAAACCAAGCGCGTCGGCCGTATCCTCATCAACGGGTCTGATGCTGATCCCCAAATAGCCACGTTCCGGACGGACGCCCTTTTTCAGGGATTCAACAACCGGAATTGCTTCTTCGGCTGGGATGGCAAAGCCAACGCCGATATTCGCGCCCACTGGCGAAATCAGGCGGTTGTTGATGCCAACGACTTCGCCTTTGAGGTTGAACAAGGGACCACCCGAGTTGCCAGGGTTGATGGCGGTGTCGGTTTGAATGAAGCGGTCATAAGCACCACCAGCACCGATGTTGCGCTGAAGCGCGGAGATAATGCCTGCGGTCACGGTGTTGCCAAGGCCAAGCGGGTTACCGATTGCAATGACCCAGTCGCCAACGCGGCTTTTCTTTGAGTCCGCCATTTTGACGAACGGCAAATCGGACGCACGAATTTTAAGCAAAGCGATGTCTGACTGTGGATCACGGCCGACGATTTCTGCCTGATATTCCTTGCCATCAAACAAGGTGACGGCGACACGGTCAACAGCTTCGCCCGATGGACCACCCGCGACAACATGGTTATTGGTGACGATGTAACCATCGCTTGAGATAAGAAAGCCTGAACCGCCACTGGCTTGGTCTTGTGTTACTGGGCGGCGTTCGCCGGTTAGCGGGTTAAAGCTGGTCGCGACTTGCACCTTTTGACGTGTGGCGATGTTGACGACCGCTGGCTGCAATTGCGCGGCAAGATCCGCAAAGCTCGACGGTGCGCCGCCGGGGGCGAGATTGACCTGTTCCGAAACAGCAAGGCCGGTTTGCGCGGTCACGGGATTGTCGTTGACCAAAGCTACGGCGGCGCCTGTCATCAAAAGCGCGGTGGTAACTGCATAAGCGTAACGCACGGATTTCATTCCTCTCGTCTATTCAATTGGGCAAATGGCCCTGAAAATCTGTCATTCGTTGGCGTGGCAAAGCTGAACGCCAATTGAATGGATGCCATCCAATTGACCAACAT
>JBILLO010000059.1:0-11510 GCA_044376035.1 Sphingorhabdus sp.
TTGCGTGATAAAATTGAATCGGGTGATCCCCCTCACCAACTGCGCCTAGGCCACATTGTGGCCAAGGCTTCGTATCAGTTTGCAATGGGCAGGTCGAAGATGCCCCCAGCATCTTCTGTGGAATGCTGGGGGCATTCCACACCTGACCATTACAAACTCCCGCGAGGGGAGAGGGGGCGTGTTTTGATACTCTGCGCCTTTTGCGTCCTCTCCGCCGCTGGATTACGTTAACTGGCAATTCCAGAGATGGGGCGCGGTGGGACCGATGTAAACCAATCGCCTTACTAAAACTTCGACTGACGCAGATGATCATTGGCGCGGCCGCGTTGCAGCGCTTCAGATGGCTGAAACGTAAAACAGCAAGCAGGTTTCGGGATAGGCATGCGGCAATTGCAATCCATTGTGCATCAACGCCGCGCCGCTGAATATCGCGCCCTTGCCGGTCAGGTTCAACGTTTCAATCGCCGACGGTCCTTTCACCGCCTGCCAGTTGGTTGGCCAAATGAGTTGCAGCCGATATTGACGCGCCGGATCAAGACCATCGAACTTCAAACGCCCCGGCAAAACCTTTGCGTCGCTGGTCTTATAAGCGACCGAATAAAATGCTTCGGATTTATCGCGCGCGACGACGCCGCTGGCGATCAACTGCGGCGCGCTGTCCAAACGATAAAGGTCGCCTGTATGCAGCAAAGCACGGTGTTTTTTATGCAAATCTATGGCATTTTTGAGCATATCGAGGTCTGCCGCCCGCTCGGTCAGCAAATTCAGCTCAAGCCCCATATGCCCCATAAATGCCGTCGCCGCGCGCATTTCCATCGACAGCCGCCGCCCCGTCACATGACATTTTGCTGGCCCTATATGACAACCTAGCACTTCGAGAGGCAGGAAAAAGCTGGCCCCGCGTTGGATTACTTGGCGGTCTAGCGCGTCGTTGCTGTCGGACGTCCAAACACGGTCGCTATGCCCCAAAACGCCCATATCGGCCCGCGCACCACCGGAGGAGCAGCTTTCAATTTCGACCTGCGGATGCGCGCTGCGGACGCGGTCAAGCAAGGCGTAAAGCGCCTGAACTTGGGCAAAAGCGCGCGCTGTGCCGCCTTGCCCACCGGGATGGCTGAGGTCGCGGTTGTTGTCCCATTTGATGTAGCTGATGTCATGATCGCGCAAAATCGCGTCGATGGCATGGAACAGATAATCGGCGACTTCGGCGCGGCTAATATCCAACGCCAATTGCGAACGGAACGGCACTTGCTCGACGCCTTCTAAACCCAATACCCAATCGGGATGGGCGCGATACAGGTCGCTGTCGGGGTTGACCATTTCGGGTTCGAACCACAGCCCAAATTCCATGCCAAGGCCCGTGACATGATCGACCAACGGACCAAGCCCATCGGGGTAAACGTCCCGCGATACCGTCCAGTCGCCCAGCCCCGCTCGGTCATGGCGGCGGCCCCCAAACCAGCCATCATCCAAGACAAAGCGTTCCACACCGATCGCTGCGGCGCGGGTCGCAAGCTCTTTCAACTTGTTGATGTCATGGTCAAAATATACCGCCTCCCAACTATTGTAATGCACCAAGCGGGGCTTGGCCCGCGTTGCAGGCCGCAGCAATTTTGTCCGCACATGGTCATGGAATTTGCGGCTGAGCGCGCTTAGTCCCGCTCCACTATAGGCCGCGATAATCTGCGGACTTGCATAGCTCTCGGCCGGCGCAAGCCGCACTTCGCCGGGTAAAAGCAACGCGCCAAGGCTGGCCAACACCCGTCCATCGGTGAGCGAGTCCACGCGCAGGCGATGATTGCCGCTAAATGCCAGATGAAAGCCATAGGCCTCGCCCGCGCTTTCATGGGTATCGGCGGTGGCCAGCAAGATAGCGGGGTAGCTGAAATGCGACGTCCGCCCACTGCGGTTCTCGCGCAGATAGGTTGCTGCATTGCGTTTTACCCGCTCTTGCGTAAACTCCTGCGTCCAACGTCCCGTAAAGCCGATGATATCGGTCATCGCGTCCGGCACGGGCAAGCACGCGGTCATCATGTCGTTTAGATCAAGCGGCGTTGCCCCATAATTGGTCAATGTTGACCGCAGGCGCAGCACGCCGCTGCACCCATCAAAATCAATCTCATATTCCAACCCAAGCCGCGTGCGTTCGTCACGGCAGATCACCTTCGCGCCGTTGTCGCGCGGTTCGAGCTTAGCAACCGCAAACAGGCTTCCCCAATCCTTGCCCGCCCGATGCGCGGCAAAGCCATGAAACATCGGATGACCAAGCCCCGGCTCCATCGCCAAGGATAAAGGCAAGGACATATCCGCCACGCCGTGCATCCCTTGCCGTTCGGACAGGCGCTCCAGCTCGGCACCATCCACGCCCAAGGGCAAGGCCGCGCCCCAATATAATACCGACAACGGCGCACCCCTGGCGCAGGCCAATATCAAGCAGCTATCTGGCGCATCAAAACGCATGTGGCGCAAAATATTCTCTCCCTCGGGCGCAGTTGCGACAATCGCGCACATCAGACGCGTTGCCTTTTCAAACACATGCTCTAGTTTCGCAACCAACAAAAGCGCAGAGCAATTTGACGCGTCAAGCAATAAGGGGAATTGCGATGTTCGAAGCCAGTCAATCGGCTGTTCAATTCGGTATTTTTGTGGGCCTCATGGTCCTTATCGGCGTGTTTACATGGGCCAAGGTGCGCGGGAAAAATGAAGCGGGGGGCGACCAGAGCAAAACCGACAAAGAGATTTTTCTGGCAGGCGGCGGGCTGAACTGGTTCTTAGTGGCCGGCGCCATTACTCTTACCAATCTTTCCACCGATCAATTGGTGGGCATGAACGGCAGTCAAATGCTGTTGCTCGCGTGGTGGGAACTGGCGGGGTTTGTCGGGTTGCTGATCTTGGCCTTTGTCTTTGTACCCATATATTATCGCAACAATTGCACGACGGTGACGGAGTTATTGGAAAAAAGATATAATGGCGGGAGCATTCGCACCGCCATTTCGGCGCTGTTCATTATCGGTAATATCTTCATTTTTCTGCCCGCAGTTATCTATAGCGGGTCGTTGTTCATGCAGTCGGTCTTTGAAACCGAAATGCCCGTCATCGTCATCGCCAGCATCTTTGCGGTCGTTGGCGCGGCATATGCAATTTTGGGCGGACTGCGCGCCGTCGCGGTGCTCGATAGCTATAGCGGCGTTGGCATATTGGGGCTGGCGATGGCGGTAGTCATCTTGGCTTTGGCAGCGGTTAATTTCGACCTGTTTACCGGCGTTCCGGCCGAACGGATATCGATGATAGGCGGTTTGGATTCCCCCATTCCGTTTCATACTTTGTTTACGGGGATGATATTCATTCAGATATTTTATTGGTCCACCAATCAGAATATCACGCAAAAGGCATTGGCCGCGCCGACGGTGCGCGAGGCGCAGAAAGGGGTCATGGCCGCCGCGATTGTGCGCGTACTCATCATCCCGCCAATCGTCGTCATCCCCGGCGTCGTCGCTTACAAATTGTTCGGCGATGTTGGCGACCGGGCCTATGGCATGGTGGTTGCCCAAGTATTGCCAAGCTGGACCAGCGGCATGTTCGCCGCGATGATTGCAGCGGCTGTGCTGACAACTTTTTCGGCGGTTCTGAACGCGACGATCACGCTCTACACGGTCGATTTCCATCGCAAATTTATCAATGCGCAAACCAGTGCGATTACCCTCAACCGCGCGGTCGGCATTGGCGCAAGCTTCGTCGCGATTGCGCTGGTGCCATTATATGCCGGCGCGAGCAGCATCATCAACTTGCTGCAGGAACTGCACGGGCTGTCCTCCATGCCGATCTTGTCTGCCTTTATCGCTGGATTATTGTTCAGCAATGTGGATGCGCGGGCGGCGATATTCGGTCTGGTCTATGGCGTTGGCATTTATGCGCTGCACAATTTTGTGCTTTACCGTCCGGACACTTTGTATGTGGGCGAGACATTTTATCAGCATTTTGGTCTGCCTTGGCTGCATTATATTGACGTCATGGTCTTTGTTCTGGTTAGTTCGGTGCTGGTGGCACTTGCGGTCAACCGCCTAATTTTCGGCAACCGCGCGATATTCATTTTATCCAAGGAGGGACGCGCATTACGCGCGGCAGAGGCATGAGCGAATATATACTGGTCATTGACGAAGGCACGACATCTACGCGCGCCGTATTGTTTACCGCAGACGGGACCGCCGTCGACAGTTGCCAGCGCCCGCTAACGCAGCATTATCCGCAACCTGGCCTTGTCGAACATGATGCGGAAGAAATCTGGAACCTGACGCTTGCTTGTGCGCAAGCGATGGTGACCAAGGCTGGTGGCGCTGACCGCATTGCCAGCATTGGCATCACCAATCAGCGCGAAACTGTGGTGTTTTGGGACAAGCGCACCGGCGAGCCACTCGCGCCCGCCATTGTATGGCAGGACCGGCGGACGGCGGACATTTGCGCCGCGATGAAGGCGCAAGGCGAAGAACCCGTGGTTCAGGCGAAAACCGGATTGTTGCTTGACCCGTATTTCTCGGGATCGAAAATCGGTTGGGCGCTGCAAAATTGGCCGCAGTTGAGGGATGCGGGCGCGCATCTGGCGGTGGGCACGGTCGAAAGCTACCTTGTCTATCGGCTGACGGGCGGAAGCCATATCACCGACGCCAGCAATGCCGCGCGCACCGCGTTGATGGCGATTGGCAGCGGCGGATGGGATGATGGGTTGATGGACCTGTTTGGCGTTCCACGCGACATATTGCCCGAGATCACCGATTGCGCAGGTGACCTTGGGACGAGTTTGCCAGAACATTTCGGCGGCGCGATCCGCATTTCGGGCATGGCAGGGGATCAGCAAGCCGCAACCATAGGGCAAGGCTGCTTTGCCGTCGGGCAGACCAAGGCGACCTTTGGCACTGGCGCGTTTGTGCTGACACAAACGGGGACGACACTGCGCCAGTCGCGCCACCGTTTGCTATCCACGATTTTGTACCAGTTGCATGGCGAACGTCATTATGCGTTGGAAGGATCGGTATTTGTCGCGGGCAGCCTTGTGCAATGGCTGCGCGATGATCTGGGGCTTATCGCGCATGCCGCCGAAACCGAGCCGCTGGCGCGCAGCGTTCCGGACAATGGCGGGGTTTATCTGGTACCTGCGCTTTCGGGCTTGGGCGCGCCGCATTGGCGTCCCGATGCCCGCGCCACGATCAGCGGGCTTAGCTTTGCGGCCAAAAAGGCGCATGTCGCTCGCGCTGCGCTGGAGGCGATGGCGCATCAGACCTATGACCTCAAAACCGCCTTTGCCGCCGACGGTGCCGATTGGGCCGAATTGCGCATTGATGGCGGGATGGTCGCGAATGACTGGATGGCGCAGGATCTGGCGGACATGCTGGCGATTGATGTCGAACGCCCGGCCTTTGTCGAAACAACGGCACTTGGCGCAGCCATGCTCGCGGCGGTTGGTTGCGGACTGTTCCCATCGCTTGAGGATGCGGCCAGCATGCGGGGCGGGGTAACGCGTTTTGCACCCATACTTGGTGCAGAAGTGCGCGACGCCCGCTTGGCTGGCTGGTCAAACGCGCTCGCCCGCGTTCTGCAATGATGCGCTGACAAAAAAGGGTTTTTTAACGCCGATGTCTGGCTTGTTTTGGCGCGCATTAATCCGTAACGAATGGGATTAATGACTGATGCTCTTGCACTGGCTTATGCCCAACGACTGATCGCTTGCGAAAGCGTCACGCCCGCCACTGGCGCGGTGTTTGACGCGCTTGAAGAGATGCTTGTTCCGCTGGGCTTTACCGTTGAACGCTTTATTTCGGGCGAAGGTGACACCAACCCAGCGCATGGCGCGCCTGTTGAAAATCTGTTCGCCATTCGTGCGGCAAGCGGGGGCCATTTTGCGTTCGCTGGCCATGTCGATGTCGTGCCGCCCGGCAATGGCTGGGCCAGCGACCCGTTTGTGCCAGAGGTTAAGGGCGATTTGCTGCACGGACGCGGCGCTGTCGATATGAAGGGCAGTATCGCCGCCTTTGTTGCTGCGCTGCATGACATCCCCAAGGATGCAGGCACGATCAGCCTGATCATCACTGGCGACGAAGAAGGGCCCGCCATCCACGGCACACGGGCGCTCATCACCCATATGCAGGCACGCGGTAGCATCCCTGATTATTGCCTCGTCGGCGAACCCACCAGCGTCAGCCGTTTGGGCGATATGATGAAAATCGGCCGTCGCGGCTCCGTGAACATGTGGATTTCGGTCGCTGGCACGCAAGGCCATGTCGCCTACCCGCATCTGGCGGATAACCCGATTCCTAGACTGATAGCGATTTTGGCCGAGATCGAAGCGATCACGCTCGATGAAGGCACCGACTGGTTTCAGGAGAGCAATATCGAGGTCACCGACCTGATTGTCGGCAACAAGGCAACCAATGTCATTCCGGCCAAAGCCGAAGCGCGATTGTCGATCCGGTTCAACGATCTGCAAAATGGCGATGCGCTTGTTTTAAGGCTCCGTGCGCTTGTAGAGCGCCATGGGGGTAGTCTGACTGCCATGATCTCGGGAGAGGCGTTCCTGACGCCTCCTGGCGCGTTCTCAGCGGCTATAGCAGAGGCGGTTGAGGCTGTCGTCGGCATCGCCCCAGAAGTATCGACGACAGGCGGCACTTCGGATGCCCGGTTCCTGACGAAAATATGCCCCGTAGTCGAATTCGGCCTGTGCAATGCAACGATGCATAAACTGGATGAAGCGGTCGCCATTGCCGATTTGGTAGCGCTGACCGAAATCTACCGCCGCGTTGCGCTCAAAATGTTGGCGGCCTAGCTTTTCAACATAATATACAGCGCGCCCGTCCCGCCATGGCGCGGATGGGCGTTGCGCACGGCCGAAATATGCCGCGCATGCCGCGACGCCGCCAGCCAGTCGCGGACAACGGCGGCAATTGCACCCCTGCCCTCCCCACTTGCCCGATCATGCGCGCGGGGTTTTCCGGTCACGAGCAACATCACTTTCATCCGCTGCGCAATCGCTTGCTCCAATGCACCATCGAGCCGATTATACGCCAGCAATAGGGACGCGTCGTGCAGATCGATGCTGACATCGGGCACTATGCTACCGCGTATGATCCTCTTGTCCCAATGTCCGTCGAGATTGTGGGGCACAGGCGCAATCTTGCTTTGCCCGGGCGCTGGTTTCGGCTTTGTATCGGCAGGGACAGGCTTTGGCTTGGCGTTCAAAAACTTAGCCAGTACCGCCTTATCCGCCGACGGGGTCGCAACCGGCGCTGGCTTTGGCTTGCCGCCATGCATCGGTTTTACGGTCGCAATAACCCTGCCCCAAAGGGACTTTTCGTTGCTGTCGAGATGCCGCGCCATGCCAGGTTTACAGGCCCAGCCGCGCAACCGCAGCCTTGGGTAGGAACAGCAACGCCGCACCGCGCGAAGACATGCCGCCCGCAATTACGCGCGCGCGGTCGCCAGCGCCCCAGAAGGTATCAATGCGGTTCGCGCCCTTGATGGCGCCGCCCGTATCCTGCGCAATCCAAATACCATTGGGTTCTGCGCGATCCATCGACAGCCAGACCGGCGCGCCCAGCGGGATGAATTTCACGTCCACGGCAATGCTGGCCTCCCCCACCACAGGATAGCCCATTGCGCCCAAGGGACCAGCGCCGGTCACTTCGCGGAAGAAAACATAGCTTTTGTTTTCCTGCATTATCTTGCGACCCTCTTCGGGGTTGGCATACAAAAAGGCGACGATACCCTGCATAGAGGCATCGGTAATCAGCCCGCGATCCCGCATTAATCGGCCGATGCCAGTATAGCCACGCCCATTCTGGCTATCATAGCCAATGCGCATCACATTGCCATCGGGCAGCTTCAACCGGCCCGACCCCTGAATTTGCAGGAAGAAAAATTCGACAACATCGGACGCATAAGCGATTTCAAGGCCGCGCCCGGCCAATGCGCCATTTTCAATCATCGCTCGGTCATCATATTGCAGAAATTTCGTGCCGCTGACCTTGCCACGGATGCTGCGCCCCTTCAGCTCATCAGAAAACTGCCCAAGGTCAACATCAATCAGGTCTGATGGCCGTTTATAGACCGGAACATCGCATCCAGCTTGCGGCGTGCGGCAACCGGCGATTTCAGGTTCAAAATATCCAGTGGCATAGGCCTTGCCATTACCAACCTGCACTGCGTCCATATGCGTCGCGAAAAAGGACATGGCATCATTGGTCCATGTTTTGACCGCGTCGCAAGCGGCTACCCAATCGCTATTTTGGGTAAGGCCGCTATTGTCAGTGCGGCGGACAAGGCCGGGGCAGCTTGTCCTGAAACTATCCATCGCACGTGCCGCCTTGCGCGCATCAACTTGCAAAGTTGCAATTTGCGGACCGCGCGTCACGCCGAGTCCTGCCGCCGTTGTGATATCGCGCGTTGGCGCAGGTGTAACTGCTGTGTCCACGACTGGCGGCGTTGGCGCCGTTATACCCGGCGACGTTGCAGGGCCAGCAAGGGGTGTCACCCCGCTTGCACAGGCGGATAGCGTGAGAGCCGATAGACCGAGAATGAAAAGGGCGCGTAGCATCGCCCGGATGAATCAGACCGAGTCGGTTTCGTCAAGCTTCCAGTTACGGCCGCCCGATTTAACATCGCGCATGAATGTCCAGATATCATGCGTTTCAACCGCATCTGTCATCGATCCACCAATGACATTGCCATCCGCATCCTTAACCATCGCGGCGATATCGGCGTCAAACCGAACCGATATCCGCGCGATCGGGTGATCGTAGCTTGCGTCGACAACGCGGATATCATCAATGCGTACCAAGCGGTTTTCGAGGGTTTCGCCACGCGCAGTCCGGCCATCAATCGCGTCGGCGAAGCTTGCATAGACGTCATCATCGCACAAGAAGCGCAGCGCTTCCTTGTCGCCCTTCCAATAGGCCTCAAGCACCATTTTATACGCGGTTTTTGAACCCTCTACAAACGTGCCGAGATCAAAACCGCGATCGGCATTGCCAATCGCTTTGACGCCGCTTTGTGCTGCCATATCGACATTTGACAGGTCCGTAGCGGGTAAAGCCGACGCCGCGTCACCACCTGCAGATGGCTGCCGCAACAATGGCGCTGCATTCGCTTCAATAGGGCGATGGGCCACAGGTTCTTGTTCATGTCCGGACCGTTTGCCGAGCACTGCATAAAGGCGAAGGCCCAGGAAAGCTGCAACAAGAGCGAGCAAAACAATAGTAAACGTCACAACGCCTCCATCCGGCAAAAATCTAAACATGGTCCCGGCGCGAAAACTGGTCGCCAAACGCCCATATCAAATCATATAGGCACTATTGATACGGGTTTCAAAGGGCTTTGCCCAAAGAAAAATGCAGGCTCGGCTCAGGGCATGGCGCAAGCGCAACAATCATTGCCCTTTGACGGCACGCCTGCTAGGCGCGTCGGCCATCAGGGGTCGTAGTATTGCGACTGTGGCAAACAAAAAGAAAGCACGACACATCATGGCCGACGAAACAGGCACTATCGTTTCCGACAAGGTAAAAGCAAATGGCGAAGACACTGCGCCCGCCGTCGGTATGTTGAACCAGTATATCAAGGATCTGTCGGTCGAAAGTCCCCACGCCCCGCACAGTTTCAACTGGGAAGGCCCGCCGCAAATTGATGTGCAGGTCAACATTCAAGCCAACGCCATTACAGACGAAGTGCATGAAGTCGCCTTACGGCTTGTCATCAAGGCAGAGACTGACGATGGCGTGCAATTCTCCGTAGAGCTTGATTATGGCACCTTGTTTGGCCTGCGTAATGTAAGCGACGAGCAAGCGCATCCGTTTTTATTCGGCGAAGCGCCCCGCTTGATGTTCCCGTTCGCACGCCGAATCGTTGCCGATGCCGTCCGTGATGCCGGCTATCCGCCACTGGTGCTTGAACCCATCGACTTTAACGCGCTCTACATCCAACAGCTTTCGCAAGCGCAACAAATGGCAGAGACGCAGCCTGCCGGCGAAGCCTGAAGCCGACGGCACCAGGTGAACAGATGAGCCTGGTTCGAAACAGCATTACCATCGGCGGACTGACTTTGGTCAGCCGCGTCTTGGGCCTAGTGCGCGACATGTTGATGGCGCGCTACGTCGGCGCTGGCCTTGCGTCCGACGCATTCCTGATCGCGTGGCGTTTGCCCAACCTGTTCCGAGCACTTTTTGCCGAAGGCGCGTTTGCAGCGGTATTCGTGCCGTTGTTTAACAAAAAAATGACGCAGGCCGAGCGCGAGAAGGCTGACCAAGGCCTGATCGCCGCGCGCGCTTTTGCAAGCCAAGTGCTGTCGGTGCTGTTCCCGTTTCTGGTGCTGTTCACGGCGCTCATGATGCTGGCCGCTGGTCCTATTGTCTGGGCTATGACGGGCGGCTTTCCAGATGGCGGGCCGGAGAAGTTCGCGCTGGCACGGCACTTAACGATCATCACCTTTCCCTATCTGGCGCTGATATCATTAGTATCATTGCTTGGGGGCATATTGAATTCGCTGAACCGATTCTGGGTCAATGCCGCAGCGCCGATCTTGTTGAACATCTGCATGATTATCGCGCTGATTTTCTTCCGTGGGGATAATCCCGTTGAAACGGCGGCCACGCAAGCGGTCGCAGTTACCGTGTCGGGCGCGCTGCAATTGCTATGGCTCATCTGGGCCTGTCACCGCGCTGGCGTTAACCTGAAGCTTGGTTTGCCGCGCCTCACGCCTGATGTGAAGCTGATGCTGGCCTTGATTGCGCCCGCCGCGATTGGCCAAGGCGCAATCCAGTTCAATCTTCTGATATCCACTGCGCTTGCGGCGCGGTTCCTGCCTGAAGGATCTGTATCGTGGCTCTATTATGCTGACCGCTTGAACCAATTGCCCTTGGGCCTAATCGGCATAGCAATCGGAACAGCCATTTTGCCGGCATTATCGCGGCAGATTGCCGGGGCAGATAGCAAAGCCGCATCCGACACGCAGAACCGCGCCGTCGAACTGGCCTTATTCTTCGCGATGCCCGCTACAGTTGCGTTGATTGTGTCAGCTATGCCGATTGTGCATGGCATATTCGAACATGGCGCCTTCACGCCGGCCGACACACAAGGGACAGCCGCGGTACTGATGGCGTTTTCGGCAGGCGTTCCAGCCTATGTGCTCATCAAGGTGCTCACCCCCGGATTTTACGCGCGCAGCGACACTAAGACGCCGCTTCGGCTGGCCTTATGGTCGATGCTGGTCAACCTTGTTGGTAACCTGATCCTGATCTGGCCCTTGGCACATATTGGCGTTGGTGTGGCGACTGCCATAGCCGCTTGGGTGAATGTCGCGTTGCTGTGGATCACTTTGCGCAAGCGTGGGCATATTGCCGTTGATGCACGGTTGAAGCAAAAGATTTGGCGCATAATTTTGGCGGCTGTCGTCATGGGCGTCGCGCTTTATTTCGGAAATACACTTGTCGAAGACCAGCTTGGCGTCGGATTGTGGCGGCGCATTGCCGTTT
>JBILLO010000060.1:0-11395 GCA_044376035.1 Sphingorhabdus sp.
TTAATTGAGCAAGCGAATGACCGTATCTTGCATGACTGTATATCGTCTTTGGACCAACGCGATGCCATGTTCATAAAAAATGCCTTTATCCGCGGATCGACTTATGCTGATCTCGCCAAAAATGAGGGGCAGCCCTTGGGCACCGTCAAAAGTCGAATAAGACGCGCCTTGTTAAAGCTGCGCGGCTGCATCGAAGGCGCAGCATGACCGGCATGACGGACGAAGATTTCACCTTGGCGGGGGAATATGTGCTTGGCCTGCTGGATGCGGGCCAAGAAGCGGTTGTCGCCGCACGCATTGCCATGGATTCCGATTTTGCCGCTGAAATTGAGGCATGGCGCCTTCGGCTCAACCCGTTATTGGGGCCAGAGCATTTGGCCCCTGCGCATATCTGGCCCAAAATTAAAAAGGCCCTGCCCGTAGCGACTTTGCAAGATGTCGGGACGGCGAAGCTCACCTTCTGGCGCGCGCTCACAGGCATTTCGGTGACGGCAGCGATTTTCCTTTGCGTTTTGCTATTGCAACAGCCCACTCCTGTCGCCAACCCGACGCCGATGATCGCCGCTTTGGGCAGTACGGATGGCAGATCCGCCATAACCGCAAGCTATGACAGCGCGCAGGGCGTCATGCTCCTGACGCCGGTCGCGCTGGATACGGGCGCGCTTTATCCAGAATTATGGATCATACCCGCAGACGGAAAAGCACGTTCGCTTGGCGTCATCAATGGCGACAGGCCGACCGAAATGGACGTCAGCCCCGAAATGCGCCAATTTATGAACGAAGGGGCCTTACTGGCGATCACCCCTGAACCAGCGCAAGGTGCGCCGGGCGGGGTTGCCACTGGTCCAGTGCTCGCAAGCGGCAAAATGATAACTTTGTGATCTAGGGTAAGAACTGCGTCACCCCCACCCCAGCCGTCACCCTGAACTTGGTTCAGGGTCCATTTATCGGCCTAAAAATTCGGTCTATGTGGCACGATGGATGCTGAAACGAGTTCAGCATGACGTTTGGGGGGAAACGTGCTATCTTACTTCCGTTGCCCTTCGACCGTCGCCCCAGCGCAGGCTGGGGCCTATCACGTCTATACGCCAAGCGCAGTGCCCGCAGGCGAGGTGCGATAGGTGCCTTTAATAGGTCATCACCCTCATTTCAGCACCGATGCATCCGAACGGCCAGTCCGTCCGTATCTGTTTTCAGCACGCCAATGATTGGCAGTGCCGAGAAACAGGAAAGCTGAACCATGAAGCCAACTACCCGTTTAATAGCCGCCATTGCATTGGTATCTTCAACCCTTGCTGGCACAGCCGTAATGGCCCACAACCACAAGATGTCTCACTCAACCGCGCCATCAAAGAATATCGTTGAAACCGCATCTGCCGCGCCAAGTTTGAGCACATTGGTCGCCGCTGTGACGGCCGCTGGCCTTGTCGACACGCTCGCAAGCCCCGGCCCGTTCACTGTGTTCGCTCCAACCAACACCGCCTTTGATAAGCTGCCCGCAGGGACCGTCGGTACCCTAGTAAAGCCAGAGAATAAGGCAACCTTGACCAAGATACTGACCTATCATGTGGTCGCAGGCAAGTTGACCTCCAATGACATCGTCGGAGCCATCAAGGCCGGCGGTGGTATGGCCACACTCACGACCGTATCTGGCGACAAGCTGACCGCGCGTTTGTCGGGTAACAGCGTCGTCATCACCGATGGTAAGGGCGGACAATCCACCGTGACCGCCGTTGATGTCATGCAGTCAAATGGCGTTGTCCATATCATTGATTCCGTGTTGCTACCTTAATCGGTAGCTAGGTTGCCGGTCGCGCGATTCCCCTCGTTTAGCGACCGGCATCCTTCGCATATTTTTGCGTTCCGCGCGTGCGCAGCGCATCATCGGCCAATATGTCACCGGCCCTTATGTCGGGCAGTGTTTCCAGTTGTGCATATAACGGCGCAAAGTCGGTTTCGACAGTGACGTTCAGCAATTGGTCAATGCTGGAAATCACAAAATAACTCTGCTGAAAATCGTCAATCTGGTAGCGCGTGCGCATGACCCGAAGCAGATCAAACGCGATCCGGTTCGGGCTTGGGTCGTCCAAAGCAAAAATGCTTTCGGCATAGCTTGAGAGTGTCCCTGCGCCATAAATGCGCAGACCATCGGGTTGCTGAATCAGGCCAAACTCGACCGTATACCAATATAAACGCGCCAGATGGTCCAGCGCGCCAAAGCCACGCGACCGCAGTCCACCTTTGCCATAGGCCATCATATAATCGGCAAACACTGGATCGGCCAGCATCGGCACATGTCCAAATACATCGTGAAAGACATCTGGCTCTTGCAGATAATCGAGCTGCTCCGGCGTCCGGATGAAATTGCCAGCGGGAAAACGGCGGTTCGCCAAATGGTCGAAAAACACATCGTCCGGAACAAGGCCGGGCACCGCGACAATCTGCCAACCCGTCGCCGCCACCAACCGCGCGTTCAATTCGCGATAATCGGGAATGCCGGGGCGGGACAGCTTGAGCACATCAATACCGCGCATAAAGGCATCGGCAGCACGCCCGGGCAGCATCGCCGATTGCCGCGCAAACAAATTGTCCCAGTTGGCATGTTCATCCGCGCTGAACTTTTCCCAATTTTGGGGCACGGTCCAATCTGCATGCGCGCCAGCGGGCGGCGTTTTGTGAAGTTGGCTATTTGGGTCCATGGCATCTGGTTACACTTGTAACCGGATTGCCGCAACTGCAACTGCTGAAACCTATCGCGCTTGGCCAGTTAGCGTCGCGCTTGGACTAGAGACGTGATGGGCCGCAGCCTGCGCTGGGGCGACGAAAAAGGGTTCACGCAGAGGCGCGGAGATCGTAGAGGCGCGGAGAGCGGAGAGCTGCATTCCCCCCCAACGTCATGCTGGAGCCGAAGGCGTGCAGAGCACAACTTGGTTCAGCATCCATCGTGCCACAAAGACCGAAGGGTAGAGACGAGAAATGGACCCTGAAACAAGTTCAGGGTGACGGTTGTGGGCGACGGTCGGACGGAGACGGTCGGGGGGCGACGGTCGGGGGGCGACGAGCTATGGATGTGCGCACCCCAACCCGGCCAGCATTAAGCGCTTTGCACGATATTTGCCCATTCGGCTTCATCAATAACTTGAATGCCAAGCGCGCTTGCCTGTTTCAGTTTCGACCCAGCGCCCGGGCCGGCCACAACGAGATCGGTTTTTGCGCTTACGGAGCCAGCGGCTTTTGCCCCCAAAGCCTCGGCCTGTGCTTTGGCTTCATCGCGGCTCATCGTCTCCAATTTTCCGGTGAAAACGATTGTTTTGCCCGTCCACGCGCTTTCGCGGACGTTTGATACATAAAAGGGCGGCTGCACCGCGTTCAAAAGGTCGTTCCAAACCGAGAGATTATGCGGTTCGTGGAAGAAGTCGCCCAATGCCTCGGCCACCGCGCCGCCGACCCCGTCTATCGCTATGACATCCGCAATCGCGGTTTCATCGGCCTGCGCAAGCCTTAGGCCGACCTTACCGATTTCTTCGACGGAACCAAACGCCTTGAACAAATCACGCGCCGTGACTGTTCCGATGTGGCGGATTCCCAAACCAAAAAGCAGCTTTGCACCATCCGGCGCACGCTTTGCCTCAATCGCTGCCAACAGGTTATCCACAGACTTATCCTGCCAGCCATCACGCGACAATATGTCAGCGCGGCGGTTCCGCAGCCGGAATATATCCGCGGGGCTTTCCAGCCAGCCCAGGTCAAAAAATTCTTGGATGGTCTTCTCACCCAGCCCTTCAATATCGAGCGCACCACGACTGACAAAATGGATGAGCCGTTGCACCCGCTGCGCCGGGCAAATCAGCCCCGCAGTGCAGCGCACGTCGACTTCGCCATCTTCGGCCACCGCTTCGGAACCACATTCGGGGCAGTGCGCGGGAAAGTCATATGGCGGGCGCGTGGTTTCACGGGTCAGGTTTTCAACGATCTGGGGAATGACATCCCCTGCCCTTTGCACGACCACACGGTCACCTGGACGCACACCCAAACGCGCAATTTCGTCGCGGTTATGCAGGGTCACATTGGACACCACCACACCACCAACGGTGACAGGCGTCAGGCGGCCAACCGGCGTCAACTTGCCCGTCCTGCCAACCTGAATATCAATCTGCTCCAGCGTTGTTTCTGCGCGCTCTGCCGGGAATTTATGCGCAATGGCCCAGCGCGGCGATTTGGCAACAAAGCCAAGCCGCTCCTGCCACTCCAAACGGTCAACCTTGTAGACAACGCCATCAATATCATAGGGCAAATCGGCGCGGCGGCGTTCAATGTCGGCATAATGCGCAAGCGCATCATCGGTGTGGCCAAAGCGGCGCAGCAAGGGCGATATCGGCACGCCCCAAGCGGCAATTGCCGCCATCACCTGACTTTGCGTATCGGCGGGCAAGGCGCTCACCTCACCCCAGCCATGCGCCAGAAAGCGCAAGGGGCGCGATGCCGTAACCTTTGCATCCTTTTGCCGCAAAGACCCCGCCGCCGCATTGCGCGGGTTGGCGAACAGCTTTCCGCCTTTTGCCATTTGCACTTCGTTAATTGCCGCAAAGTCCGACTTCGCCATATAGACTTCGCCGCGTATTTCGAAAATGTCGGGCACGTCGCCTTTAAGTTGTTGCGGGATGTCCGTGATACAGGCGACGTTAGCGGTTACGTCCTCCCCTACGCTGCCATCGCCGCGCGTTGCGGCTTGTTTAAGCACGCCTTTTTCATACCGCAGCGACAGCGAAAGCCCGTCAATCTTGTCCTCCGCCGTTAACGCGACCTCTGCATCAGCAGCGAGGTTTAGAAAGCGCCGGACACGCGCCACAAAATCATGCACATCTTGCGCCGCAAACGCATTGTCGAGGCTCATCATCCTTTTGGCGTGGGTGATTTTTTGAAGGCCCGAGCCTTCGACCGCTGCCCCCACTTGCGTGTCGGGGCTATCGGCGCGGATCAGGTGTGGAAATGCAGCCTCTAATTCATTGTTACGACGCACCAATGCGTCATATTCCGCGTCGGAAATTTCAGGCGCGTCTTGCGCATGATAGCGTATGTTATGATAGGCAATCTGTTTCGCCAAGCGCATCAGCTCATTGGCAGCATCGGCCTCAGATGTCATTTCAATACACCGCGAAAACGCCAACCGACCGCAGCGAAAATCACAGCAGTGCCTGCATTTACGTATTGATGATGTTCTCTCGTCATATGAACCACGGCCACTGGGTTATAAACCAAAGCAACGACAACAAGGGCCACTATGGCAACATCAATTGTGCCGTTTTGGATTTTAAGCATACACCAAACAGCAGTCGCCGTTACAAAAAGCCGAAGGAACTGATAATATCCATATGGCATATCAAAATAGGCAACAAAAAACATAATGGCCGGAACGGTTACAATCCATTTCCACATTTAGCGTTTCCGACCAAATGCCTCTAAAACACTTGCAAACATAGAGGGTAGCACCAGAAGTAACCCAGGCGCTGCAAACAAAGCTGCGACGGCCCAGTGCCATTCCCATACATTTTTGGCGCACAGGAAGGCTCCAATGATCACGGGTATACTTGTTCGAGCTATAAAACACAAAGCGATAAGCCCAATGGCCCACCCGGTACCGAACGAGTTGCTGAGTCCGACGCCAGCAGCATAAATTTGAAATACTCCGAAACCCATAAAAAGTATTGCTGCCATACAGCCAAAACTGTTTTCAAATTTTTCCGACATTGAGTCACTCCCCCAAAAAGTTTCCCCGCATATTCCCTCTGCAGGCAAACTGTATATTTTTACATTGCTTACGTCACTTATCCACCCCAGTGACAGGATTGGCCACGTCAAACGCCACCCGGAATAATCGGTTCGGGCGTGCCAGTTCATAGGTCAATGTCTGGCCCGGATCGATTTCAAATGCCCAGACGTTCGTGTTTGAAACCGTGCGGCCTTCTTTGGTGAACATCGCTTTGGAATATGCATCGACGGGAAACTCCTGACGCATGGCCGTTCCCACCTGCGCGGTGTCGCCGCCATATTGCGATACGGGGTCTTCGGTACCGTCTTTCAAAATGTGGCGATGTTTCAAGCGCAGGCCCCTGTCGGTCCGCGTGATGATCCAAGTCCGCGAACGGTCTTCGTCAACGTCGAACGAAATTTGGATTTCGCGGTCGGTGCAATTGCGGACATGTGCTTGCATCTTGGCCGTGGCAAAGCTCGCGTCACTATCATCGCCTGCGGCCAATTTGCCGTTGAAGCTTTTGCCGCACAGCGTCGACATTTGCGTAAAAAACTGGTCCGCCGGTTGCGCCGAAGGTTGCGGCGCTGCATAAGCGCTGGCCGACAAAGCCACCAAAATCCCAAACATGTTCATACAATCTCCAACAGCCGCACGGCCTGTGCCCTTGCCTCATCGGTTATCTCTGCGCCGGACAACATACGGGCGATTTCTTGGCGGCGGGCTTCGGCATCAAGCAAAATAACACCAGTGCGTGTCACCGTGCCTTGGCTCGATTTCGCGATGAAATAATGCGCTTTGCCCTTGGCCGCGACCTGCGGGCTGTGCGTCACGGCAAGCAATTGTGTGCGGGTTGCAAGACGCGCAAGGCGTTCGCCAATCGCCGCTGCCACTGCGCCGCCAACGCCCCGGTCGATTTCGTCGAAGATAATCGTGGCGGCTCCGCCCTCTTCGGCCAACGCAACTTTCAGCGCCAGGATGAAACGCGACAATTCCCCGCCCGACGCGATCTTCGCCAAGGGCGCAAAAGGCGCACCGGGGTTAGTTGAAATCAGAAACTCGACCCGGTCCATGCCATAAGCCGTCCAGCGGTCCTCCGGCAACCTTTCCACCGCCGTCTGAAACTGCGCGGCATCCAGCTTTAATGGCGCAAGTTCATTCTTTACCGCTGCGTCCAACTTGACTGCGGCTGCCGCACGGACCGCAGACAATGCGCTTGCGCTCCCGACATAGGCCGTGTGCTTGGCCGCGACCTCAGCCTCCAAAACCGCAAGCCCCTCGCCGCCGGCTTGAATGGATTGCAACTGCGCCGTCAGCTTTTCCTGCAGCGCGATAATGCCGTCTGGCGCAATGTTATGCTTGCGGGCCAGTGCGCGCAGTTCGAACAAGCGCTCCTCAATCTCGTCAAGCCGTGCAGGCTCATATTCAATCGCGCGCGCCGCCGCGTTTAACTTATCCTCGGCCTCGCTTGCCTCAATCACCGCGCGGTCCAATGCGGTCAGCGCCTCGGCCAACAACGGGTGCGCGTCGGCCAAACGGTCCAGCTTGCGCGCCGCACCACGGATCAGCGACAGGCCGCTTTTCGGGCCATCAAAACTTTCCAGCACGGTCTTCAGGTCTTCGGCAATGCGCTCGCCCTTTTGCATGTCCGACCGCTCGCCTGCGAGCTGCTCTTCTTCGCCGGGCTGCGGATGGAATGCGGCAAGCTCGGCCACCGCATGTTCCAGCCATTCGCGGTCGCGCGCGGCGTTTTCAAGTGCTTCACGGGCAATATCCAAACGCGATTTGGCATCCTGCCACGCGGCAAAACTGGCCGACACGGTTGCTGTGTCACTTCGGCCAAAGCTGTCTAATAATCCGCGATGACCGCGCGCATTGAGCATGCCGCGATCATCATGCTGGCCGTGGATCTCAACCAACGCTGCGCCAACTTCCCGCAAAAGCGCAGCAGAGCAAGGTTGGTCGTTGATAAACGCCTTGCTGCCGCCGTCCGCCTTTACCGAGCGACGGATGATTAACGGCTCATCGCTATCGATATCAATGTCATTATCGGCCAAGAACGCCGCGACATAGGCCGGGGCATCAAAACTCGCCGTAACCTGCGCCTTGTCCGCGCCAGAGCGTACCAAGCCGCTATCGGCGCGCGCACCAAGGGCAAGGCCAAGCGCATCTAACAATATGGATTTACCCGCCCCGGTCTCGCCCGTGAGCACGCCAAGACCGCCTGCAAATTCCAAGTCCAGTGCCTCGATCAGCACGACATCGCGGATCGAAAGCCCCGTTAGCATGGCATTACGCGGCGGGTGCGTTCTTCTGCATCAGATCATAGGCACGCGCATACCATTCGCTGCCGGGATAATTGGCACCCAGCACGGCCGCTGCCTTCTTCGCCTCTTCGGGCACGCCCATCGCAAGATAGCTTTCGGTCAGGCGATACAAAGCCTCTGGTGCGTGCGTGGTCGTGTCATATTTATCAATCACTTCCCGAAAGCGCAGCGACGACGCCAGCCACAAGGCGCGGCGTTGGTAGAAACGGCCAATTTCCATTTCCTTACCGGCAAGATGGTCGCGTACAAGGTCTACTTTCAACGTGGCATCCGACGCATAACGCGATGTCGGGTAACGGCGCTGCACTTCGCCCAAAGCGGCCAATGCCTGCTCCGAAATCTTTTGGTCGCGAGTCACATCACTGATTTGCTCATAATAAGACAAAGCAATCAGATAATACGCATAGCCCGCGTCCTTATTGCCCGGATGGATCGACAGGAAACGCCGCGACGATTGGATCGACTCATTATATTTCTGCGCCATATAATAGCTAAACGCGCTCATAAGCTGCGCACGGCGGGCCCATGGCGAATAAGGATGCTGACGCTCCACCTCATCAAACAATGCCGCTGCGACTTCATATTGCTTGTTATCAAGCTTATCCTTTGCGGCGGCATAGAGCGTATTTACGTCCCGCGCGACATAACGGGTGTTGCTACCCGGCTTCGCACCGCCACCGCCCAGACCAAGCGCAGCGCAGCCAGAAAGCATGGAAGATGCGGCCAATACCGCGGCGGGCACGAGGAATTTTTTGTTCATGAATGTTCCCTAGATAATCTTGTCCGCCCCGCCAAGCCTTTTGCTTGGCACGGCGCATAAACCCGCAAACAGCGTGGCCGAAATATTCTGTATCGGCGATGAACTGTTGCCCCAATGGGCACAAAAAAAGGGGCCGCCGAAGCTGCGGCGTTCGTGTTCAATGCTTTTGCTGAATGTATTGTGTTCCACGTCCGATATTTTGCAACGCCCACGCCCGATATTTTGTAACGCCCACGTCCGTCATGCTGAACGTGTTTCAGCATCTTAATTTTGGGCCTGAGGCGGTTTTAGAGGGCGGGGGTTTTAGGCGGCCTTATCGACTTGCTCAGCCCCTAACCGAAGCCCAAGCGACTTCATGACCAGCATCAGCGTTGATATGGTCGGATTGCCACCTTCGCTGAGCGCCGCATAAAGCGAGCCACGGCTCAACCCCGCGTCACGCGCAATCTTGGTCATGCCACGCGCTTTGGCAACTTTGCCGAGCGCGTGCGCGAAATATGCAGGGTCGCCGGTCTGCAACGCCTCATCCAGATAAATCGCCAGCGCCTCATCATCGTGAAGCTCATCGGCGATATCGAAGGGAAATGTCTCTAAAACCATATCATTCTCCATTTGGTTCCTTGGCCATTTCCTGCGCCAATGCGTTTTCTGGTAACAGCACCCCGAAGCCCGGCGCGCCATTCCATGAAGGTTTTGGTCTGACGGAATTCGATCATTGATGCCTTATAAATGAGACAGTTTTGGGAAAGTCAATATTCCTCTCGGTAGAGATCGTCTGGTTGTCGGTTTCCGCGAGGGCGGCGACTGGAGGCGTTGGTGCGGGCCTTGCTGGTTTTGGCTGACATGGGGGCGTCCTCGTATATTGGTTTTGGATGACACGGTTATTAGGCAGGGGTCGAGGTTTTTGGAAAGGGGCATTATCCCCATTGCGCCGGGCAAAAGTTTAAACTAACCAAAGATATGGGGCGAGTACAAAAGAAACAGATGCTTGATCTTACGAAGAGCTTCACATTTCAGGGTGACGCATCGCAACTGCTCGACCAAATTCCGAACAATTCGGTAGATCTTATACTGACCTCGCCGCCCTACAACATTGGCAAAGCCTATGAACGCGGTATGTTCACTTCACTTGACGATTACACACGATGGATGGACAAGCTCGTTGCGAAGTTGGTCAAAAAGCTGAAGCCGACGGGTAGCATCTGCTGGCAGGTCGGCAATCACGTAGATGATGGTTCGATTACGCCTCTTGATTATCTGTTTTATCCGATGTTTGCGAAACGCGGATGGCATCTTCGAAATCGTATAATCTGGCGATTTAACTTTGGCTTGCACGCACAACGCAGGTTTTCGGGTCGCTATGAGACATTGCTTTGGTTTACTCGGCAGGCGGATTACAAATTTAATCTTGATCCGGTTCGCGTCCCCCAACTTTATCCGGGCAAACGCCATGCTGCGTCAAAAGGGGATCGAGCCGGTAAACCAAGCGGCAACCCGCTTGGCAAAAATCCTTCCGACCTTTGGGATTTCGAACCGGAGCGGGCGTTCATAACCGAGCCAGTTTGGAATATTCCCAACGTAAAAGCCAATCACCCTGAAAAAACCGAGCATCCTTGTCAGTTCCCAAGCGAGTTGGCTGATCGTTGTATCCTTGCGATGACCGATCATGGCGATGTCATTTTGGATCCGTTTGTGGGTACTGGCACGGCGATGATCTGCGCCGAAGGCCGATCACGCATCGGCATTGGTTTTGAGTTGGACGCCAATCATGCGATTGCCGCGAACGAGCGGCTCGAACGATTTAAGCGGGGGGATTTGCAACTTCGTTGGTCTGGGTCTCCGCCGATTGTACCGAATAAAGCCGATAAGGTTGCGCGCATTCCTGATGAATGGGTGCTGGAAGCGGCTGAATAGCTATGGAGATTTACCTTTATGACATCCGTTCTAGCTAAGGCCAACCCGCACAAACGTCTCTTTATTTCTCTCATCACGCGAGATATCAGCTTGGCTGACGCCGTTCTCGATCTTCTCGATAACGCAATAAACTCTGCAATTCAACGGCTTAAGCTAGAACTTTCAAAGCCCGCTGATTACATTGCCCTACTTGAACGGGAGGTCAAGAATTCGACCACCAAGATTTCAATCGCCTTTGATGAAGGGCGTTTTGAGATGCGAGACAATGCAGATGGCATATCACTGGAAGACGCTACAGAACGGGTCTTCATGTTTGGTCGTCCCGACGACCATGTTGGCAGTCAAGCAAACGACGATACTTTGAGCGTATACGGAATTGGAATGAAGCGGGCCATCTTTAAGATCGGTAACAATGTACAGATTGCGTCGAAACACAAGAAAAACGGATTTAACATGGATCTTGATGTCCGCGCTTGGGAGGCTTTTCCTCAGGACAAGTGGCAGATCGAGATCGAGCCAGTAGACTATGACGAATCTCTACCGACCGGAACGGATATTACAATAACACAACTGTTCCCGGACATTTCAAAGCGTATTTCTGACGGATCATTTGAAAGTGAGTTGGTAGCTAAGATAGCGCGGACG
>JBILLO010000061.1:0-11313 GCA_044376035.1 Sphingorhabdus sp.
GTCCGCGTGTTGCTAGGTGCCAGGATTGCAACTTCGTCCAACAAATCACCATCACCATTCAAATCCTTACCAAAGTAAGGACGCCCACCGATATATCCTGTGCGGCCACCTTCTAAACGCTCGCGCGCATTCACTGTACCGCCGCCATTAGCCTTTACGGACTGGAAGCTAGGGTCAACCGTTAGCGTTAATGTGTCGGTGAGGCTGAATTTCGATTTGATACGAACGTTACCGGTATTGGACGGATTGAAACGACGATCAAACTCAGTTCCACAAAGGGTCGCCGCATCTGCCAAGTTGGGGCGGGCGGGCACGGTGGTCGTGCATGGGAAATTAATGTTATATTCCCGCTCATCCGTCGTCAAAGGAAAGCGATTGGGAACAATACGGTTGCCAGAGGTGTCTTCACGCAGTGCTACCGAACCAAAGAAATTGTTACGATTCTGGTTATAATGTGCCGAAACCTGAACAAAATCACCATTTTCACCAATAGGTTGGAAGAATGAAGCATTATATTGTTGCTTATCTACCTTACCATAATTGTTGAACGGATTATCGTTTGTTGCGTTCGAAGCCGAGACGTAGAAACGTGAACCGCTTGCGTTCAAATTTCCAGAATCAACGCTGGCGAAAACGCGCTTGAAATCAAACTGACCAGCAGAAGTTGCTACGCGCACTGAGAAATCTTCATAAGGACGACGGGTACGATAGTTAACTGTGCCGCCAACCGCTGAAGCTGTTGGGCTATCTACGTCCGTTGAGCCTAGGTTTACGTTAACTTGCTCGATCAATTCGGGATCCAATTGCTGGTTCGAATAGATTGCATAGTTTCCAGTGTCGTTCAAAGGAACGCCGTCAAATGTTAAGCTGATACGGTCACCACCAAATCCACGAATATTCAACGATCCGCCAGATGAACCATAGGCATCGTTATTCGTAAAGGTAACGCCTGGAATGGCGTTAATGGTATCCAATACCGTTTGCCCTGGGTTCTGACGCTGAATAAACTCTTCAGTCAGGACCGATTTTGACTTCGGAGTATCAGGTATCTGAACGCCGGCAACATCCTGCGAACGCGAACCAGAAACAACAATCACTTCTTCTTCGAAGTCGACCGAACCGGTTGATTGCGCGAAAGCCGCGCTAGAAAAACTGCAAATGGAGAGTGCAACAGCACTTGCTGCAAGCTGGTAACGAATTTTCATGCATTTAACCCCTATGATTGTCACAAGCCGTGTGTTCGACAAACTGCTTTCTTGGTCGAATCACGCGAACGAAATGGACCCTGCGCCCGCCATGGGACCTATAAATGTCAATAAAATGACAGTCAGTCCCGAAGACAGAACGCCCCTAGCCGTGCGCCTTGCACAAGCAAAGTTTTGCGTTGCACCAAATTATGCACAGCAGCATTTTCGTTTATTTTGTCCGTAAATGTGGCGCGTTTGCCACAGTGTGTTGACCCTGGGTTAGGCGGCGTCTTCTTTGCTGGCCTTGGCGGACTTGGCATATACCAAAACGGGCGTTTTGCGGCCTTCGACCACGTCCTTGTCCACCACAACCTCGTCCACACCGTCATAGGTCGGCAGGTCAAACATGGTATCCAGCAAAATCGCCTCAAGAATGGACCGTAGCCCACGCGCACCGGTTTTGCGTTCAATCGCCTTCTTGGCAATGGCTTCCAACGCATCATCGGTGAAGCTTAGGCCGACATCTTCCATTTCAAACAGCTTGCGATATTGCTTCACAAGCGCATTTTTGGGCTCCGACAGAATTTTCACCAAAGCCGCGATGTCGAGGTCTTCAAGCGTCGCCGTTACCGGCAAGCGTCCGACGAATTCCGGGATCAGACCAAATTTCAACAGGTCTTCAGGTTCGACCTGCTTAAGGATTTCGCCAGTACGGCGCTCGTCCGGGTCGGCAACATGCGCGCCAAAACCAATCGACTTGCCCTCAAGACGGTTTGAAATAATCTTTTCAAGTCCGGCAAATGCACCGCCGCAGATGAACAAGATGTTTGTCGTATCGACCTGCAGAAACTCTTGCTGTGGATGCTTGCGGCCGCCCTGTGGCGGAACGCTTGCGGTTGTGCCTTCCATGAGCTTAAGCAACGCCTGCTGAACGCCCTCCCCGCTGACATCGCGAGTGATGGAAGGATTTTCGGCCTTGCGGCTGATTTTGTCGATTTCGTCGATATACACAATGCCGCGCTGCGCCTTTTCGACATTATAATCGGATGCTTGCAGCAGCTTGAGAATGATATTCTCCACGTCTTCACCGACATAACCGGCCTCCGTCAACGTTGTGGCGTCTGCCATCGTGAACGGCACGTCGAAGGTCTTGGCCAGCGTTTGTGCCAGCAAGGTCTTTCCGCAACCTGTGGGGCCGACGAGCAGAATGTTGGACTTCGCAAGCTCAACATCCGCGCCCTTTGCGCCATGGTTGAGGCGTTTGTAATGGTTATGCACGGCCACCGACAATACGCGTTTTGCCTGCGGCTGACCGATGACATAGTCGTCCAATACCTCGCAGATTTCCCGCGGCGTTGGCACTTCGCCCTCTTTACGGCCGTTTAAGGCGCCCTTAGTTTCTTCGCGAATGATATCATTGCAAAGTTCCACACATTCATCACAGATGAACACAGTCGGGCCAGCGATCAGCTTGCGTACTTCATGCTGCGATTTTCCGCAGAAAGAGCAATAAAGGGTACTTTTCGTATCTGAACCGCTCAACTTCGTCATAATATGTCCTGTATGCACGCCAATTTTAAAAGCACATTAAAGCCACAGCATCCTAAAGATGCGTTCTGATTTAGCAATAGCCCAATATGGACTGTGCCATGAAGGCAAATCTGCGAAAATTATCCCCGCTAGTATCAGCTTGCGTCGGCTTCGGCATTTGCTGGGCGCTTGTCAAATACCTCGTCGACAAGGCCGAAAGCTTTTGCTTCGTCCGCTTCAAGGAAGGTATCGCGGTCCATCGCTTTTTCGATATCCTTCAATGGCTTACCCGTATATTTTGCATATAGGTCATTCATACGCCTGCGAATACGTAAGATTTCGTTTGCCTGAATCTGGATATCCGACGCCATGCCGCGTGCGCCACCGGAAGGCTGATGCACCATGATACGCGAATTGGTCAACGCGACGCGCATGCCCGGTTCGCCCGCCGCAAGCAGGAAACTGCCCATTGAAGCCGCCTGCCCAATGCATACGGTGCCGACTTTCGGACGGATATATTGCATCGTGTCATGTATCGCCATGCCCGCAGTGACCACACCGCCCGGCGAGTTTATATACATCCAGATGTCTTTCTTCGGATTGTCCGATTCGAGAAACAACAGCTGCGCCGTGATCACGGAGGCCATATTGTCCTCCACTTCGCCCGTCACGAAAATGATCCGCTCGCGCAAAAGCCGCGAAAAAATGTCCCAGCTGCGCTCCCCACGGTTCGATTGCTCGATAACGACGGGAACCAATGCTTGGACGGGATCAAAAGGAACGTGCATGAAATACCTCTAAGATGTTATGTTTATGCGTTACCGCCTACATCGGCGTGGGCAAGCAAAGTTTCAAGCACGAAAACGGTTTAGTTTGTACACCTGATTATGCGTCGTCGGAAGTCGCCCGCTTGGAAAAAGCATAAAATCGATTAGTCTAACTACATACATTGGTTTGACCGATTACACGAGAATGTTAAAAACATGCCGTGGGGAATCACCCCGGCCTAACTCAGAGGAATTAATAATGGCAGATGCAGATCCCCGCGATGGTTGCCCAATGCGCTCGGGCGGCGAAATCAAAATGCGTTCGTTGCTCGGACGACAGAATAAGGATTGGTGGCCAGACGCGTTGCCGGTCGATATGCTTCATCAACATGGCATCTCACCGGACCCGATGGGTGAAGATTTTGATTATACCGAAGCCTTCAAAAAGCTCGACTATCAAGCCCTTAAAAATGACCTCACCGCATTAATGACCGATAGCAAGCCTTGGTGGCCAGCGGATTACGGTAACTACGGCCCGTTTATGATTCGTATGGCATGGCATGCCGCCGGCACATATCGCGTGACCGATGGCCGTGGCGGTGCAGGCAGCGGGCAGCAACGCTTCGAGCCTTTGAACAGCTGGCCCGACAATGGCAACCTCGACAAAGCGCGCCGGCTGCTATGGCCAATCAAGCAGAAATACGGTTCTTCAATTAGCTGGGCTGACCTATTCATTCTCGCTGGCAATGTCGCCATTGAAAGCATGGGCGGACCCGTGTTCGGATTTGGCGGCGGACGTAGAGACGTTTACCAATCAGAAGGTGATACATTCTGGGGCACAGAGGAAATCTGGGTCGACCAAGGCGCCAAGACCCGTCTTGATCAAGAAAATGTTGAACTGGAAGGGCCACTTGCCGCGATCCAGATGGGCCTAATCTACGTCAATCCAGAAGGACCAGGCGGCAATCCGGATCCATTGCAATCAGCCCGCGATATGAGGGCAACCTTTGCCCGAATGGCAATGAATTCAGAAGAGACCGTGGCGTTGGTCGCTGGTGGTCACGCCTTTGGTAAGGCGCATGGTGCAAAGCCCGGTGCAAACTTTGGTCATGCCCCGGCAGGCGAAGACATTCATCAGCAGGGCCTTGGCTGGCTGACGGATGTTGATGAAATTGGAAAAGGCCACATCACGACCTCTGGCATCGAAGGCGCTTGGTCGAACAACCCCACCCAATGGGGCGGCGATTATTTCCGTATCCTGTTCAAATATGATTTTGAACTCGTTCAGAGCCCCGCCGGTGCAAAGCAATGGCAGCCGATCAATCCTGATCCTGCGGATATGGCACCGGACGCGCGCGATCCGTCAAAGCGTGTACCAACGATGATGACCACTGCGGATATGGCGTTGAAGATAGACCCAGAGTTCAGAGCGATTTCGGAAAGATTCCGGGACGATCAGGCCGCATTGGACGACGCCTTTGCACGGGCATGGTTTAAGCTTTGCCATCGCGATATGGGTCCAAAAAGCCTGTATCTCGGGCCCGAAGTTCCCGAAGAAACACTGATCTGGCAAGATCCGGTTCCAGCTGGCACCGCGCCTTCGGATGCGGACGTTGCGGCGTTCAAATCGGCGGTGCTCTCAAGCGGCCTGACCATTTCGCAGCTTGTTAAGACGGCTTGGGCTTCGGCTTCGACCTATCGCAAGTCTGACAAGCGTGGCGGTGCCAACGGTGCCCGCATCGCGCTTGCGCCTCAGAAAGACTGGGACGTTAACGAGCCTGCCGAGCTTGCCAAGGTGCTGACAAAGCTCAACGAGCTGCGTGGTTCGATGAGCCTTGCCGACGCGATCGTGCTGGCAGGGTCAGCGGCGGTCGAGAAAGCTGCAAAGGACGGTGGTGTTGACGTTACCGTGCCCTTCACCGGCGGTCGCGGCGATGCGACGCAGGACTGGACCGATGTCGAGAGCTTCCACTGGATGGAGCCGCAGGCCGATGGCTTCCGCAACTATCTCAAGACCCGCCAGCCAGTGAAGACCGAAGAGTTGTTGCTCGACAGGGCGTCTTTGCTCGGCCTATCAGGACCGGAGATGACGGTACTTGTTGGCGGCCTGCGCGTTCTTGGCGCGAACCATAAGGATATCCCTGAAGGCGTGTTCACCGCGCGCAAGGGTGTGCTTACCAACGACTTCTTCGTGAACCTGTTGGACAATGAAACCTTCTGGGATCAGGTCGACACGGCGAGCGATGAAGATTTCAGCGGCTACACAAGAGGCGGTCGCACCGAAAAATGGCGCGCGACCCGCACCGACCTCGTCTTCGGATCGAACAGCCAGCTTCGCGCAACTGCCGAAGTCTATGCTGAGCGCGGCCACGAAGAAAAGTTCGTTCGCGACTTTGTAAAGGCTTGGGTCAAGGTTATGAACGCAGACCGTTTTGACCTGATGTAAATCGGACCCGCTAAAACAAGAAGGGCCCCGGAATCTCCGGGGCCTTTTTCTTTTGTCACCGGCAGCAAAACGCAACCGCTATTTCGTCGCTGGTATCAACTCCATCAGCAGCGCCAATGACTTTCTTAACGCCGCTTGGCTCGGTCTTTGACCGGCGTAGCGTCCTATCCGAACGACCACCAAGTCGTGCGATGGAATCATAATGGTAAATTGTTCACCGGCCCCAGCCATGAAATATGCGTCTTTAGGAATTGGAAAATTCTTGTCACCGTTCACCCAGAACAAGCCGCCATATACCGGTCGACCGTCAGCCACCCAAGCAGGAGCGGGGGTACTCACAAATTTCGTGAAGCCTTCGGGCAAGATACGTTTGCCCTCCCACACGCCATCCTGAAGGTATAAATTTCCCAGCCGTGCCCAATCACGGCCAGCCATGAGGTCATAGCCTTGTGTTAGGAAGTTCCCGTTGGCGTCGGTTTCCAGAACGGCGGACCTTATACCGATTTTGTCAAACAGCGCCCGTTGCGGAAATGTTAGATAATCCTCACCCCGTCTCTCAATCGCCAGCCGGACCATATAGTTTATCAGCACAGGGTCGGTATTGCGATAACGTCCAACTAAGCCAGGCGGCCATTGTTGCGGCCTGTTTGCCGCATAGGCGAAAGCATTGTCGCCGGTGTAATAATACCAATGGTCCGGATATCTGCCGTCATATATGTAATCAGGATCCTGCTCTGCCCGGATGCGCAGTCCGCTCGACATTTGCAATATGTCACGGATGCGGATGGCTTGACGCTTGTCGCCCGCGCCCTGCCATTCGGGAATCGGAGCCGGTTGATCGAGCTTATATACCCCTTCCTCGATCAGCACAGCAATCAGGCTCGCGGAGATGCTCTTGCCCATCGAATAGCCTTCGAGAGGCGTATATTTATTTGCGCCAGCACCGTAGCGCTCGGCGATAATTTGCCCCTTCCATGTAATCACAAATGCCTGCGTCAATGCGTTTTCGGTTCCGAATGCTGCATCAACAACGGCCTTAAGCTTATCGGGATCAAGACCCTTGGCAGCATCAGTGGCAAGCTTGTCCCCCATCGGCCATGCGGAGGTAGCAGCGTAGGGCAAATTGCGCGGGACTGGCTTTGGTGTGAACGTCAAGCCGCTGCCATCCAGCGGCATACTAACACATCCTTGGTCGCCAATATAACGCGCTGTTCTGGTCAGGCCGTTCTTGGTGGTCACCCGCACTTCGCGACGTTCACGATCAATAACCGGTTCAGCGGATTTCACGCGATGTCCGACAGCAGCAAGCGCGTTATTGTCGCCTAACGTCGCCTGCGCAAAATCCGGTTCCAGCCCGCTGACAAAAACCGCGCTGCACATAAGTTTGGCATAAGCCATGGTGAAATGCGTGAGAGGATCGCCCGGAGGGGGCGTCCACGCGTCCGAAACCTCAACAGCCTTTGCTCTTGCAAGCATCGTTTCTCGCGCAGCATCACTTTGCTGCGCGTAAGCGGCAGTAGTTGATGTTAAAAGGAGGCTTAGCCCTCCGAATTTCCGAAATGCGTTGCCCATCCCCGCCCTCACCTGCTGCAGAAGCACGAGGTGAAGAATAAGTGAACACCCGCGTCAACGCAAGGTTCAAATGCAAAAAGGGGCAGCTTGCGCCGCCGCGATCTTGCTTATTTCTTGGCAGGGGCCTTTTTCGCCGGAGCCTTTTTGGGAGCTGGCTTGGCTTCCGCCTCCGCAGCTTCCTTCTTGGGAGCGGCTTTCTTTGCAGCAGACTTGGCTTCCTTGGCAGGTGCCTCGTCTTTTGCGGCGGCCTTTTTAGCAGGTGCCTTTTTCTTGGCGACAGGCTTCGCATCTGGTTCAGCTTCAATCGCGGCTTCAAGCACGTCCTTGGTCACGGTCTTGTCCGTCACAGTCGCCTTGTCGAACAAGAAGTCGACAACCTTGTCTTCAAACATCGGCGCACGCAATTGTGCGGCGGCCATTGGGTTTTCCTGCAGATATTGCACGAAACGCTGACGGTCTTCTGGGCGATATTGCTGCGCAGCTTGCTGCACGAGCATGTTCATTTCCTGCGAACTGACTTCAACACCATTGGCTTGGCCAATTTCCGAGAGGAGCAAGCCCAAGCGAACGCGGCGGACGGCGATATCGCGATACTCTTCACGCTCGGCTTCCATTTCCTTTTTCGCAGCTTCGGCGTCTTCTTCGCGCGCAGCTTCCTGCTCCAATTGTGCCCAAATCTGTTCGAATTCGGCTTCGACCATTGAAGGCGGCACTTCGAAATCGTGACCGGCGGCAAGCTGATCCAGCAACTGGCGCTTCATATAAGTGCGCGTCAGGCCGTTATGTTCTTGCTCAACCTGAACCTTCATCAGCTCACGCAATTTGTCGATACCGTCCAGGCCGAACATCTTGGCCAAATTGTCATCCGCCTTGGCTTCAACGGGCTTGCGCACTTCGTTGACGACGATGTCAAAAGTTGCCGCCTTACCCTTTAGGTTTTCGGCATTATAATCTTCGGGGAAGGTTACGTTCAGAACCTTTTCGTCATTGGCTTTCACGCCAACCAACTGGTCTTCGAAACCGGGTATCAACTGACCAGAGCCAAGCTCAACGGCCATGCCTTCGCCCTTACCGCCTTCGAAAGGCACGCCGTCGACCTTGCCTTCAAAATCGATGACGACGCTGTCGCCCATTTTGGCAGCATATTTCTTGTCGGCTGCTTCAAAGCTCTTTTGGCCTTCGGCAAGCTTCAGAATCGATTCATCGACTTGCGCGTCGCTCACTTCTACGTTCAGGCGGTCAAGCGCGATGCCGTCAATCGAAGGCGCTGCAATCATAGGCAGAATTTCGAGATGGAAGTCGACAACCGCGTCTTTGCCCGGCGCATAATCTTCGCCGAGATGCACATGTGGCTGAGTCGCTGGACGCAATTTGTTATCCGAAATCGTCTTTTGGACGCCTTCTTGAATCGAGCTGTTCAGTGCATCCTGAAGGAGCGAATCCTTGTGCATCTTCTTGACCAGATTGGCAGGAACCTTGCCGGCACGGAAACCGGGCATACGCACTTGAGGTGCAATTTTCTTCACCTCGGCATCAATGCGGGATTCAACATCCTTTGCGGAAATCGTCATGCGATAAGCGCGCTTCAGGCCTTCATTCTGTGTCTCGACGGTCTGCATGTTTTCTTCTCTATCTACGACAGGCCCGATGGCCTGCCAAAAACTGTTAAATGGCTTTCGGGTTCAACGACAGCCGGGGACATCCCCTTTTCGTGGTGCGGGCGAAGGGACTCGAACCCCCACACCTTGCGATGCCAGAACCTAAATCTGGTGCGTCTACCAATTCCGCCACGCCCGCTTACGAAAAGCTGCCGTTTCACAAACGACGGGAGCCTCTAACGGGAAAGCCGCTGCGGAGCAAGGGGAGAAGCGGATAAACCACTGCACCCGAACATCGCCGGATTACCCCAAAGCCTTCTTCAGCAAATCATTGATGATCTGCGGATTGGCCTTGCCTTGCATCGCCTTCATGGTTTGGCCCACAAAGAAGCCAAACAATTTGTCCTTGCCGGAACGATATTCAGTTACCTTGTCCTCGTTTGCGGCCATGATCTTGGCGATCTCCGCCTCAATAGCGCCGGTGTCATTGGTTTGCTTCAGGCCCTTTTCCGCGACAATCGCAGCCGCACCCTGCCCCGTCTCCAGCATGATTTCGAAGACCTGCTTGGCAATGCTGCCGCTGATTGTGCCATCGGCGACAAGGCCAAGCAATTCGGCGGCTTGCTGCGGATTGACCGGGCTTTCGTCGAGTGTTTTGCCAAGCTTGTTGAGCGCGCCAAACAATTCGGACATCAACCAGTTGGAACCTTGCTTGGCATCGACGCCTTCGGCCAACAAATCTTCAAACCAAAATGCGGTTTCGGCCTCTGCGGTCAGGACGGCGGCGTTGTAGGCCGTCAGACCCATCGCCTCATAGCGCGCGCGCTTGGCATCGGGCAGCTCAGGCAAGGACGCACGGCATTCCTCCAAAAACGCGTCATCCAATTCCACCGGCAACAAATCGGGGTCGGGGAAATAGCGATAATCATGCGCGTCCTCTTTTGACCGCATCGAGCGCGTTTCCATTTTGTTGGGGTCGAACAGGCGCGTTTCCTGCACGACTGCGCCGCCGCTTTCGATCAGGTCCACCTGACGCTGCGCCTCATATTCAATCGCTTGCATCATGAAGCGGATTGAATTGACGTTCTTAGTCTCGGTACGCGTGCCCAATTCGCCGCCGGGCTTACGCACCGAAACATTGACGTCGGCGCGCATTGAGCCTTGTTCCATATTGCCATCGCACGAGCCGACATAGCGCAGGATCGAGCGCAGTTTCTTGACATAGGCCCCCGCCTCTTGCGGGCTGCGCATATCGGGGCGCGAGACGATTTCCATCAGCGCCACGCCGGAACGGTTCAAATCTACAAAAGACATCGTCGGATGCTGGTCATGCATCAACTTGCCCGCGTCTTGTTCGACATGAATGCGTTCAATGCCGATTTTCTTGACCGCGCTATCGGGGTCTTTTTCGTTGAGCGTGACTTCAATCTCGCCCTCACCCACTATCGGGTGATAGAGCTGCGAAATTTGGTAGCCCTGCGGCAAATCAGCGTAAAAGTAGTTTTTGCGGTCAAAGCGTGACCAGCGGTTGATCTGCGCATTGATCGCCATGCCCGTGCGCACGGCCTGACGCAGACATTCGCGGTTGGGCACGGGCAACATGCCCGGCATCGCGGCGTCGACAAGGCTGACATGGCTGTTTGGTTCAGCGCCGAACTCGGCCGATGCGCCCGAAAACAGCTTGGACTCGCTGGTGATCTGCGCATGGACCTCAAGGCCGATCACGACCTCCCATGCGCCGGTGTTGCCTTGGATACGGTATGTGGATTCAGTCATTATTCTACACCTGCGTCGCACCAGCGTAGGCTGGTGCCTATCTCGTCTTGCGGTTTAGCCTGAGGGGCGTGATGGGCCCCAGCCTGCGCTGGGGCGACGGAAAAGCTTACCACCATCGCGCTGCTTCCGCCGTAAATCCTGAACGCTGCTCAATCGCGAGCCCGGCGTTCAACACCGCCTGTTCATCGAGCGCTTTGCCAATAATCTGAAGCCCCAAGGGCAGACCTTCCTTGCTCAGGCCGCCGGGAACGGACATCGCAGGCAGACCAGCCAGCGAGGCAGGCACCGCAAACACGTCGTTCAAATACATCGACAACGGGTCGCTGCTTTTCTCTCCCAAGCCGAACGCCGCGCTTGGTGCGGTTGGCGCGAGGATGAGGTCGCAGCTTGCCCATGCATTGTCAAAATCACGCGCGATCAGGGCGCGGACCTTTTGC
>JBILLO010000062.1:0-11003 GCA_044376035.1 Sphingorhabdus sp.
AACCGCCCGACGGTTCAACACTATCGCCGGGTGCCGCCAAAGCCACATAACGGCCATTTGCAGTGACGCCATCACCGCGCGCGGCGACCCGGATAATCTTTTGTGTGGTTTCCATACCGCCCCATGCCCGTGAAGGGGCAAGCAATCAACTGGCGATTAAATATCAGCAAAAACGTGCGTTTCCTTGGCTCCACCCGGATGCGTGACTGCACCCTTATAGGCTGGACCTACATTTTGGGCATAACGCCAGATCGCACCAGACTGATAATCCGTCTGACGCGGCTTCCAGTTTTTACGACGTTCTTCAATGACTCCAGTGGCGACATTCAGATCAATTACGCCGGTTTCGGCGTCGATCATGATTTCGTCACCATCCACGATCAAGGCAATCGGTCCGCCTAAAGCTGCCTCTGGTCCAACATGGCCAATGCAGAAGCCGCGCGTTGCGCCAGAGAAGCGACCATCTGTGATGAGCGCAACTTTTTCGCCCATCCCCTGCCCGTACAGCGCGGCAGTCGTCGACAGCATTTCGCGCATGCCGGGACCGCCTCGTGGTCCTTCATAGCGGATGACAATAACCGAACCTTCGCGAATTTCTCTTGCCTCAACCGCTGCAAAGCAATCCTCTTCACAATCGAAAACCTGTGCAGGGCCAGTGAAGGTCAACCGGTCCATGCCAGCAACTTTCACGATTGCGCCTTCTGGGGCCAGCGTTCCGCGAAGGCCGACAACGCCGCCCGTGGTGGTTATCGGTGCGGTTGCGGGATAGATGACCTTTTGATCGGGGTTCCACGTGATTTGGTCGATATTTTCGCCAAGTGTTTTGCCCGTAACCGTCATGCAATCGCCAAACAACAGCCCCTCAGCCAGCAAGGACTTCATCAGCATGTAGACACCACCAGCATCATACATGTCGCGCGCGACAAACTGGCCGCCGGGTTGAAGGTCGGCCATGTAAGGCGTGGTCTTAAATGCGTCAGCCACATCGAACAAATCGAAATCAATACCGGCCTCATGCGCCATGGCGGGCAAATGCAAAGCGCCGTTGGTTGATCCACCGGTCGCGGCAACAATTCGTGCTGCATTCACAAAGGCTTCGCGCGTACATATATCACGCGGTCTGATATTGCGGGCGAGCAATTCCATGACTTGAACGCCCGCCGCATGCGCGATTTGGTCGCGGGTGGAATATGGCGCTGGTGCCATATTGCTGTTGGGCAACGAAAGACCAATCGCTTCTGCAACGCAGGCCATGGTGTTCGCGGTATATTGTCCGCCACATGCCCCATGGCCGGGACACGCCACGCGCTCAAGTTCTTCCAATTCCGATAAAGGGCAAGCTCCCGCTGCGTATTTGCCAACGATTTCAAACACGTCCTTAACCGTCACGTCTTTGTTGTTGTAACGGCCGGGCAGGATGGAACCGCCATACACAAAGATCGATGGCACGTTTAAACGCAACATCGCCATCATGATGCCAGGCAGCGACTTGTCGCATCCTGCAAAACCCACAAGCGCGTCATAGCAATGGCCACGTACCGAAAGCTCAACCGAATCCGCAATGACTTCGCGGCTGACGAGTGAGGATTTCATCCCCTGATGCCCCATGGCGATGCCGTCCGTCACGGTGATCGTATTGAAACGGCGCGGCATTCCGCCGCCCTGCTCCACACCAACGCGTGCGATATCGGCCTGCGCATCTAATGTCGTGTTGCACGGTGCGCTGTCATTTCCAGCGGAAACGACGCCAACAAAAGGCCGCGCGATTTCTTCTGCGGTTAAGCCCATTGCATAATAATAGCTGCGATGCGGGGCGCGTTCGGGCCCTACAGAAACATGGCGGCTTGGCAATTTGGACTTGTCGAACTGGTTTGGCATACTGACCTCCGTTAAGCCAAGTGCTTTAAGCCTTTTTATATGGATAAGCCAAGCTGTTCCGAAACAAAGTGGCACATTTCTGCCAATGTGCGTGCGTATCTTGCTTGGCCATCGGGGTCGCTTGATATATCCTGCCGCATCTCGATGCCGATATAGGGGATGTTGTTGGCTTCGGCATGGCGGTTCATCGTCGCGTTCAGCAGCTTTCCGGAATAAGGAAGTTGGTCGCCAACAATATATCCTGCGTTTTCAAGCAATGGGATAGCCAATTTGGACGCGGCTTCCTGTTCATTATACAAAACCCCAACCTCCCAGGGCCGTGCCTCTTGTGGAGTGCTCTCAAGGGCTGGCGTGAAGCTGTGGAGCGATAGCATCAGTGCCGGACGATGTTGCGACAGCAACTGCGCCAGATATGCGTGATATGGCCAAAAAAAGCGTTCCAGGCGTGCCTCTTTATCTGTGGCCCCAAGGTCGTTGCCAGGAATGACCACAGCGTCGCTTTGCGTGGGAATAGCCGCAGCATCATGCGCGTCGCGGTTTAAGTCGACAACAAGGCGCGAATATCCACCCAGATAGGCCGCAAAGCGCGCCTCCTGTGTGATCAAGCGCGCAACCTCGGCAACGCCAATGTCCCACGCAATATGCGTATTAAGGAACGCGGGGTTGATGCCGAGATCAATATCTTCAGGGACGCGGTTCGACGCATGGTCGCCGATGATAAGGAACCCGCCTTGCTGAGGCTTTCCCAATATTTCGAATGGAACATCGGTCATCGCAGCATAGTAGCCATAGACCACCAATGCGGGTCAAGCGTTGCTCTTGCGGCCTCAAGACCCGTGTTGTCATCAAACAAAGCAAAGCACGTCGCTCCGGAACCAGACATCCGGACTAAAGCAGGGTTTGCCAACGAAAGCCGATCGAGAATATCGGTAATGACCGGACAAATCGCCGCAGCAATCGGTTCGAGGTCGTTTTGGCCTGTAATCGCGGCTTCCCAAATATCCCCACGATCAACCGCACCGCCGTCAACGCCGCCCCATGCCTTGAATATCTCCGCTGTAGAAACGGATTGAAGCGGGTTAACCAGCAGCACATGCCGCGCGGTAATGTTGCTATCGTCTAAAAATACCAAAGCGGTGCCGGTGCCGCTGCCAAAACTCGGGCGGCTGAATATACATGCGGGGATATCCGCCCCTAATGGCGCGAGGATATCGGCCAGTAACTGTTCGGGCGCATCCAAACCCCAAAGCTGGTTAAGCAGCCTTGCGGTGGCGGCTGCGTCTGCGGATCCCCCTCCAATACCAGAGGCAATCGGCAATCTTTTGTCGAGCCGGATCGCTGCACCCTGCGTAACGCCAAAATACGCCTTTAAACACAAGGCCGTTTGCAGCACCAGATTGCTTTCATCTGCCTTTAGACTGGCGCCAAAGGGGCCATCAATCTCCAGACTCAGTGTATCCGCAAGGCTTGCGCTAAGAACATCACCATCCTGCGCAAAGGCGAACAGCGTTTCAATGTCATGATATCCATCGGCCCGCCGCTTCCTGACATGCAAGGCGAGGTTTAACTTTGCAAAGGCGACTTCAGAATGTTCCACGACACAACCTTAACCCCGGGGTGGCGACCAATGCGCCACCCTGATTACATATTGGGGTAGTTAGGCCCACCGCCGCCCTCTGGCGTCACCCAATTGATATTCTGGTTCGGGTCCTTGATGTCGCAAGTCTTGCAATGCACGCAGTTTTGCGAATTGATTTGATAGCGGGCGTCCTTACCCTCTTCCTCAATCCACTCATACACGCCTGCGGGGCAATAGCGCGTTGATGGGCCAGCAAACTCCATAAACTCGCTATTTTTCTGAAGGTCCATATCTTTGACCTGCAAATGAATTGGTTGGTCTTCGGCATGGTTGGTGTTCGACAGGAAAACCGACGACAGACGGTCAAAGCTGAAAACCCCGTCCGGCTTTGGATAATCAATACGTTCGCCTGCATTTTTCTTTTTAAGCGCCTTGTGATCCGGATGGTGCTTCATCGTAAATGGCATCCTTATGCCAAAATTCTCCAGCCACATGTTCACGCCAGCAAGCGCGCTACCCAGCAGGTTACCATATTTTTCGACCAACGGGAGGACGTTGCGCACCATGCGCAATTCCTTGTAAATCCAACTATTTTCATAGGCTGTCTGGTACGAAGTAAGCGCGTCATGTTCACGGCCCGCAGCCAGCGCCTCAACAGCAGCTTCAGCCGCCAACATACCGGATTTCATCGCCGTATGCGTGCCCTTGATACGCGGCACGTTTAAGAATCCGGCCGAACACCCAATCAATGCGCCGCCAGGAAATGCAAGTTCAGGAACCGACTGCCAACCGCCGTCGCTAATCGCGCGTGCGCCATAGGAAACACGGCGACCACCAGCGAGTATCTTCTTAATCTCAGGATGCGTTTTCCAACGCTGAAACTCTTCGAAGGGTGACAAATAAGGGTTTGAATAATTGAGCCAAACAACAAAACCCAAGGCAACTTGATTATTCGCATGATGGTATAAAAACGCACCTCCATTGGCATCGGTCAATGGCCAGCCTTGGCTATGGATTACGCGTCCGGCAGAATGCTGCTCAGGCGGAATGTCCCACAATTCCTTTAGGCCAATGCCGTAAACCTGCGGCTCGCAATCCTTATCCAGCGCAAATTGCGGTTTGAGCAATTTGGTGAGATGTCCGCGCACGCCTTCGGCAAAGAATGTGTATTTTGCATGTAATTCCATGCCGCGCATATAATCGTCTTTATGGCTGCCATCGCGCGCAATGCCCATGTCACCCGTCGCGACACCCCTAACCGAACCATCGGCGTTGTAGAGAATTTCTGCGGCCGAAAAGCCGGGGAAAATTTCTACACCCAGATTTTCAGCCTGCCCCGCTAACCATCGGCACACATTACCAAGCGAGCCAGTATATGTACCCTTGTTATGCATAAAACCGGGGGTCAGGAAATGCGGAATATTGAACTTGCCAGTTTTGGTCATTACCCAATGCTGATTGTCATTCACCGGCGTATCGGCCAGTGGACAGCCCAACTTGCGCCAGTCAGGCAGCAGCTCGTCAAGCGCCTTGGGGTCAATGACCGCACCGGACAATATGTGCGCGCCAACCTCGGAACCTTTTTCAAGGATGCAGACGCTGGTATCGGGGGACAATTGTTTTATGCGGATTGCGGCCGAAAGTCCCGCTGGCCCGGCGCCAACAATAACAACATCATAGGGCATCGACTCACGTTCGCTCATTGCCTTTATCCTTTACCCGGCAGATAATTCAGGCCATCCCGATAACCGAACAGCCTGTGGGATTTGCCATGCCAAGCAATTGACCCTGCCGTCAACTGGTGACTTAAGGGATTTATGGAGGATCGGGGAAAAATTACCGCATTTGCTGTGGTTGAATCATTATCTGGCTGGTGGGAACTGGCTGGCGTTGATTCGGCTGTCGGCGAAAGCACGGTGGATCTATTAGCGCAGGATGCTGCGGATACGTCCCCGCACATACCCGTCGCTGCCACTGCTGAGAAGAAACAGGCCAAGGCACCTGCGACGCCGAGTATCATGTGGCCGACCGATATTGCTACCCTTCGCGAAATGGTGGTCGGTGGCGCGCCCCTGCCCGGATGTGCTTATGGTCCCGTCCGCTTCCCGTCAGTTGGCCCGGTTAGTTGCGATGTGATGGTTATTTCGGATCTGCCGGACATATTGCCTTCGCCAGAAACCACGGCATCTTTGAATGCAGCTCTCCTGCAACGGATGCTTGCAGCAATCGGGATCGATATCGCGCAATGTCACTGCACATGGTTGGCGACAAGTATGCCGTCAACGGCGGAGGTTCCTGAAAACGACTTGCCCGACCTCGCCGCGTTTATGCTGCATCAGATAAGGCTGATTAGACCTAAATCGCTGGTGATACTCGGTTCCGCCGCATGCAAGGCTTTGTTGGGCGAGGAACTGATGCATGCACGGGCGGAGTTACGAAATGTTAACCATGATGGCCGCAATATAACAACGCTGGCGACATTTCATCCACGAACGCTTATTGCGCGGCCTACCATGAAGAAGCAGGCATGGAGAGATTTGCAGATGTTTGCGAAAAGGGCACTCCAATGAGCAAAAGAATATCCAATTTGAAATGGCTGGCTTTTGCGCTGGCTTGCGCCCCCATTGCGACGGCTCACGCAAACACGAGCGACGGATTTCGCGCAATTACGCCCTCTCATCCGGCACCCAATGTTCTAAGTGCGCAAGAAAAAGCCGTTTTCACCGCAATCTACGGCGCTATCCGTGCAGAAAAATGGGATGAGGCTTCACGCATGATTGATGCGGCGCCCCAAGGCCCCATGTCAGCGATGGCGCGCGCTGAATTATATGTCGCACCCAATAGCCCAAAGGTGGAGGCAGCACAGTTGCAAGCCCTGCTTGAGGCTGCACCTTATTTGCCGCAGGCAGAACAATTGGCGACTATGGCACGTAAGCGCGGTCTGGAGATGCTTCCCGATCGGCCCGGTATCCGCCGTTTTTCATGGCTAGGTGGCGCACCCAAAAGAGATTTACCCGCAAATAAGGCAAGCGATAGCGTACGTGCCGAATTGCAGCTGTTTATCAAAAATGACCAATCTTTTGCCGCCGAACAGTTTTTGGAAAGCAAAGCATTAGAACTGTCGCCCGAAGCGCTGACCGAGTTACGCTATCGTGTGGCATGGTCTTATTATATCGAAAATGACGACGCATCCGCAATGCGTGTCTCTACTGTCGCGCAAGCTGCCGGAGGAGAATGGGGCACGCAGGCCACTTGGGTGCTTGGCCTCTCTTCTTGGCGGCTCGGCGATTATGCCGCTGCCTATAACGCCTTTGACCATGTTGCACGCTTGGCCAGCAACGATGACTTAAGGGCCGCAGGGCTGTTCTGGGGCGCACGCGCGGCCATGGCCGCAAAACAGCCGCAATTTATGCAGCCCAAGATGCAAAAGGCGGCACAGCTGTCAGAAACCTTTTACGGCTTACTCGCTAGCGAAGCGCTTGGCATGGAACCGATCGTGCGCAAGGTAACGAGAGTCGTAAAGCTCGATTGGGCGAGTTTGAAGGAGCAGCAAAACGCGATTTTGGCAGTGTCCCTGACAGAAATTGGCCAGAATAAGCTGGCGGATCAGGCGCTGCGCCATCAGGCCAGAATTGGTGATGCCCGGCAACATGCAAACCTCGCGCATTTGGCAGGCGCGTTGAATTTAGCTTCTACCCAGTTCTGGTTGGGCCATTATGGTCCATCACGAGACCAGAGCAACATTATGGCACGTTACCCCCTGCCCAATTGGGAACCCACTGGTGGCTGGCGCGTCACGCCATCATTGGTCTATGCCCACACGCTGCAAGAATCCAATTTCCGTACTGACGTGATCAGCCCTGCTGGCGCGCGCGGCCTCATGCAGGTCCGCCCGGGAACCGCTCAGGACCTTGCGCGGGCGCGCGGTGCGTTCTTCACGGCATCCGAATTGGACCGTCCGGCGGCCAATTTGGAATATGGCCAGTCCTATTTGGAAAAGCTGCGCGATTTGCCCGCGACGGGCGGACTTTTGCCCAAGGTGATCGCGGCCTATAATGCAGGGCCGACTCCGGTAACGCGGTGGAATAGCGAAGTGCGCGATAATGGTGACCCGCTGCTGTTCATTGAATCTATCCCCTATTGGGAAACGCGCGGCTATGTGGCGATTATCCTACGAAATTACTGGATTTACGAGATGCGTGCAAACAGGGCCTCGGGCAGTTTGACTGGCCTTGCCCAATATATGTGGCCAAAATTCCCGGATGCCAATGGCACCGTTACCGCGCGCCGCATGACAGGAGGCGTCATTGCCGCTCGATGAAAGCAGGGCGTTTAAGCCAGTCAACATTGCGCTCCTAACGGTGTCCGATACCCGTGGCATCGAAAACGATACCAGCGGCGATTTATTGGCAGAACGCATAGCCGCCGCGGGCCACAAAATCGCTGAACGCGCTATTTTGCGCGACGACGCCGCTTCAATCACTGCGCGGCTGCGTGATTGGATCGACGACGATCACATCGATGTTGTCATCTCAACCGGTGGCACCGGGTTAACCGGACGCGACGTGACACCGGAGGCTTTGGAATGTGTAAAGACAAAGGATATCCCAGGTTTTGGCGAGCTGTTTCGTTGGATAAGCTTCGCCAGCATTGGCACATCCACCATACAGTCGCGCGCCTGCGCCGTGCTGGCGGGCGGGACATATATTTTTGCCCTTCCCGGTTCAAACGGCGCAGTTAAAGACGGTTGGGACCAGATTTTGGTGCATCAACTCGACAGCCGCCATCGCCCCTGCAATTTTGTGGAACTGATGCCGCGCTTGCGCGAAGTGTAGTTAAAATAGCCAGCGAGGCCTATTTTACCCCAAGGCCCCAGCGACTAGACCTCAATCCTCCAACACAAAATCCTTAAATTGCGCCCGAAGCGCCACTTTTTGGATTTTGCCAGTGCCGGTGTGCGGTAGTTCGTCCACAAACAGCACACGGTCGGGCATCCACCATTTGACGATGCGTTCCGCCAGATAGGCCTTCACCGTCGCTTCATCGACGTCAGCCCCGGGTTTCTTCACAGCGATCAGAACGGGCCGTTCATCCCATTTGGGGTGTGGGATTCCAATTGCGCCTGCTTCGGCAATGCCGGGGCAACCAACCGCGATGTTCTCAAGTTCAACTGAACTAATCCACTCGCCGCCCGATTTGATGACATCCTTCACGCGGTCCGTGATCTGCATCGTGCCGTCTGGGTGCAGCACGGAGACATCTCCGGTATCAAACCACTGATCCGCGTCAACCGCGTCCGCCTCCGCCTTGAAATAGCGTTTAATGACCCATGGCCCGCGAATCTGAAGCGCACCAGACGTCAAGCCGTCGCGTGGGGCAATATTGCCGTCCTTGTCGATCACGCGCAGCTCAACGCCAAATGGCGTGCGGCCTTGCTTGCAAACCACGTCGATTTGCTGTTCCAACGTCAGTTCATCCCAATTGGGGGTTGGCGCCCCCATCGTGCCAATGGGCGATGTCTCGGTCATGCCCCATGCGTGCGACACGCGCACGCCCGACGACATAAGGCGCTCGATCATGGCACGCGGCGCAGCCGACCCGCCAATCGTGACCAAGCGCAGCTTGCCAAGTGTCGCATCCCGCTCAGCGGCGGCCTCTGCGTCCAAATGTGCGAACATGGAGAGCCACACTGTGGGCACACCTGCGCTATGGGTAATGCCTTCTTGCAGCATTAATCCATGCAAGGTTGCGGCGTCATTGGTGGTCGAAAACACGAACTTGACGCCAGCAGCAGCGCCCGCAAAGGGGAGACCCCAGCTTGCCGCATGGAACATCGGGACAATCGGCAGCAATGCCGACTGCGGGCTAAGGTCGAAAATGGATGGCGCGATTTCAGCCATCGCGTGCAACATGGTCGAACGGTGTTGATACAAAACACCCTTTGGGTTGCCCGTTGTGCCGCTGGTGTAACATAACATACACGGCTCACGCTCATCGCCAGTGGCCCATTCATAATTGCCATCTTGCGCGGCGATGAATGCACCGTAGCTGTCGTCGCGGTCAAACACGACATAATGCTCAACGGTCTTCAGATGCGGCTTCAACCGATCGATAATGGGCTGAAACATTGCGTCATACATCAACACCTTATCTTCGGCATGGTTCATGATGTAGATCAGATCTTCGTCGAACAGCCGCACATTGACGGTGTGGATCACGCCACCAAAGCCAATCGCGCCATACCAAGCCGCCAAATGCCGGTGATGATTCATGGCAAAGGTGGCAATCCGGTCGCCTTTTTGGAGGCCTAAACCCGCAAAGGCTTGCGACAATTTGCGCGCTTGGGTTGCAACGCCAGACCAGTTTGTGCGTTCAATATTTCCATCGGTCCAACGCGTCACGATTTCGCGCGTGCCATGTTCGCGGGCTGCGTAATCAATCAAACGCGGAACGCGAAGGTCCCAATCTTGCATGGTGCCGTACATCAAAATCCCTCCCTCTTAACGCGCTGCAAGATACCGCAGACGCAATTTCTGTCTACGATTTTCGTAGTTCAGTGCACCAATGCCAAAACAGGACCCAGTGGCGCAAGCTCTGCATTTTCGATGCCGTCAATATTACGCACCTGGGCAAGCAAAGATGCATCGATCTGGAAGCGGCGACCAAGCACGATATGCACCCAGCGCCCATCGTCTGCGCGGGTTTTGATCACTAACTCGCTTCGGCCACCATCCAAGGGTGCGACAAGTTGCGCAAGCTGCGCCATGGCTGCTTCTTGTGTCACATCCAAATGCATTTTCAGCCGCGACACGCTGGTCAGGCCGCTGAGCGCCTTTACGCTTTTCACCGTAAAGCTTGGCGTTTCGTCGCCGGGCCGCATGTCCATTTCGCAATGGAGCAAAAGGCACTCCGCCTCTTTTGCCCACTCGGCAAGTTGTACGCCGACCGCCTCGTCGAAACAGCGCACCGAAAACTGGCCGCTATTATCCGAAAAATCCGCAATCATGAAACGCTTCCCCTTGCGTGACTCGCGCCAGCGGACGCCTTCGATCAATGCCGACATCGTGGCGGCGCGGCGGACACCTTCGGGTATTGGTCCGCTAACTAGCCAGACCGCATAAGGTTTTGCGCCGTGGCTAATGGCCAGCGCTTCATATTGCGAGCAAGGATGTGCCGAGAAATAAAACCCAAACGCGTCCTTTTCTTGGTTCATCTGTTCGCTGGGTGCCCAATGCAAACTGCTGTCGATCCGCAGCGCCGCCATGTCAGACCCGCCCTCACCAAACAGGCCGCCCTGCCCACTTTCGCGTGAATCACGCGCGGATTGTGCTGCCGCCAAAAGCGTTTCCGCCGCAGCATGTACCGCGCCACGGTTTGGTTCCAAGGCGTCAAAAGCCCCCGCCGCAGCGAGATTTTCAAGGCTTCGGCGGTTGATCTGACTTGGATCAACTCGGTTGGCAAAGTCATCAAGGCTTTTGAACAATCCTGCCGTCGCGCGTTCTGTGACCAATATCTCCATCGCCCGTTCGCCGACATTTTTGATACC
>JBILLO010000063.1:0-10957 GCA_044376035.1 Sphingorhabdus sp.
CCATGCCGGACGGCAGACAATGCGCGCGGTCAACCGGCATCCCAAGGCACCGTCTGCGGTCAAGCTGGGGTTACCCGGTGGACAATTTGGTACGCCTGTCGCCTTAACCGAAGACGAAATCCTTAACCTCATTGGCCGCTTTGGTCAGGCGGCATTACATTGCAAAAATGGCGGATTTACAGGCGTTCAGATTCATGCCGCGCATGGCTATCTGATTTCGCAATTCTTAAGCCCACGGTCAAACCAACGCACGGACCGCTGGGGCGGAAGCCTTGTGAACCGCGCCCGTTTCCTGATGTTCACGATAAACACTGTGCGCACCTTGGTTGGCCCCGAATTCCCCATTTCCGTCAAATTGAACAGCGCGGATTTCCAGCGCGGCGGCTTTGCCTTTGAGGACAGCCTTCAAGTGGCCCGTTGGTTGCAGGATGCGGGTGTGGACCTCATCGAGATTTCGGGCGGCACGTATGAGCAACCCAAGCTGCTTGGCATTCAAGGTATGGAGGAAGAAGAAGCCCAGAATGTGGCAGACACCACCCTCTCCCGCGAAGCTTATTTTGTTGATTTCGCCCAAGCGATGAAGGCCGAGTTAAAAATACCCTTGATGGTTACCGGCGGCTTCCGTAGCGCATCGGCAATGGTTCAAGCATTGCGCAACGGCGGTGCCGACGTCATCGGCCTTGCCCGCCCATTATGCGTGATGCCCGAAGCGCCAAAGAGGCTGCTCGGTGGCACCGCGATGTTACCCAAGGTCGAGAACCAATCGAAGCTGCTGCCTGAATGGCTTTCAAGCTTACGCAAGATCAAGATGGTGCGCAGCGTTGAGGCATTTGCCACGCAATATTGGTTTTACAGCCAGATCTATGCCCTCGGCCGCTCGGGCCGCATGGCACCCGATATGACGGTTTTTGCGGCATTGCGTGAGGTGGAAGCGTATCAGAAAAATTGGTTAAAAGCGTCCCGCGCCGCGAGAGCTTAATCGCCCTCGCCGGGGTCGGGACTGAAATATTTGTCGAACTTGCCTTCTACGCCCTTAAAATCATCTGCGTCGGCAGGCGGTTCACGGCTTGAGGTGATGTTCGGCCATTCCGCGCTATAGGTCGTGTTCAATTCAAGCCATTGCTCAAGACCGTTTTCGGTGTCTGGCAAGATCGCTTCTGCAGGGCATTCCGGTTCGCATACGCCGCAATCGATGCATTCATTGGGGTTGATGACGAGCATATTGTCGCCTTCATAAAAGCAATCCACCGGACACACTTCAACGCAGTCCATATATTTGCAGCGGATGCAGGCATCGGTAACGACATAAGTCACTTGCGGAATTCTCCCAAAGGCGGCGGCGGACTGACCAGCTTAGTTTTCTGCCTATTGCGAGGTGCGGGGGGAAGTCAACGGCGGAATGCAACTGCCTGCCAATTTTTAGTCTATGCGCTGATAGCAAAGCAATGCCTCACAGGCAGGACCGCGCCGTAATGGCGTCGACAGTAGTTTGAACGTTACCACAGCTTCGCCAATGGGCAATGTGATGACATCGCCGATGGCGATGGGCAGGCTACCTTTTTCCACCCGACGACCGTTGACGCGGATACGCCCGGTTTCCGCCCAATTTTGGGCGAGAGTCCGGCTCTTGGCAAATCGCAGAAAGAATAGAAGCTTGTCGATCCGCAACTTCGCCTGACCCTATAGTTTTAGCCCCTTAAGCGCCGCCAGTTGCAGCGCCAAGGATGATGGTTGGGCAGTTTGCTTTGCGGCAACGGGTGCGCGCTCGGGCTTGGCTTGTGGCTTGCCAGTGGTCTGCGATTTTTGATGTTGCGGCTTGGCGCGCGGTTGACGCTGTTCGGGCGGGCGTGGCTTTGGAAGGCCAACCCAGCGCCAATGCGTCAGGATGCTGGCTTGCGGCTCGGCGGCCTCTTGGGCGCTCACTTCTGGTTCCGCTGGAACCGCCATTTCTAGTTTCTCGGGTTCGGGCGTCCGCGCGACCTCTTCCACAACAACCTCAATTGCCTCAACCACGGCCTCAGGGACCATCTCAGGCATAACCTCCGGCTCCGGCGCCTTGTCCGCAGGGCGGAAGCCTGCATCCCGCATCAAGGCCTTTAATCCGGTGTCGCTGATGCCCAGCGACGTGGCGAACGCCATGTCCATGCCAAACAGATTACCCTGCCCGCGTGCTTCATGCGCTTTTTTGATAACCCGTTCGGCCAAGTCAATGCGGACATATTCGTCGCCAATCCGGCGATAGCCTGCGTTGCGCGCTTCGGAGGCATTGGCAAAATTCCACGCCTTCAAATGCACGGCGCTTTCGGGCGGAAGTTCGGGCATCGCGCGGTTGTCGCGCGCTGCAAATAATGCTGCACGCCATTTGGCCGCCGCTGGCTTTAGCGCGGCATGGTGATAAATATCGAGTGCGCCAAAGACGATGCCGCCCTTTCGCGCTGCGCCGCGTGCTTCCTTGGGTAATGCCGCAATCGCATCAGCCAAATAATGCCGACCCGCAATGCCGCCTTCGTCCGCCAATCGCACCGCAAGCGCGCGGACATTGCCGTCGACATCTGCTTGCTGGGCGAGTTCCAATAGTCCGACTATGCCGCCCATGGCTTTGGCCAATTGCGCTGCAATCCAGTTTTCGGCGCGGGTCGTAATTTCACGCAACGCATCGCCTTCAAGGCCAGCGACCGCCTTCACCGGCGTAAATGCAGGTTGAAGCAGTGTCCGCCCCTTGGTCAGCGCACCCAATATTTCGCCCTGCCAGAAAATTGCGGGCTTGCCTTCTCCATCGGCTGCGAGCGAAAATTCGCTATCCTCTGCCATGCTTACGTCCTTTGCCTTTTGTCTCAAATGTGCTGCCAAATGTCGTTCTGCGGCAGCCAATAATAGCTTACGGTCACTTGCTTTGGCCGCCGGGTCAACCCGAAACGCAAAGCCCTGTAAAGTACCAATATCCTCCCCATCGACCAGAACACGACTGTCGGCTTGAATGTCCACAGGCAATAAACCAACGTCTTTCGCGCCTTTCCGCAGGAGCATGGATGTGCGTTTATCAACAAATCGCTGGCGCAATGCATCGTGCAACGCGTCCGATAACTTTTCCTCCAGCGCGCGTGCGCGTTCCGCCATAGCGGGCGGATTGGTTAACCAATCGCTCCGATGGGAGATATAGGTCCATGTCCGCACCGCCGCGATTCGCGCCGAAAGCGTATCGACATCGCCTTGGATATTGTCGAGCCGCGCGAGTTCACTGGCATAGACGCCTTGTGGAATGACATGGTCATTTTGACCCAGATATTGCCATAAAGACGCGACGAAGCGGCTGTGATGCTCCTCGCCCATTTGCCGGAAGTCAGGCAAGCACGCGACCTCCCAAAGCCGGGCAACGTCCACGTGATGGCGGATGAGCGCTTTCACATCGGGCATTTCCGCCAAGCGTTTCAGCACCAGCAGGTCGATGACCTTCGGCGCTGGCAAAAGCCCCGGACGATTTGGCTTCTTCTCCAAATCCGCGATCAGCGTCGCGATATCGTTAAAACGCGGCTTGGCTTCGCGCCAATATAACCAGTCCAGACGCGGAAAACTGTGCCCTTCAATCGCCAACACTTCTTCCGGGGTGAATTCGCTGCCCTCGCCAGCCAAGGTGCCGAAGCTTCCATCGCGCTGATGCCGACCAGCGCGCCCCGCAATTTGCGCCATTTCGGCAACCGTCAAACGGCGGCGGCGGGAACCATCGAATTTGGACAGGCTGACGAATGCGACATGCGCGACATCAAGGTTCAACCCCATGCCAATGGCGTCGGTCGCGACAAGATAATCCACCTCGCCCGATTGAAACATCGCAACTTGGGCATTTCGGGTACGCGGCGACAGTGCACCCATCACCACCGCCGCCCCACCACGCATCCGGCGCAGTGTTTCGGCGACCGCATAAACCTGTTGTATGGAGAAAGCGACGATCGCTGACCGTTTGGGCAAACGCGACAGCTTCTTCGCGCCAGCATAGCTCAACGTCGAAAAACGCGGACGGGAAATTATTTCAGCATCGGGCAGCAACGTGCGGATAATCGGGCGGAGACTTTCCGACCCCAGGATCATCGTTTCCTCCCGTCCGCGCGCATGCAATATCCGGTCAGTAAAAATATGCCCGCGTTCGGGGTCAGCACCCAATTGCGCTTCGTCTATCGCGACGAAGGCAAATTCCTTCTGAATGGGCATGCTTTCAACGGTGCAGCAATACCAGCGGGCTTGCGGCGGTTCGATCCGCTCTTCACCCGTGATCAAGGCGACATTCTGCACGCCCTTCATGGCGACAACGCGGTCGTAAATTTCCCGCGCCAGCAAGCGCAGCGGAAACCCGATCATCCCGCTGGAATGCGCGCACATCCGTTCGACAGCAAGATGCGTCTTACCCGTATTGGTTGGGCCTAAAATGGCCGTGAGGGCGGAACGGACTGGGGGCAAATTTAATTCAGTTGGCCATCAAAGCTGCGGCGAGTTCCTTCAATGGCACGTCGGTATTGGCCAATTGTTGCACCATGGGCGACAGGCCTTCGGTCACAAACAAGCGGCCTTGAACATAATCCTTGGTCGCGTTGACGCAGTCGAGCGCAATCACTTTACCCGCCTTCAGATAGACTACAGAGAAGCTGCGGGTGTTAGGGTCTCCGCGCAACACTGTGGAATCATAACCCGCGCTGATGCCCACCGTTTGCAGGCGCAAATCATATTGGTTGGACCAGAACCATGGCACCGCATGATATTGCGTCAACGCACCAGTCAGGCTTTTGGCCACGGCGTTCGCCATATCATTGGCGTTCTGCACCGATTCAACGCGCATGATGCTGCCGCCTGCAAAATCATTGGCATGGGCTGCGCAGTCGCCAATGGCGTAGATGTCAGGCAAGGACGTCCGGCAATAGGCATCGACATCAACCCCGGCCCCACCCGACGCGCCAGCGTTCAGCAAGGGCGCGACAGCAGGGATGATACCGATGCCGACAATGACCATTTGGGCGGGGATCACTGCTCCATCGGCCAGAAGCACACCGGTGACAAAATCTTCGCCCTGTATGCCACATATTTCAACGCCCAGGCGCACATCAACACCATGCGCGCGATGTTCAGCCTCATAAAAGCGCGATAGGGGCGCGCCAGCAACCCGTGCCAACACACGGTCCATCGCCTCCAGCACAGTGACTTTCTTGCCCATTTTGCGGAGCACGGCAGCCGCCTCAAGTCCGATATATCCGCCACCCACAATCGCAATGTCAGCGACATCGTCGAGACCGTCGAGCATCCCGTCCACATCAGCGCGCGTGCGTACAACGTGCATCCCGGGCAGATTGCCGCCCTCAACGGGCAATGGCCGCGGACTGCCGCCAGTCGCCCAGATCATGTTGCCATAGGAAATGGCCGCACCGTCGGACAGTGTCACCTTATGGGCAGATGGATCGACCACCTCCACGCGCAATCCCAGCATCATATCAACGCCACGTTCAGTCCAAAAAGCAGCTGGCCGGATCATAATGCGTTCAAACGCTTTATCGCCCGCAAAATAGTCTTTCGACAAAGGTGGGCGCTCATAGGGATATTCTGGCTCAGCGTTCACCACGCCAATACTGCCTTCATATTTGGCCTGCCGTAACGCAATCGCGGCCTGCGCGCCGCCATGGCCGCCACCGACAATAAGAATATCATAATGCATCAGTGCAGATTCGCTCGGTTAACAAACATTGGATGTGCGGTAAGCAAAAGGTCGCCCACTGGCTAGTCCTATGCTTGCAGCACATGCAATTAACTGGCAGAGCAAGGCCATGACAAGCATGACATTAGACTTTGCCCTTGGCGATAATGCCGACATGATCCGCGAAACGACGAAGCGTTTCGCAACCGACAAAATCGCGCCGCTCGCGGCCAAGATTGACGCGGATGACTGGTTCCCGCGGGATGCGCTTTGGCCCGCCATGGGCGAACTTGGTTTACATGGAATTACCGTTGATGCCGCCGATGGCGGCCTTGGCCTTGGCTATTTGGAGCATGTTGTCGCGGTCGAAGAAGTCAGCCGTGCCTCTGCCTCTATTGGCCTGTCCTACGGCGCGCATTCCAACCTGTGCGTCAATCAGATCGCGCGCTGGGCCACGCCGGAGCAAAAGGCGAAATATCTGCCAAAGCTTATTTCCGGTGAACATGTCGGCAGCCTTGCCATGTCCGAAGCGGGCGCTGGTTCGGACGTTGTGTCGATGAAGCTGAAGGCGGAAGCGGTTCAAGGCGGTTATATCCTGAACGGCACCAAATATTGGATCACGAACGCGCCTTATGCAGACACTTTGGTTGTCTATGCCAAGACAGCGCCCGAAGCGGCGTCACGTGGTATCACCGCGTTTCTGGTTGAAAAAGGCATGGAGGGTTTTGCCATTGGCCAGAAAATCGATAAAGTCGGGATGCGCGGCTCGCCAACGGCGGAACTGGTGTTCAACGATTGCTTCATATCCGACGAACAGATGATGGGCCCGTTGCATGGCGGCGTTGGCGTATTGATGTCCGGCCTGGATTACGAACGCGTCGTACTCGCGGGACTTCAGCTTGGCGTGATGCAGGCGTGCCTCGATGTGGTCCTACCTTATGTGCGCGAACGCAAGCAATTCGGTAAGCCCATCGGCAGTTTTCAGCTTATGCAGGCGAAGGTCGCCGATATGTATGTCGCGCTCAATTCTGCACGCAGCTATGTCTACAATGTCGCGCGGGCATGTGACGCGGGGCAGACAACGCGTTTTGATGCAGCAGGCGCAATCCTGCTTGCCAGCGAAAGCGCAGTGAAGGTCGCTGGCGAAGCCATTCAGGCCCTTGGCGGCGCTGGCTATACCAAGGATTGGCCCGTCGAGCGCTATTGGCGCGATGCAAAATTGCTCGACATTGGTGCAGGCACAAATGAAATTCGGCGGATGCTGATTGGCCGGGAGCTGATCGGAGCGACTGCATGAGCGCGTTGGTCGGCAGCCTTTTATGACGGCACGTCCTGTCCTGGGTATCATCGCCTGCAACCGCATGGTCGGCAGCGAAGTCGCCCAAGCGGTTATGAACCGCTATATTCGTGCGGCCATGACCTATGCCGATGTTGCGGCGTTGATTATCCCTTCCCTACCCGACCTGATGACCGCCGCAGAGGTAGCGCCGCGTATTGACGGCATATTGCTAACGGGAAGCCCGTCGAACGTTGCAACGCGGCTTTATGGTGAAGAGGGCGGCGATGGGCCTAATGATGATGCCCGTGACGAAATCGCCATATCGATGGTGCGCCGCATGATCGATGCGCAAAAGCCGGTGTTCGGCATCTGCCGTGGCTTTCAGGAAATCAACGTCGCTTTGGGCGGCACGCTGCGCCGCGACACCAGCGCGAGCGATACGCTGATGCGTCATCATGCGCCGGACGATGTCGGATTTGACGCAATGTTTGACCACCGCCACGCCGTTGACCTGACCGATGGCGGTATGTTGGCGGACGCATATGGCAAAGGCGCATTGGACGTAAACTCGGTCCATTATCAGGGCATTGGAAAACTAGCCGACGGCCTAAATGTCGAAGCCCGCGCGCCCGACGGCTTGGTCGAAGCCTATAGCGCACGGCCGAATGGCGCGCCCTTGATCGCGGTGCAATGGCACCCCGAATGGGGCACAGAAAATGACCCGGATTCGCAAATCTATTTCCACCTTTTAGGAAAAGCGTTAAGAGGTGAATTGTGAACAACAAAGTGACCCGATATAATCGCTATCAAGCGCGGATTGGCTTTTCGCCCTGATCCAGATTTGGGCGCTGCCTATCGCTCCCCTCCCGCAAGCGGGAGGGGCTGGGGGTGGGCCTGCTAAGGCTAAGTTAAATAGCTCGCCTGCGGCTCGCACCCTCCCCTAACCCCTCCCGCCTGCGTGAGGGGAATATTCAGGAGACCTTTTCATGCCACGCAATTACGACATCGCCGAACTTCGCCGTTTGGACATCGCCCACCATTTGCCCGCACAAGCCGACTGGCAAGAGATTGAAGATCTCGGCGGAAGCCGGATCATCACCCATGCCGAAGGCTGCTACATTCACGATGGCGAAGGCAACCGCATTTTGGACGGCATGGCTGGTCTGTGGTGCGTCAATGTCGGCTATGGTCGCGACGAATTGGCTGAGGTCGCACGTGACCAGATGCGTGAGCTGCCTTATTATAATAGCTTCTTCAAAACCGCGAATGCGCCAGCCATCATGCTGGCCGACAAGATTGCGAGCCTGACGGGCGGACGCCTGCCGCATGTGTTTTTCAACAGCTCCGGCTCCGAAGCCAATGACACCATATTGCGCATGGTACGCCATTATTGGCAGGTAAAGGGCGAGCACAGCCGCACGATCATCATCAGCCGCCACAATGCCTATCATGGCTCCACCGTAGCTGGCGTCAGCATGGGCGGGATGAAGGCGATGCATGGCCAAGGCTTCCCCGCGCCAGGCATCTTGCCGATGGCTGGCATTGAACATGTGCGTCAGCCTTATTATTATAACGAAGGCCGCGACATGACGCCGGAGGATTTCGGCGCGGCATGCGCACAAGCTGTTGAAGACAAGATATTAGAGGTCGGCCCTGAAAACGTCGCAGCCTTCATTGGTGAGCCTGTTCAAGGTGCCGGCGGCGTCATCATCCCGCCCGCCAATTATTGGCCGCAGGTTGAGGCAATTTGCCGCAAATATGGCATATTATTGGTCTGTGATGAGGTCATTTGCGGCTTTGGGCGCACTGGCAACATGTGGGGCCACGAAACCATGGGTATTCAGCCTGACATCATCGCCATGGCGAAGGGGCTTTCGTCGGGTTATCTGCCCATCTCTGCCGTGGCGGTCAGCGCGGAGATCATCAAGGTCATGAAAACCGGCGGCGATTTCGTCCATGGCTATACCTATTCGGGGCATCCGGTGGCGTCGGCGGTTGCCTTGCGCAATATCGAGATCATGGAGCGCGAGGGACTGTTTGAGAAAGTCAGGAACGAAACCGGCCCTTATCTCGCCAAAAAGCTGGCGACACTCAGCGACCACCCGCTTGTTGGAGAAGCTCGCTCGATTGGGTTGCTGGGTGCAGTTGAAGTTGTGGCCGACAAGGCAACCGGCGCGCGCTTTGGCGGCGCAGAAGGCACCGCAGGGCCAATGGTGCGCGACATCTGCATCCGCAACGGCCTGATGGTGCGCGGCATCCGCGACAGCATCGTCATGTGCCCGCCATTGATTATCAGCACGGCGCAAATTGATGAGTTGGTTGGGATTATTCACAAGTCGCTTGATGAGGCCGAACCGAAATTGCGGGCGATTGGATAAGGGCGAATAAAAAACCGCAGCCCTGAGCCGCCAGCGCAAGGCGCTGGTGAAAGTCGAAGGGCTTCTCTCAAATGTAGCGCAATATTGCGAGGCGTGCTTCGACAGGCTCAGCACTACGGTTTCCTCTACCTAGACAAAGCCCGTCCAACCTTTACCAAAGGCAATCATGACATCACCAACATTAAAGCGCGCGTTAATCACGGCAGCTCTCACCCCCGCCCTTATCCTTGCCGTTGCGCCTGCCCAAGCTGCAACTCCAGTTGCGGCAAAACCAAAGCCGCCGGTGCTTACCTGCGCTGTCAAAACACCGGAGGGCCTGTCCTACACCGTCATCAAGCCGGGCAAGGGCGAGCGGCCAATCGCCGAGTCCAATGTCACCGTGAATTACAAGGGCATGCTGACCGCAGACGGCAGCGAATTTGATTCCGGCCAAGGTGCCCAATTCCCCGTTGGCGGCGTCATTCCAGGCTTTGCCCAGGGCCTGCAACTGATGCAACCCGGCGGCAGCTATCGCCTCTGTATCCCTGCGGCACTTGGCTATGGCGCGGCTGGCACTGGCCCAATTCCCGCCAATGCCGATTTGGTGTTTGAGGTTGACCTGCTGTCCTTCACCAACCCACCGCCAAAGCCAGTCATTCCCGTCGCCGAACGCAGTTGCACGCAATCCACCGCGACGGGCCTCGGCTTTGAAATCGTGAACGCTGCCGCTGGTAAAAAGCCAGCCGATGGGGACATGGCGCTTGTCGACTTCACCATCTTTGACGCCGCGACTGGCGTAGTGCGGCAAAAAAGCGAATGGGAGAAAATCCCGTTGAGCCAAGCATCGCCGATTTTTCGGGAAAGCCTGAACATGATGCAAACAGGGTCAACTTATCGTTTTTGCATGCCTAAAGCCGCAGACGGATCACCAGACAGCAATATCATCGTCACGTTGATTGACCTCAGGCCAGCGCCGAGCGAGACAATACAGAACTAGCCCTCTAACTCAACAAAACAACAGGACTGTCCGCGCGCCAGTGCATGCTGACCTTGTCATCCCAGGTAAAGTCTTCCTGGTCATGGCGCGAGAGGTTGGGGCGGCTGACGCGGATGATTTGGCCGCCCTCAAGTTGAATATCATATAAAGTGACGTCGCCAAGATAGCTCATGCCCTTAATCGTGCCGCGCGCGAGATTGTGGCCGTCGGGTGCGTCTTGGGCGGCGGCGCGGACGGCCTTGCCTTCGCCGGGAACGTGCAGGTAAATTTTTTCAGGGCGAAGCGCGATCCAGACATTTGCGCCATGGGGGCCAGTGACACCGTGGTTCAGGTAAACCTTACCAAGGCCCGGACAATCGACGGCAGCCTTATCGGGTTCATCCAGCGTCAGCGTGCCTTCAAATATGTTCACCGAACCCACAAAGTCCGCCACGAACCGATTGGCGGGATATTCGTAAAGGTCCGATGGTGGCGCGAGTTGTGCAACTTCGCCTTTGTTGATTACCGCAACGCGGCTTGCCATCGACAAAGCCTCGTCCTGATCATGGGTGACGGTGACGAAGGTAATACCGACCTTGTCCTGCAAATCCGCCAGCTCAAATTGCATTTGCGCGCGCAATTTTGCGTCGAGCGCGGAGAGCGGCTCATCA
>JBILLO010000135.1:0-3481 GCA_044376035.1 Sphingorhabdus sp.
GCTAGGGAATAGCGAAGCATTTTGCAATTGGCATGGTTTATGATGCGCTGAATTGTTTGCAGCTTTGGCCCAAAGCTAATTCTTGCGTTGCGGGACGCTGAACGTACCAGTGACGCGGCCTCCCGAATGTGTTGCGCCGGGCGCCCCGCCGCCGTTGATTGTCGAGCGGCCTGAGTTCAGGTCAATGACCAATCGGCCGCCGGTGAGACGATTACTGCCTTGCACAAGGTCCACATTGCCGATCAGCGTGATCAGGCTGGAGTCGAGATCATAAATGGCGGAATTGCTGGTTGCGCGCAGGTCGTCTTTGGTTATCGTGACGCCGCCGGTGGCATCCAGGCGGTTCACATCGACGCCATTATTGCTGGAATATGCTGCGGTCACGCGATTTGCTTTCAGCGTAAGCCCTGCTTGCATCGCCGTCACGCCGCCAGACAACACTACGCGGTCGGCTCGGTCTTGCAATTCCATAGACGCGGCCGAAAAATCGACAGGGGCGTTGCTATCATGATTACGAATGCTTTGCGCCGTCGACGCTGTGGACAGCATGCTCATGCCAGCAATCGCTGCACACAGGCCAAAGGAGAGAGAACGGATAGTCATTGCGCGCTTACTTAATCGCATTCTGGTCGATACGCAAACGAACGCCGCCATCCAGACGCACAATCCGCGTGTCGAGGTCAGCGCGCAGGCGTCCAGCGTGGAAAGTGCCCACTTTCGTCCGACCGCTAACAGGGCCAAAGCTTTGCATCGAACGATTTTTCAACGATAGCTCCACATTGCTCGCAACCATGTCATAGCCGGTCGATTCAACAGCTAAGGGACCGTTAACGCGCATCGTTTCTTTGTTAAGATCATAAACACCGCGCTGCGCGATGATAGACGCTGGCCCGTCATCCAACATTATACGGCCCGATAAGGATGTCATGTCCAGGACAGGGTCAGCCGATGTTTTCTGCACAGCACTGCCCGCGCGCAAGGAAAAAGGACGGCCTTTGCTGTCATCGCCGCGGTATAACGCCTCGACGACGCGCAGCCGCTCGCGCGACAGGTTTACTTCATCCTTGTTCAGCACAAAGCTCAATTCCTGTTTGCCGGTAAAGGGGCTGAAGGCCAGTAGCGCCACCAACAGGCCAATGATGATAGGCAACACAACGCGCAGCGCGCGGATCAGGCGATCATGCCGTCCGCCCGGCATTGCCCAGCGCTGGATTTGTGTGCGTTCAAGATCGGCTTGTGCGGACATAATGGATGCCTAACTAGATCGAAGCTTAACTGTGCCCGAATATGTCGATTTCGGGCCAACCTGCAAGATCAAGGTCTGCACGGTGCGGCAGAAAGTCAAAACAGGCCTGCGCCAAAGCGGTGCGGCCTTCGCGTTCAAGACGGATAACAAATTCGGCATGCAAGCGGTGAAGATAACGCACATCGCTTGCGGCATAATCCTTTTGCGCTTCGGACAGCACGGGGCCACCCCAATCGCTGGATTGCTGCTGCTTGGAAATGTCGGTCGATAGCATTTCCTTCACCAATTCTTTCAAACCATGGCGATCCGTATATGTCCGGGTCAGGCGTGAGGCGATTTTCGTGCAGAATAATGGTGTCGCAACGACATTCAAATAATGCGAAATCGCGGCCAGATCGAATCGGGCATAATGAAACAGCTTGATGCGTGCAGGATCGGCAAGAACGGCGCGCAAATTGGGCGCTGTATAGTCGCTGTCTCGGCCAAAGCGGACCAGATGTTCGTCTCCGCGACCATCGGAAATCTGCAACAAACAGAGCCGGTCGCGTGGGGTAATCAACCCCATAGTTTCAGTGTCAACGGCGACAGGACCTTCGGCCAATACGCCAGCGGGAAGGTCTTCTTCATGGAAATATACGCTCATGCTTGCCCCTTGCCCGACAGTGCTGCCCAAGGCAAATGAAAGTACAGCTATCGCACCGCGAATTTCTGCCACAATATTTGCTATCGCGTCACATTTTATTACGATATAGCTACAGCTCGCGTAATCACCGACGGTTGCGCTTGTGACGTGCAGTACAGTCGCCCTCGACTGCATAACATAGTGGTTTAGGGCGATGAGAAGGCAAGCAAGAAGTTATGGGTTTTGATCGCAAGCGTGCTGGCAAAGGCCGGGACAAGAGAGACGGTTTCGGTGATGAAAGCTACGATGGTTATCGCGCGCCATCCCCCTATCAAAGTGATTTTGGTGGCGGCCGTTCAGGCGGCGGTGGATATGGCGGCGGCGGTAACAGCGGTGGCGGCAGCAACAGCGGCGGTGGTGGAGGTGGCTTTGGTGCCCCGCGCCGTGGCCCCGGCGGCCCACCAATGCCTGCCCAAGTTATCGGTTCTGGTAAGGGAATCGTCAAATTTTTCAATGGTCAAAAAGGTTTTGGCTTCATTCAGGTAGATGGTCGTCCCGACGACGTCTTCGTGCACATCAGTGCTGTCGAGCAAGCTGGCCTTGCTGGCCTTGCCGAGGGCCAACCGCTTGAGTTCCAACTTGTGGAACGTGGTGGCAAGGTGTCGGCAACTGATCTCGTGATCGACGGTGAGCCAATGGCCGTCAGTGAACGCGCACCGCGCCCTGACCGTCCCGCTTTTGATCGTGACCGTGCACCGCGCGGCGATGATCGTGGCGGCTTTCGTGGTGGCGATCGCGATTCGGCTCCACGCGGTCCGCAGCGCGAATCGACTGGCGAACGGGCCAATGGCACCGTGAAATTCTTCAACGACATGAAGGGTTTTGGTTTTGTGCAGCGTGATGACGGCGGCGAAGATGTGTTTGTGCACATTTCGGCGCTTGAGCGTTCGGGCATGGGCCAAGTGACTCAGGGCGACCGTTTGGCCTTCGACATCGAAATTGACCGTCGCGGCAAATATTCGGCTACGAACCTCGGCCCGCTCTCAGAATAAGCGCTGTTCTGACATTCAAAAAGGCGGGTGAAGCAATAGGCTTCGCCCGCCTTTTATTGTGTCCCGACGTTACGCCTTGCCGATGGTCGCGGCCAAGAACCAAGCGCGTTGCTCGGCTTGGTCAGTCCAATCGTCCAGCAACCCATCGGTCGCATTGTCCCCTGCTTCGTCCGCCAGGTTCTTAGCGTCCTTTAACGCTGTGATCAGCGTCTCATTGTCTGCGTGTAGCTCTTTCAGCATCTGGGCGGCATCGGTTGTCGTCGAATCATGATCCGTAATCCGCTGCTTTGCCGCGATAGAACCGATTGAGGTCAGCGTATCCTGACCCAATTTGCGCACGCGTTCGGCCACAAGGTCAGTCGTCGCGATCAGCTCTGTCGCTTGTTCGTCAAACAGCAGATGATATTCGCGGAAATGCGGACCAGTGACATGCCAGTGAAAATTTTTGGTTTTCAAATATAACGCGTAATAATCGGCCAAAAGGCCATTTAACGCGTCGGCCAATGCCTTTTTGCTATTGTCACCAGCTGCCATTGCAGTTCTCCTATAGTGGGGGGGGAG
>JBILLO010000136.1:0-3458 GCA_044376035.1 Sphingorhabdus sp.
ATGTACGCGACGGTTTAAAGCCAGTTCACCGCCGGATTTTGTTCGCTAGCCAAGAAGGCGGCTTTGTCGCCGGGCGGCCCTATCGCAAATCGGCGAAGATCGTCGGCGATGTGATGGGCAATTATCACCCGCATGGCGACAGCGCGATATACGACGCACTGGCGCGGATGACTCAGGATTGGTCGATGCGCGTGCCGTTGATCGATGGTCAGGGCAACTTTGGTTCAATGGACCCCGATCCGCCAGCATCTATGCGCTACACTGAGGCGCGTTTGAACAAGGTCGCCAACGCGCTTTTGGATGATCTCGATAAGGACACGGTTGATTTCCAACCCAATTATGACGGCAGCCGTGAAGAGCCGCAGGTTCTGCCTGCGCGTTTCCCGAACCTGTTGGTCAATGGCGCTGGCGGTATTGCCGTTGGCATGGCGACCAACATCCCGCCGCACAATCTGGGCGAAGTGATCAAGGCGTGCTTGGCCTATATCGACAATCCCGCCATCACCATCGACGAACTCATCGAAATCGTCCCTGCCCCCGATTTTCCCACCGCTCCGCTGATCCTCGGCACGGGTGGCGCACGTGCCGCCTATCGTGAGGGCAAGGGCTCCATCATGCAACGCGCGCGGCATGAGATTGAAGAAGGCAAAGGCGACCGCCGTTCCATCGTGCTGACCAGCATTCCGTTTCAAGTGGGCAAGTCCGGCCTTGTCGAGAAAATCGCGGAAGCCGCAAAAGACAAGCGCATCGAGGGCGTTTCCGACATTCGCGATGAATCGAGCCGCAAGGGCGTGCGCATTGTTATCGACCTAAAGCGTGATGCGACCACCGACGTTGTCCTCAACCAATTGTGGCGCCACACGCAGGCGCAATCCAGCTTCCCCGCCAATATGCTCGCCATTCGTGGCGGTCGACCCGAAGTGTTGAACCTGCGCGACATTATCGAAGCGTTCATTCGCTTCCGCGAAGAAGTGATTACCCGCCGGACAAAGTTTGAGCTGAACAAGGCCCGCGAACGCGCGCATTTGTTGCTTGGCCTTGTCGTTGCGGTCACCAATTTGGACGAAGTCGTGCGGATCATTCGTGGTTCCGCCAGCCCCGCCGCAGCGCGCGCGGCTTTGATTGCGCGCAAATGGCCAATCGCTGAAATCGCGTCCTACATCAAATTGGTGGAAGCGGTTGAAACCGAGATTACCGGCGATAGCTACCAATTGTCGGAGCTTCAGGTGCGCGCCATTCTTGAATTGCGCCTGCATCGCCTAACGGCACTTGGCCGTGACGAAATTGGCAAGGAGCTTCAGGGACTTGCAGAGAGTATCGCAGAGTTTCTCGCTGTCTTGGGTGATCGCGTAAAGCTATACGCCGTGCTGCGCGAAGAGCTTGTCGCGATAGACGCCGAATTTTCCACCCCACGCCTATGCGAAATCACGGCAAGCTGGGACGGCTTGGACGACGAAGACCTTATGGAGCGTGAGGAAATGGTCGTTACCGTCACCCATGGCGGTTACATCAAACGTACCGCCTTGGCGATATTCCGCGCGCAAAACCGGGGTGGCAAGGGCCGCGCCGGTATGGCGACGAAGGATGAGGATGCCGTTACCGAATTATTTGTAACCAGCACGCATACGCCGGTTTTATTCTTCTCCAACATCGGTAAGGTCTATCGCCTGAAGGTTTGGAAGCTGCCCGAAGGCGGCCCGTCCACACGAGGTCGGCCCATGGTCAACCTGCTGCCATTGGGCGAAGGCGAAGTCATTTCCAACGTTTTGACCTTGCCCGAGGATGAAGCCGAATGGGGCGGCCTGAGCGTCGTATTTGCGACGTCAAAGGGCTATGCCCGTCGCAACAGCATGGACGCCTTTGCCAATGTGCCAAGCAACGGCAAAATCGCGATGAAGTTCGAAGGCGAAGATGCCGACGACAAATTGATCGGCGTTGAGCTTTTGAGCGCGGAGGACGATATCCTGCTCGCAAGCCGCTATGGTAAGGCGATCCGCTTTGCGGCTGACGATATCCGCGAATTCCAAAGCCGCGCGTCGACTGGTGTGCGTGCCATGAAATTGGCAACAGGCGATGCGGTTATCTCGCTGTCGATTCTCAAGCGCGTTGGCACTTCGGGTGAAGAGCGTGAGGATTATCTGCGCTTTGCCCCTTGGAAGCCGGAGAAGGAAGGCGAGCCAACGATGACCGCCGAACGCATCACCGAATTGGCGGAGCGTGAGCAGTTCATCCTTACCGTATGCGCCAACGGCTATGGCAAATTGTCATCGGCTTATGGCTATCGCCGGACCGGACGTGGTGGCCAGGGCATCACCAATATCGACAATATCGACCGCAACGGCCCGGTTGTCGCCAGCTTCCCCGCAACAAAGGGCGATCAGTTGATGCTGGTGACCGATCAAGCAAAGCTGATCCGCATGCCACTCGACAGCTTGCGCGTCTTGGGTCGCGGAACCGCTGGCGTGCGCTTGTTCAACGTTGGCGACAATGAACATGTTGTCGGCGCAGCGAAGATTGACGAAAGTGATGAAGAGGGGGATGCAGCGCCGATCAATGACGCTGCAGCACGCGGTATAGACACCATCTAATATGAGCGTTTTTTTTGAGATTGCCTATGCAGCGGTAAACAACGGGCTATGTCTTTTTACGGGAACGGGCTTTTCCAAGGCGGTTTCAGACAATGAAGCCCCAAGTTGGCAGGGGTTGCTGGAAGACCTGTGTGACCAATGTACGGAACCGCAAAAAATTAAAGATTCTCTGTTTCCCGATGATAGAAAAATCCCGCTGTCGCTTGAAGAAGCTGCCCAAGTGTTATCGATTGAACTCTCTAAAAATGAGAAAATTATTCATCATGAAATAGCTGATATAATACGAAGGGTCGAACTCAGCGGTGACAATAGTACCGTCGAAGAATTCTGTAAAAAGCAGAAATTTACGGTAGTCACCACTAACTATGACAAGCTGATGGAACAGCTGTGTGATGAAGCAGATTGCCAATCGCTTACGCCGGGCCTGCCGGTCCCACGTTCGCCATCGCGCGTAAAAGTCTACCACATCCACGGTTCTGTCGATGTTCCGGAAAATATGGTAGTTACTGCCGACGATTATTTTGGATTTTTGAACTCAGAATCATACTTTTCAAGAAAAATGAGTACGATTCTTCATGAAAACACAGTTGTAATTCTAGGTTATTCGTTAGGTGACACAAATCTCAAGGCGATATTGAGTGATTATAAAGGTTTTTCAAAAAATCATGTCATTGGCTCAAATATATTTTTAGTGTCACGAACAGTCGTTGATCGTCCAATCAAGGATTATTATTCAAATTGTTACGGCATTCGGGTCATTGATAACACAGACGTTGAACAATTTTTTAATGCAGTAAAAAAAGAATTGGAAGCCGCAGAAAAATGCGCTGAGTCGTCTTTCAAAAATATAAAAAAGGTTGTCGAAAAAAA
>JBILLO010000064.1:0-10769 GCA_044376035.1 Sphingorhabdus sp.
ACTTTCTTTGGTTCCAATCAACAAAAGCGACATACACAATAAAGCGATGAGCATAGCGGGGACGTTAATAATGCCCGGGTTCGCGTCAAATGGCCCAGCAACGAAACTATTGCTGACGTCTATCGCAAAGATATTTTCGACTAGCCCAACCATATACCCGGACCAACCAACCGACACAGCAGAAGCAGCAATGGCATATTCAAGGACAAGCGCCCATCCGACGATCCACGCGATGATTTCGCCGAAGGTGGCATAGCTATAGGTATAGGCTGATCCCGAAACCGGCACCATGGATGCCAATTCGGAATAACATAATGCCGCCAGTCCGCAAACCACCGCAGCGATGACAAAGCTAACCATCATCGCAGGGCCGGCCTTATTTGCAGCCTCAGCCGTCAAAACAAAAATGCCGGTACCAATGATGGCACCAATGCCTAACATGGTAAGCTGAAAAGCCCCCAACGTTCGCGTGAGCGATTTTTTCTCAGCCGTAGCCAAGATCGCATCAAGCGGCTTTACGCGCCCGAATATCATATTCGTCTCCCAAAAAAAACTCCTACGCTGGCCTAAACACTCCGTGCGTCAGCGCAACTTGATTTCACCGTATAAGCATGGGTCCGAGCGGTTTTCCACCAAAAATATGGACATGCAGGTGCGGAACCTCTTGATGTGAATCCATTCCGATGTTGGCGAGCAGGCGATATCCAGGCTCGACCAGTCCTAGTTCACGCGCAACATGGCCAACGGCGCGAACAAATCCGGCGATTTCGGCATCGTTGGCTTTGGCGCTGAAATCATCCCAGCTGACATACGCGCCTTTTGGGATCACCAGCACATGGACGGGTGCTTGCGGGTTGATGTCGTCAAAGGCCAAGGCCCATGCATCCTCGAACACCTTGCGGCATGGTATCTCGCCGCGCAAGATTTTGGCGAAGATATTCTCGTCGTCATATTCCAGTGTCGGATCAATCGGCATGTCTCACTCCTTGGCTTATGTCCGCGCCGCTTTTTCGACCAAGCCGGACACCCCTTCCCTGCGGTCCAGTTCAGCAAGCACATCGTCCAGCGATACACCTACATAACGCAGCAATATCATCAGGTGAAAAATCAGGTCCGCCGCTTCAGCCGTCACATGCTGTGCATCGCCCGAAAGCGCCGCGATAATGGTCTCGGTCGCTTCTTCGCCAACCTTTTGCGCGATTTCGCCGCGACCTTTGGCGAATAAGGATGCGACATAGCTGCTGTCCGGGGCGGCGTCCGCGCGCTGGGCAATGATGTGTTCGAGCCGTATGAGTGTATCGCGCATCAAATATCTCTCTGTAAGGCGACGACCATGGCCTTGTCCTCGGCGGGGATCAAGCCTTCGAGAACGCGCCAGAAGCCTGTGACCGATTCCTGACCCGCCGCGGCATAAGCGGACGCCAGGCTGTTGCGGAGCGCATCGAACAATTGCGCTTCAAACTGGATGCCCTCGGGCGTGAGGCGCAAGAGTTTCTGACGCCGGTCGACATTCCCCATACGCGTTTCGACAAGCCCCCTGTCCCCCAAATCGGTGAGGACTCGGCCAAGCGATTGTTTGGTAATTGCGAGGATTTTCAACAACGCGCTAATCGGCAGATCGGGCTGGCGCGCAATGAAATACAGCGCGCGATGGTGCGCGCGGCCAAGGCCATGTTCCGCCAGCCCTTCGTCAATTGCGCGGGTAAGCCGCGTGTATCCAAAGAACAAAAGCTCAACCCCGCGCCGCACTTCATTTTCACGAAGGAACAAAGGCGACGCGGTCGGGGTGACAGAAACAGAAGATGGGGCAGCCATATTGACGTATCTTGGCCTAGCCCATAGGACAGTGCAAGACCCTAATGAATGAGAGCATCGATGAACGCTGGCGCATTTCCTTTTGAGGCAAACCCGAATCCGGTCGATCCCAGCGAACGCGCGGCGCGGCTGGTCGATCCCGGTTTTGGACGGGTGTTCACAGACCATATGGTGACGATTCGGTATTCGGACGACAAAGGCTGGTATGACGCAAAGGTCGGGCCACGCGCGCCCCTATCGCTCGACCCTGCGACGGCCGTTTTGCATTATGCGCAAGAGATTTTTGAAGGGCTAAAGGCCTATCGCCTTGCCGACGGCGGAATGGCCTTGTTCCGCCCCGAACAAAATGCCCGCCGTTTTCAACGCTCGGCAAAGCGCTTGGCAATGCCGGAATTGCCCGAAGAGATGTTCCTGCAAGGGTGCAAGCAATTGGTTGATGTCGATAAGAATTGGTTTCCGCTTATTGATGGCGGCTCCATTTATCTGCGCCCATTCATGATCGCGAGCGAAGTGTTTCTGGGCGTGAAGCCATCTGCAGAATATCTATTCATGGTCATCGCGTCTGCGGCAGGCAATTATTTCAAAAGCGGCGCGCCAGCAATTTCGATCTGGGTCTCCGAACATTATACCCGCGCGGCACCGGGCGGCACGGGCGCGGCGAAATGCGGTGGTAATTATGCCGCCAGCCTTGTGGCGCAGTCCGAAGCGATCAAACAGGGTTGCGACCAAGTCGTGTTTCTCGACGCAGCCGAACATCGCTGGGTCGAGGAACTGGGCGGCATGAACCTATTTTTCCTGTTCGATGACGGGTCGATCGTCACGCCGCCCGCCGACGGCACAATATTGGAAGGCATCACCCGCGATTCCGTGCTGACTTTGGCGCGCGCGCAAGGATTAAACGTGCGTGAGGAGCGCTACGCCATCGACCAGTGGCGGGCCGATGCAGAATCGGGGCGCTTGGTCGAAACCTTCGCCTGCGGAACGGCTGCGGTCGTGACGCCGGTTGGAAAAGTGCAGTCCGCAAAGGGCAGCTTTACCATCGGCGCAGGCGGTCCGGGGCAGATGACTCAGCAAATTCGGTCACAACTTGTGGATATCCAACGCGGAATTGCCGCAGATGCCCATGGCTGGGTGCAGCGTATTGATTAAGCAGTTGCGCAATAAGATTCCCGCGATATAAGCCGCCGCAACCGGCCAGATTACTGGCTTGCTGGGGCGTCGCCAAGCGGTAAGGCAGCGGCTTTTGATGCCGCCATTCGCAGGTTCGATCCCTGCCGCCCCAGCCATTTATTCAAATGCTGCACACATGTAACTTCGAGATATTTTGTAAATTCTTGTAACACTACGTAAAACTTGTTGCACTATCTAGTAACTAAGTAATATATCGTTAGATAGATCTTATCGCCGTGTTGTCGGCGGGCTGCTGAGGGGTGGTGCTAAGATGAGAGTCTTTATTGCGGACTATGGTTCGGACGTGGTCGATTATCTTACACAGATAGTGGAAGACTTAGGGCATGTTGCCGTCGGTTGCACCAATAGCGATGATTTTACTGAGATATTGTCGCGAGAAGTGTTTGACCTCGTCATCTTGGATTGGAATATTCGCGCGGGGGAGGATACCTCCCTGCTTGAATGGATGAATAAGTCTTTGCCCACGCGACCACCGGTTATCATGATGGCGAACCGGTCTGCCAAGCGGGATATCACAGATGCCTTGAATGCCGGCGCTGACGATTATATCACTAAGCCAGAAAGCCGTAATGTTATTGCGGCACGGATAAACGCTTTGCTGCGCGGCAATGCTGTCGGGGGGGCGTTTGATACTGAAGTCATATACGGCGCCTACAAAATGAACCGGCTCGAGCAGAGCGTTACAATCCATGAACAGACCGTTATTTTGACCGCCAAGGAGTTTGAGTTGGCGGAAATGTTTTTCAAAAATACAGACCGGACCTTGTCACGTCATTATATAATGCAGACCATTTGGCGGACAACGGCAACGCTCGCGACACGCACGTTAGACATGCACATCTCGAGGGTGCGGGCGAAGTTGGCTTTGCGGTCCGAAAACGGCTTCAGGATTTCAACGGTTTTCGGTTACGGTTACCGTCTGGAATCTTCTCAGTAAGCTGTAATTCGTAAAATGTGACTGTTAAAAAAGGCAGCTTTAAGCGTCGTTTTTTGCGCGCTCCACCATTTCCTGATTCAGCATTTCGGCCAACAGAAACGCCAGTTCAAGTGACTGCGCCGCGTTCAGGCGTGGGTCGCAATGCGTGTGATACCGATCCGCCAAACCTTCGTCAGTCACGGCAACGGCCCCGCCAGTGCACTCAGTGACATTCTGACCCGTCATTTCGATATGGATTCCGCCACCAAAGCTTCCCTGGGCGCGGTGCACAGCAAAAAAGCCGCGCACTTCGGCTAAGATACGTTCAAACGGGCGCGTTTTATATCCGCTGGCTGATTTGACGACGTTGCCATGCATCGGGTCACACGACCAGATGACGGGATGTCCTTCACGCTGCACAGCGCGTACCAAGGTCGGGAGTCCCGTTTCTACTTTGTCATAGCCGTAACGCGAGATCAAAGTAATCCGCCCCGCCTCCCGCGCTGGGTTCAGTGTATCGAGCATCCGCAACAATGCATCGGGTTCAAGACTTGGGCCACATTTCACGCCAATGGGGTTGCCGATACCACGCAAAAATTCGACATGGGCCGACCCTTCGAACCGCGTCCGATCACCAATCCACAAGAAATGCGCTGACGTATCATACCAGCCGCCGGTCAGGCTGTCCTGACGCGTCATCGCTTGCTCATACGGCAGCAACAAGGCTTCATGGCTGGTGTAAAAGCTCGTTCCCTTAATTTGCGGCACTGTCTCTGGCGTAATGCCACACGCTTCCATAAAGGCCAGCGCCTCGCTAATACGATCTGCGGTTTCTTTATATTTCTGTGCCCATGGCGAACGGCCCATATAATCATGCGTCCAGGCGTTGACCTGCTGCAGATTGGCATAACCACCACTAGAAAAGGCACGCAGCAGGTTCAATGTTGATGCGGCCTGACTATAGGCACGGATCATACGTGCCGGGTCTGGCTCGCGCCCCTCGGCAACAAATTCAATATCATTGATGATGTCACCAAAATAGCTCGGCAGCTCAACGCCATCTATGGTTTCGGTCGGTGTCGAGCGTGGCTTGGCAAATTGTCCCGCCATGCGTCCAAGTTTCACCACAGGTAACTTGCCTGCGAAGGTCAGCACGACCGCCATTTGCAAGATCACGCGGAAAGTATCGCGGATGTTATTCGGGTGAAATTCGGCAAAGCTTTCGGCGCAGTCGCCGCCTTGAAGCAGAAACGCCTTACCTTCCGCTACTTTTGCAAGATCGGTCGTGAGGTTTCGCGCTTCACCTGCAAAAACCAACGGCGGATAATTACGCAGCGTGTTTTCGGTGGCCGCCAACGCGGCAGCATCCTTATAGGCAGGCATATGAATGCCCGTTGCGTCTCTCCAGCTTTCAGGCGTCCAAGTCGTCGCCATGGGTCATACTCCAACAATGTTCGAATAAAATTTGCGCCCTTTAGGCTTAACATGTTGTCGGTAGCAAGTGTTAGCGCCTAATTTCCGCTGGTTTCGCAAAATGCAACCAAGCTGGCGTCTTTTGGCATATTGGCAACCAAATTGCCTGTTGGCAAATGACTGGAAAGGCGTCTATGTGGCCGCTGAATCGCTCCTGCGGTGCGTTATATTGATGCATTCAGTTGGGGTGACAAGATTTCGTCGGTTTTGCGGGGTTCAGTTCCGCGACGCAAAAAGGGCAGATTATGTCGACAGTCAAAAAAACAAACGGCGCAGGAAAAAAGCCTGTAAAAGCGGCAATGAGCTCCGCTGCGGCCGCTTTGAACGTGGATAATGCAGCATCGGGCGTTATGCCTGCGGAAGACCTGCGCGTTGAAAACGGTGATCAGGCACCAGTCGTCCGCCGCCGTGACTTCATCCACATCGCAACCGTCAGCTTCTTTGGCGTAGGCGCTGCCGCCGTTGCCATGCCGTTGGTATCGCAGATGAGCGCAAGCGCTGACGTGCTGGCCTTGGCCTCCATCGAAGTTGATGTAGCCGCCATTCAGCCCGGTCAGTCGATCAAGACCAGCTGGCGCAAACAGCCTGTATTTATCCGAAACCTCACGCCTGCTGAAATCGAAGTGGCAAACAAGGTTGATGTGGGTTCATTGCGTGACCCGCAAACGCTCGCCGAGCGCACCAAGCCTGGCAAAGAAAATTGGTTGATCACGCTTGGCGTCTGCACCCATTTGGGCTGCGTGCCTTTGGGCGCCGCCGCTGGCGAAGTTAAGGGCGAATTTGGTGGCTATTTCTGCCCATGCCATGGTTCGCATTATGATACCGCCGCGCGCGTCCGGAAGGGGCCAGCCCCGACAAACCTCGTGGTTCCGGAATTCGCATTCATTTCTGACACAGTCGTTAAAATCGGTTGAGGAGCTAGAACGTAATGAGCTTCCCTTGGGCACAAGAGTATAAGCCGCAAGGCACAGTAAGTAAGTGGGTCGATGAACGCCTGCCCTTGCCGCGTCTGGTTTTTAACTCACTCGGCGCAGGATATCCTGTTCCACGTAACCTCAATTATTTCTGGAACTTCGGCGTCCTTGCGGGCTTCGCTTTGGTTATCCAGATTGTAACCGGCATCGTCCTTGCCATGCATTATTATGCAAGCGTTGACGGCGCGTTCAACAGCGTCGAGCACATCATGCGCGACGTAAATGCAGGCTGGTTCTTACGCTACGCGCATATGAACGGCGCGAGCTTCTTCTTCATTGTGATCTATATTCACATTTTCCGGGGACTTTTTTACGGTTCTTACAAAGCGCCGCGTGAAATGGTCTGGTTGCTTGGTGTCACCATCTTCCTTTTGATGATGGCTACTGCGTTCATGGGCTATGTGCTTCCATGGGGCCAAATGAGCTTCTGGGGGGCGCAGGTTATCACTGGTTTCTTCTCCGCTATTCCATTGGTGGGCGAACCATTGCGTCAGTTGTTGCTTGGTGGCTTTGCGCCTGACCAAGCGGCGCTGAACCGCTTCTTCTCGCTGCATTATCTGATGCCGTTCGTTATTGCTGGCGTCATCATCCTGCATATTTGGGCATTGCACATTCCAGGATCATCGAACCCGACGGGCGTAAGCATTAAGGGCGAACAGGACACTGTTCCGTTCCACCCTTATTACACCGCGAAGGACGGCTTCGGTCTAGGCGTCTTCTTGATCTTCTTTGTTGCAGTGACATTCTTTGCACCAAATATGTTGGGCCACCCGGATAACTATATTCCGGCAAACCCGCTGTCGACGCCAGCGCACATTGTGCCTGAATGGTATTTCTTACCATTCTACGCGATCTTGAAGGCGTTCACCGTCGATTTTGGTATACCGTTCACAGGCATCATCATCGTTGAGGCTAAGCTGATGGGCGTGTTGGCGATGTTTGGTTCGATCTTGCTGTTGTTTTTCCTGCCTTGGCTGGACACATCGCCAGTACGTTCGGGTCACTATCGCCCATTGTTCCGTAAGTTTTTCTGGTTCGGCCTCATCCCAAGTCTGGTCGTCTTGACCTATTGCGGTGGTAAGCCTCCGTACACCGAGTGGGTTGTCCTCAGCCAGATTGCGGCGGCATATTATTTCGCGCACTTCTTGATCATCTTACCGATAGTCTCACGAATTGAACGGCCGCTCCCGCTGCCCAATTCAATCACCGAAGCCGTCACCGGTAAACCGCTTGAAATAGCGGCTGCGTAAAACAGGGAAAGCAGTATCATGGTTCGTTTAGTTGCTTTTTTTATAGGCCTGTTTTTCAGCGGCATGCTTTTGATTGGTCTTGGGGACACCGTTATCCAGGCCATCCAGGAACCTGCGCAGCCCACGGCTGAGCATGAGTTTCACGAAATGCCACTTGCCGTCAGCTTTGCGCATGACGGTCCGTTCGGCAAGTTTGACCGTGGCCAGCTACAGCGTGGGTTGAAGGTATATTCCGAAGTATGCGCGGCATGCCACAGCCTAAATCTTGTTGCCTTCCGTGATTTCGCGGCATTGGGTTACAATGAAGAACAGGTGAAGGCACTGGCCAAGGGTTGGAAGACCGAAGTGCCAAGCATCAATCCTGAAACAGGTGAAGCGGCTTCGCGCCCTGCGATTCCTGCCGATAAAATTCCTTCGCCATTTGCGAACGAAACTGCTGCACGTGCCGCTAACAATAATGCGCTTCCACCTGATCTTTCCTTGATCACCAAGGCGCGCGGCGATGGTCCTGCTTATGTGTATTCATTGTTAATGGGTTACCGTGAGCAAGCGGGCTACAAGAATGAAGAGGGCCAAGAGCTACTGAAGGAATTCCCAGACGCGGCAACACCTCCTGGCCTGCACTTCAACCCATGGTTTGCAAATTTGAACATCGCTATGGCCAACCCGATCGCAGGTGATGATCAAGTTACCTATGATGATGGCACGAAGGCCACCAAAAAGCAGATGGCGAAAGACGTTTCTGCATTCTTGACATGGACAGCAGAGCCAAAGATGGAAAACCGCAAGAGCGCAGGTTGGGCCGCGTTGGGCTTCCTGATCATCTTCACCGTGCTTGCTTGGATGTCCTACAAAACTATCTGGGCAGACAAGAAACATTGATAAGGTGAAACCGATTTTCGAAGGGGCCGCTTTTGCGGCCCTTTCTTTTGCAATGAGGACGTTGACGCTTAGACCGGATAATGGCAATAAAGGCGCTTGAAACGGCCAATTGGTCCGTCGCGGGTATAGCATAGTGGTAATGCACTAGCCTTCCAAGCTAGCTAGAGGGGTTCGATTCCCCTTACCCGCTCCAACTTTCCAACGCATCGATACTACAACCGTAGGGGGTTCGATTGTCCTCCGCTTCGCTCCGTTCGCCTGCGGCACCCCCTTACCCGCTCCAACTTTCCAACGCTTAAAATCATCACGTTAAATCATCGCATGCTGTTTCAGTTTGCGACAAAGCATGCTTTGCCGCGACACGCTGTTGTGAAATATTCAGCTTATATGCGTTACAACCATAGTCCCGCGAACGATCACAAGGGGCGATAAGGATGAAGAAACTCTCAATTTATGCTGGCCTGATGGCCCTTTCGATAGGCTCGGCCACAGCATTATATGCAGCGCCACGTGGAATGGCAGACAAGGACGGCGACCGCATTGTCACCAAAGCCGAAGCCATGGCCGCCGCCGATACGTATTTTGCCATGCTGGACGCCAATGCTGATGGCACATTGAACGAAGGCGACAAGGCCGCGATGCTGGCGAAGCGCTTTGCCGCAGTCGACACCGACAAAAATGGCGCGATCAGCCAAGCTGAATTCATCGCCGCACATGAAATGCACGGTAAGCGTCGCGCGGACCGACGCGAAAAGCGCATGGAGCGTAGCACGATGGGCAAACGTCTTGCGCGCGCAGGTGGCCGTGACGGACGCATGGATAAAATGGCGCGTGCGGATAGCAATGGTGACAAGGCTATATCGCAATCGGAATTCCGTGCAGCCGCTGAAGCCCGTTTCGCCAAAGCCGATGCCAATAAAGATGGCAGCATCACCCCCGACGAGCGCAGGGCCGGACGCCAGGGTCGCTGAACGGACCAATGGCCCCTGCCCAGCCCAACGGCGGCTAACAGACTTTTCTGGCGCGGTCTTTCCCCCCTGTTTGACCGTGTCGTTCTTGGCCGGAGCCGCTCCACAGGCGGTTCCGGATTGGGCCTGACCATCGCGCGTGCCATTGCGCGCGGGCGCGGTTGCCATGAGGGCCACATAGGGTCTAATCGTCACATATTGGTTTCCATCGGAGAGTTTTCATGCGCATCGCGCTCTATCAGCCGGACATGGCCGGCAATGTCGGGGCGGTATTACGCACAACCGCATGCTTTTGCGTCCAATGCGACATCATTGAACCTTGCGGCTTTCCCTTTTCAGAACGCGCACTGAGGCGTGCCGGTATGGATTATGTCGCGCATGCAAAGATACAGCGCCACACCGACTGGTCAGCGTTTCTCGAAACTTTGGACGGCGCGCGCATCGTCTTGATGTCCAGCAAGGCGTCTACGCCGCTTCCACTATTCGCATTTCGACCCGATGACATCATTCTCATGGGGTCCGAAAGCAAAGGGGCACCGCCCGAAGTTCATACCCGCGCCGACGCCCGCGTATATATTCCGATGGCCGCAGGATTTCGATCCTTGAACATTTCGGTATCGGCTGGCATCGCTTTGGCAGAAGGTCTTCGACAGACCCATTCATTCCCGAAAGGCGAGAGATGACCCTGATATTAGATCAACGCCAACAGGCCGCGCGGACATGGTTCGAATCGCTTCGTGACAGCATTTGCGCGTCGTTTGAAGCGATTGAGCGTGAGGCAGGGTCCGACGCGTCGTTTGAATATACCCCATGGGACCGCAACGACCATGATGGCTCCCCCGGTGGCGGCGGTGTCCGCGGGGTAATGAAGGGCAAGATTTTCGAGAAAGTCGGCGTGAATGTGTCCACCGTCGGCGGCAGCTTCAACCCCGAATTTGCCCAAACCATTCATGGTGCCGCCGAAGATCCCAGTTTTTTCGCCACGGGCATCAGCCTCGTTGCGCATATGGCAAACCCGCATGTGCCAGCGGTGCATATGAATACGCGTTATCTGGTTACAACGAAAAGCTGGTTTGGCGGCGGTGCGGATCTTAACCCGCCTATTCCCTATGCAGAAGACACGGACGAATTCCACGCGCGCCTTCGTGCGGCCTGCGCGCCTTTTGGCCCTGATGTGTATGAACGTTATCGCAAATGGGCGGACGAATATTTCTGGATTCCGCACCGCAACGTTCATCGCGGCGTCGGCGGGATATTTTACGATCATCTGGAAAACACAAGCGATGCATTATTTGCACAG
>JBILLO010000065.1:0-10760 GCA_044376035.1 Sphingorhabdus sp.
ACATTGGCAGTCAGTTGACAAGCCTTGAGCCGCTTGAAACAGCCTTTCAAAAGGTTGGCCTATTGCTGCTGGAATTGCGGGCGGCAGGCCATGAGGTCAGCCATGTGGACTTGGGCGGTGGCCTTGGCGTGCGCTACCGCGACGGCGACAATCCGCCCGATCCCGCCGAATATGGCGCGATGGTCGCGCGCGTGACCAAGGATTGGGGCGTGCGGTTGATGTTCGAACCCGGCCGCGTGATCGCTGGCAATGCGGGCGTCTTGCTGACTCGCGTTATCCGCGTAAAGCCCGGTGCGGGCAATGCGCCGTTCGTTATCGTCGATGCCGCAATGAATGATCTGGCGCGCCCCGCTTTATATGATGCATGGCATGATTTTGAAGCGGTTGTCCCCAATGGGCAAAGGATGCTGGCCAATATCGTCGGCCCGATATGCGAAACCGGCGACACCTTTGCCATGGGTCGCGAGATTGACCCGGTTATAGCCAATGACCTCGCCATTTTCCGGACCGCTGGCGCTTATGGCGCGACGATGGCGAGCACATATAATAGCCGTGGACTGGTGCCTGAAGTACTCGTCGATGGCGACAAGTTCGCGATCGTCGCGGAGCGGATTTCGCCGGAGACGATATTGGCGGCAGAACATGTGCCCGACTGGCTGAAATAGGAAATCGCGTTGGATCAGCTGCCGATATTTGTGAACCTGAAAGGCCGAAATGTCATATTATTCGGTGAAGGCGAAATGGCGGATGCCAAAAGACGCCTGATAGAACGCGCTGGTGGTATATGCGTGGATGCCAGTCATAAGGACGCCCGGATTGCTTTTGTCGCAATCGCGGACGAAGACGATGCACGCGCCGCCGCCGATGATTTGAAAGCGCGCGGTTTGCTCGTCAATGTCGTGGATAGGCCTGAAATGTGCGATTTTACCACGCCAGCGATTGTGGACCGCACCCCCGTTTTGGTGGCAGTGGGCACCGGCGGGGCGTCGGCGGGCATGGCAAAGGCCATTCGCCAGCGGATTGAAACCTTACTGCCCGAAACCGTGGGGCCGCTTGCTGACGCAATTGCGGGCGCGCGCGTCGCCATCCGCGAACGCTGGCCAGAGGGACCAGCGCGCCGACGTGCGCTGGATCAGGGCTTTGCCGCAGCTGGCATGCTGGACCCGTTTGGACATCACGCGCCTGACACCGTCGAACTTTGGTTGAAAGTCGCAGAAGAACCAAAGGGCGACCGTTTGATTGAAATCGCGTTGCTGTCGGATAATCCCGATGATCTGACCTTGCTAACCGCGCGGTTATTGGGTGAGGCGGACTATGTTTTTCATGACACCAATGTGCCAGCGGCTATCCTAAACCGTGCGCGCGCCGATGCGGTACGCCATGCAGGCCCGCCGCCCCTGCCCGCGCCAGAGGGCTTGTCATTGTTCCTAAGGTTGCCGTCCACGCATGGATAGGGCATGAGATGGGCTTGAACATTATCAAGGTCGCCATGTCCGCTTTTCCATCGAAAATCTGTTTCTACGGCTGCGGCAATATGGGCAGCGCAATGTTGCGCGGATGGTTGGCCGCTGGCGTGTCGCCGGACACGTTCCATGTTGTTGACCCTGTCGCTGTAAACCTGCCTGCGGGCGTTGCGGTATCGCGCGCGTCACAAGAGGCCATAGGGCCATATGATGTGCTCTTATTGGGCATCAAACCGCAGCTTTTGGGTTCGCTCGCACCCGACATTGCGTCATTGCTTGCGCCGGGTGCCTTGGTGATTTCGATACTCGCTGGCACCACAACGCACACCCTGTCGGAGGCCTTTCCTTCTGCGCGAATCGTGCGGCTGATGCCCAATTTGGCAGCCGCTATCGGCAAATCACCGCTTGGCGTGTTTGCGCCAGATGCAACGGAATTGGTCAAGACGGACATCGCGGCTTGGCTAACGCCTTTGGGGGCAGTCATCTGGATCGACGACGAAGCCCATATGGATGCGGTAACGGCGCTGGCGGGGTCAGGCCCAGCCTTTATCTACCGCGTCATTGATGCACTGACCAAAGGCGGAGAGGCCGCAGGACTGCCCCATGCTGTCGCCGCGCAGTTAGCCATAAAGATGACCGAAGGGGCAGCGATTTTGGCAGCGACATCGACCGAAACCCCCGACGCACTCGCCGCGCGCGTCACCAGCCCGGGCGGCACAACAGCCGCTGGCCTTGCGGTGCTGGACGCCGAAAAGGCTTTAGACAGATTGATAACCCAGACTCTGCGCGCGGCGCGTGACCGAGGCACAGAACTGGCAAAGGGAGACGCCACATGAAATTGAAATTGATATTGGCCCTATCTTGCGCCTTGGCGCAGGTTGCGCCTATTTTCCCTACAACGATTGCGCGTACATAAGATGGCATTTGGCAAAACTGATCTGGGTAGCGTCACGCCAAAGGGCGCTGCCTTTGACCCCGCATTGGTCAACAAGGTGATGGGTAAATTCGGTCATGGCGGATTTCTCAACATGGAATATGTTGGCCATGGCGATGATTGGGTTGAACTTGCGATTGATTGGCGCGAGGACCTTGTGGCGGATCCCGACACTGGCATACTGGCTTCTGCCGTAATCATAAGCTTGATGGATAACGCGACCAGCTTATCGATCTGGACTAAGCTTGGTGAGTTTAGGCCGCATGTGACGATGGACCTGCGGATCGACTATCTGCGGCCCTCGCCCTCGGGTGAACGCGTGTATGGTCGCGGGATTTGCTACCATTTGACCAACAGCATCGGCTTTGTGCGTGGCTTTGCGCATAATGGAAACCCGGACGAACCCTTGGCGCATGTGACCGGCACGTTCATCCGCATTGGGGACCGCATATCATGATCGATAAGCCACTCCTTCCACCCTACGCCCGCGCGCTCGATATGGACATTGTTGACGAAATCGATGGCGCGCCAGTAATCGCCATGCCCTTTGCCGACCGCGTTCAGGGCCGGCCGGACTTCCTGCATGGTGGGGCGATTTCGGGCTTGCTTGAGATTGCAGCCATTGCCGCCATTCATCAGGCGCTTAGGGCCAAAGGCAGCGATTCCAATATCAAACAGGTCAATGTCACCGTCGACTTCATGCGCGGCGGCCTAAACCAGATGACCTATGCCGTTGGCGAAGTGACGCGCCTTGGCCGAACGATGGCCAATGTTGAGGCGCGGGCATGGCAGGAGGACCGGGATAAGCCCATCGCCATGGGCTATATGCATTATCTGATTAAGGCAAAGCGCGCGGGTTAGGGTCAGGACCTGGGGTCAGGACCTATTAAATCCACCTTCGCGGTTTGAGGCCATTTTGTTCAGTGCAAGGCGGTAAGCGCAGGACTTAGTGGTTCTAAGTCCAAGCTTGCCAACGTAGCAATGGACAAAATGGGTCAAATCCGAAGGACGTCAAAATGGCTTCGATCTCAAAGCAAAATGCCCTTTCAGGCAGAATTACTGCCTGCGACGGACATTTTACTTCGATATCTTTGCCATTTTGACGCCGCGAAGGTGGATTTAATAGGTCCTGACCCTAGCTGCGTTCAAGCCTCGCCATGCGTTTCGATCAGGGCGCTGGCGATGGCCTCTTCGGGCGTTTTGTCGCCCCAGATGATGAACTGAAACACCGGATAGAAACGCTCACATTCGTCAATCGCGACGTCAATGATGGTTTGCGCCTGATCAACACCCAACAAGCCGTTTGATGCCATCAGGCTGCCATGGCGGAACAACAATATGCCATTGGCCGACCACATGTCGAAATGGCCAAGCCATAATTGTTCATTGATAAGGCCAAGCGCGGTATACACACTCGCCCGCTTGTCCGAGGGCACAGTGATATCGGGCAATATGATCAGTTGAAGCGCATTATCTTCCTCACGCCAGATCGCGCGCAGCTGATAGCTGGCCCAACTGCCCTTATATTCGGCGGTGATTTCGTCCTCACCATCCATCTCAAATGACCAGCCGCGCGCCTCGAACAAAGCCGCGAGCATGTCTACAGGCGCGGATTCGTCGCGCTCGAAATGCTCATATTGTTCGTCTGCGTCGTGCATGATGGTTGCGCCTGTGGTGTTGGTTCGGGTTTGCCCCGTGACGGACTCGCACGCAAGGGGCTAACGTCACCGCGCAACACAAGGCTGTGGGCCAACTGTGGACAAGTTCAAATTGGACCTTTTGCCGGCTTGGTTGCTGGCTTTGTCTTGGCGGCTGCTGTGCCATCTTTTGTCCGCAACGCCGCTTCCAAGGCGGCAACGCGCTTACCAAGCGCATCGGCTTCGGCGCGGGCATTGGCGGCAAGGGTTTTGACCGCATCAAATTCTTCGCGTGACACAAGGTCGAGACCGCCAGCCCATTCGCGCGCGCGTTCGCGCACACTCGCCTCGGCCTCACGCCCCATGCCCGCCACGGTTCCGGCAACGCCGTTCAAAACCTTGGCCAAATCGTCAAAAATGCGCTTCTCGCTTTGCATGTCATTCACTCCATTGCGGTCTGGGGTTCGACCGATATCAGCCTATCTGGGAAGTCGCAGCCGGAACGTAAAGGCTTTCTGCGTCGGGATTAAGCTGATCGATTTGAAAATTCAGGATGGCAGCGAAGCTGATCCACACCAAATAGGGCACCATCAGCCACGCCGCAGCCTTGCGCACCCGCGCAAATGCAAAGGTAGTGGCGATCGCAACACCAAGCATGACGAGGATGATGAAAAATGCGGCTGTCACCTGATGCGCACCAAAAAATATCGGTGACCATGTGAGGTTAATCACAAATTGGGACAAAAAGAGGATGATTGCCACGTCCCGATTCCGCGTGCCGCGCGCATTCAGCACCATCGCAAATGCCAAGCCCAGCATGAGATATAAAGTGGGCCAAACAACGCCGAATACCCAGCCCGGCGGCTGAATATCGGGCTTTAGCAATGTTTGATACCATGCGTTGTCAGCCGTCGATCCCGACAGTGTGCCGGAGAGAAAACCGAGAAACATGATCGTCGGAATCACAAACAATGCCAAACGCACCAAGGACATACGCGACTGTGACGGCGGTGCAAACTGGTTCATTATAAGACTCCAGACAGGATGATCGCGAGTCGGTTAAAAATGCGGTCCACCCAGACATAAGCCTTGACGCCACATAGAACAAGGCCGCCCACCCAGTTGGATAGACGGCCTTGTATTCACGTGTCCGCGCACAACGCGCGCTGCGGTTATACCTTGCGGGTGCCGGTCAAGCCCATCGAACCAAAGGCACCAGCCTTCACTTCTCCGGTCATGGCATCGCCCGACACGGTTGCTGTGGCGTCCAAATGCATCGGCATAGGCACAGTCATGTCCATGCCCCAGCTCAACGTATCACCATCAACTGTGCCATTGGCGATGTCCATGGCACCAAGGCCACCGGACATCTTGCCTGAAAAGCTGCCGCCGTCGCTGTTGACGGTCAACACTGCTTTTTGGTCACCCATTGGGCTTTTAATCGTTACGTCCCAATCACCATCAACTGCTGCCATATCCTTGCTCCTTATTTAGCATTGTTGCTTGCGTTGCTGTTAGCAGCTTCGTTCACCATTTCAACTGGCAATCCAAGTGCTTCCAACTGCGGTTTCACCTTTGCGGCGTCGCCCACCACCAGCCAATTGATCTTGGATGGATCCACCTTAGCGCGCATTGCATCATTCAATGCCACTGCGGTCAGCGCATTATATTTGCCCGCCAATGTTTCGGCATAATTGAAGGGCCGTTTGTTCAGGCGATCCGCCTGCATTTGCCCCAGCACAGCCGATGATTGTTCGAAGCTGCCAGGCAATTTGAGAACATTGCCCTTGATGGTCTTCTCCAGTTCAGCCGCCGTAACTGGCTTCGCACCGTTAAAGTCCTGCAACTGGTCGATCAACACTTTGACCGATGGTCCGGTCTGGTTGGTCTGCACTGGCGCGAACATGTAAAATGGCACGCGGTCTTCGGCGCCACTGACTTGGCTGCGCACGCCATAAGACCAGCCCTTGGTTTCACGCAGGTCCATGTTGATTCGCGACAGGAAATCACCGCCGAAAATCTCATTCGCGGCGCGCAGGGTCAGCAGATCGTCCGATCCTTTTGCATCCAGAACAAGGCCAGCGAGCACCAAGGATTGCGGTGAATTTGGACGGTCAATCAGCCGAATTTTTGCTTCCGGGGCTGGCACTGCCACAGCGAAATTCTTCGCTGGCGCTGGCGCGGCTGCGGGCTTCCACTTGCCGAAACGCTGCTCAAGCATACGCTTGATTTCTTTCAGGCTGGTGTCCCCCACAACAAAGATTTCTGCCTTTGATGGATGCATCCATGACTGATGGAAATTGGAGACATCAGCCCGGCTGATTGTCGCCACGGTCTCTGCATATCCGCTGCCGGTCTGTGGTCCACCATAAGGATGCGCCGGACCATATAATAATGGCGGCAGGCGGCGCACGGCAACGCCCTGTGGCTGGTTATTTTCCGACTTGATCCGGGTGAGTTGCTGAACGCGGACGCGCTCCAGTTCATTGGTCGCAAAGGCCGGATTTTTGATAACATCCGCAAGCAGATCGAGCGAAAGGCCAAGATTTGGCTTTACCGCCCGCAGGCTGGCTACCGTCCGGTCGAGTGAAGAGCCAACATTGACGTCAGCGCCCAATTTCTCTTCGGTTTCGGCAATTTGTGTTGAGGTCAGCGACGTTGTGCCTTCCAGCAACATCGTTGACATCATCGACGCTATGCCGCGCTTGTCAACCGGGTCCGCCGCATAGCCAGCATTGAAGCTGACCGCGACACGGACAGTTGGCACCGCGGCGCGGCGCGCAAAGAATATTTTGATGCCATTGCTTAAGGTTGTTTCTTCAACCGTTGGGAAATCGAGCGCAGGCGTGCCTGTCGGTTCAGGGAATTTGCTGCGATCCTGAAAAGCAACTGGCGCAGATGCGGAGACATCATCGTCCGATGGCGGCGCATAAAATGCAGGCGCGGTCAACGTGCCCGTGCGGCTGCCTGATCCTGCGGCGACTTCTTTATACGCTTCACGCTCACCGGGTTCGACGCGAATTTCAAGCACCGGACGCGTCAGCCATTTCTGCATCGCGGCCCTCACCGTGTCTGGTTTTGCCGATGCAAGCCGTTCCAGTTCCTTTTTATAGAAGGACGAATCCCCCACATAAAGCGCGCCTTCGGCCAAAGCGACGGCCTTACCGCCAAAGCCGCCAACCTGTTCAAGGCCGTCGATTTGCTGGGCAATGTTGCTTGCGGCAACGCGCTGAACTTCTTCAGCGGTTGGGCCGGTTTTGATATAATCGGCCAAGATTTCATCCAGACGCTTCGCGACCGCATCCGCATCACCGCCGGGCTTTACGTCCGCTTGAATGTTGACCAAGCTGCCATGCATGAAGGGAATGAGATAGGCCGAAACGGCCACTGCGCTCTGTTCCTGACGCACCAAAATATTATCCAGACGTGAGCTCGACAGGCCGCCAAGCGCGTTCATCGCGATGAACAATGCATTTGCGTCGGGGTCGGCAATGCCCGGCACCACCCAATTGCGATAAATACGCGTGGTCGGCACCTTGTCCTTCATGACGATTTTGATATCTTTTTCCAGCGTTGGCACTGGCGCATTAACGGGCGCAACCGCCTTGCCGCGCTTGATGCTGCCGAACCATTTTTCCACCAACGGCTTTGCTTGCGCTGCGTTGATGTCACCGGCCAGAACCAAAATCGCGTTATTTGGCCCATAATGGTCGGTAAACCAGTTTTTCATATCATCGAGCGAAGCCGCCGATAGGTCTTCAAGGCTGCCGATCGTGCTATGATGATAAGGGTGGCCAACGGGGAACAATGTCCCTGACTGCTGGTAACTGACCAAGCCGAATGGCTGATTGTCACCCTGCCGCTTTTCGTTGGAAACAACGCCGATCTGGTTATCAAGCTTTTCCTTCGTCACGGCATTGAGCAAAAAGCCCATACGGTCGCTTTCGAGAAACAATGCGGATTCCAACGCCATGGTTGGCACGGTCTGAAAATAATTGGTGCGGTCCAACCATGTGGTCCCATTCAAGTCAGTCGCGCCGATTTTCTTGGTATATTCAAAATAATCGCCCGGCGCATTTTCGCTGCCGTTGAACATGATATGTTCGAACAAATGGGCATAGCCCGTTTTGCCCTTTGGCTCGTTCTTTGACCCGACGCCATACCAGATGGACACAGCAACAATGGGGGCCTTGCGGTCTTCATGCACCAAAACGGTCAGACCGTTGTCGAGTGTGAATTTTTCATGCGGAATATTGACCGCCTCCACCAATTTCGAAATGGGCGCTGCTGACTGCGCGAAGGCGGGTGCCTGCGCCGCGATCATAGAGCCCGACATCATAAGGGCGAGGGTTAATGTACGGATCATATTCTGCTCCTATAGCTAAGAATCAATGCCGCTTACGATAGCGGCGAGGCAGGCAAACACAATGTAATGCCAAAGAATTTTCGACAAACGGCGTTTAGGGCCGATAACGGCGTTCTGCATTCTTGACGGCGTCGGCCCATTCAAAATGCACCGGCTTATACCCGCCTGCAACGAACAATTTCATCTGGTCGGTATAATGCGGCGATGCAGGGCGAGTGGTCGCCGAGCCATAAGGCTGGATCGATTCCGATTGCACCTTGCCGTCCTTGTCCCATCGCATCAGCATGATGTAACTATCGCCATGTCGGACGCGCGCTTTGCCATCGGCTTGCTCTGCATCCCACATCGTTGTGGCACGCAAGGCATCGCTGCCACCAAGCATCGGCAGATCGAGGTCGCCGCGCCGTAGGCGCTGAATATCGGCGAGCGGCGGGTCAATCCGGCCAAAGCGTTTTTTGAACTCTGTGACAGCTTCCTGAAGCGTTTTACGCGCATCGGGCATTGTGTCCCCGCGCCAGTTTGGCCGCGCGCCAAAGCGGATGATGCGTTCGGCCAAGGCGTCCGCACGGCCCTTGCCATCGCTTGACCAATCCCAACTCGCGAGCAGCTTTTGCGCTTCGGCAAGCTCGGGCGCGTCTTTTAGGTCCAACGCGGCAAAGGATGCCATCCACGCCCCTACCCAGCTTTTTTTGCTGTAAATCATGTCCATCTTGATCGCCAGCAGCTCTTGTGGCGTGATCGACCTATCGGCGGCCAGCAACTCGGTTGCGCGCAAGCCCCGGTTGGTCATGCCAAGTTCAACGCCAAGATAAGGCGAATAGGCCGACGGGTCCATTTCCGACCCCGGCCCAGCCGCCAGAAACGGTGTGTTGTTGGCGTTCTGGACAAAACCAGACGCTGGATCGACAATCTTGGGATAACGGTCAAAGCCAACTGGCCCATCCCACATTGCGGCTGATGTGTCGCCCGGAAGTAGCTTGGTATAATCATATCCCGGCTTGCGGTCGGGGAAGAGGGCATTGTAAATATAGGCAACGCGGCCGGTTTTGTCGGCATAAATGAAATTCGTCGCGGGAATGCCGCCAATCGCCATGGATTGAGTCCATTCGTCCCAATTCGTTGCTTTGGTGTTGCGATAATATTGCTCAACGACTTTGACATTGTCGATGCCTGCATAGCGGATCGCGAAATAGCCCTTGTCATTTTTGATGACGGGTCCGTGGATGGAGCGATAGACCGTCTGCGGTACTGGCAGATTGAACGGACCTATTTTCACCGGCAACCAAACCCGCTTTGACGCCAGCGGCATCCATTTGCCGTCATAACGATATTGGTCGCCAGCCTTGTTCATCACCAATTTATAGACATCGATCAGGTCGGGGCGGTTGACGGTATTGGTCCAACCCAAATGACGGTTGTGGCCAAGCAGGACAAAGGGCGAACCGGGGAACAAGGCGCCAGCCATATCCAGCCCTTCACCCGAATGGGTGACGGCTTCGTACCACGCAACCTGACCTTCATACGGCTGATGCGAATTGGAAATCAGCCATGTCTTGCCATCGGCCATACGCTTGGGTGCAATTGCAAAGGCATTGGAACCGTTCATTTCCGGATCGCGCCCGATGGGCGTCATAGGTGGCGCACTTTCCTTTGGCAGGGGTTTGCCTTCGGTCAATGCCCCGATGGCACCATCCAGACCGTAAAAGAACGGCGCGCGCAGCACGAAGCCTGTGACAATGTCCTGTCCGGTAACGGGAAACAGCTTCGATAGCCGAACTTCTTCCGGATGTTTTGACACATAATGGTTCAAACCAGCGGCATATGCCTCTGCCACCGCGCGGACCTGCGGCGACAATTCCATATAGCGCGCCACAGCCGTCTCCCGCGCGCCCAACAGATGCAGCACATAATCAACCTTGGCCCCATCGGAGCCTGCAAGCGCGCCATAGCGCCCACGCGTCATGGCAACGACATCCTGTATGGTCGAAAAATCATCTTCAGCATGGGCGAAAGCCAGGCCATAAGCGGTATCGGCATCGGTCTTGCCATTGATGTGCGGCACGCCATAGCCATCGCGGACAATCTCCACATCATAAGCGCGGGTTGGCATGTCATATCCGTTGGCCGCCAACGGCTCCCACAGCGCGCCTGCACCCGCAACGACACCCAGTAGCGCCAATGACGCCCACAAAAATTTCCGCACTATATTCTCCCCCTGCAATGAGACCTTGTCACATCGGTCCATTTGCTTACATATCCGGCATAACCAAGATTTACGGAAAGGAAAGTCCCTCTATGCATCGCAACTTCTTCGCCCTTGCACTGGCAAGCGCCGCAATCACCCCCGTATATGCGCAAGC
>JBILLO010000137.1:0-3394 GCA_044376035.1 Sphingorhabdus sp.
TGTTGGAATTGCGGGATCGATCATATTTGTAGTCAAACACGGTCACTCCTTCCCTTTGCTTTTAGCTTCATTGGTAGCCGTGACAGTCGTAATTGATTTCATGCTCCTCATCGATTGGTGCACCGCTGATTTAATAACGGCAAACTTCCTGGTTACAGACTTCGCATTCTTCACAGTCTACGCATTGGTCGGGTGCTCTATCGGTACTATTCTAGTGCTCGCGGGAAGAGCGCTTTACCGAAAGCTTCGAGCCTTACGAGGGTAGCAACTTCGCTGAAGTTTGTGGCCGCAATCTTGCCGTGTCCCGACAGTCCGCTTTTATCGCGTATACTTGGGAAGCGTTCATTTCCCGTCGCGATTGAGGTGCTTGTTCCACATTGAGCGAATTGTGAAACCGACGACAGCCGAGACCGCCGCAGTCACGCCGAAAACAACGAAGAAGCGGACGCCTTGGCCATCTCGACAAAGGTCGTTTGGACCACAATTGCCGTAGAAAGACAGGAACATAAGGAAGCCAAAAACTGGCAAACCTACAAGCGTTGCTGCAAGGCAGCCAAGCTTGCCTCCAATAGTCCCTGCGCTCTTGTAACCGTTCTCCATCCACATGAGACTACACTGTCTATCAATGTCCGCAATGTTGTCGTGTCCGGAGCGCCCGCATTTGGTATAAATTTAAAATCACCAATTTTGGCCCGATTTGCCGCACCTTGGCATAATGCCGAAACGTACATCATTGACCACAAGGTTATCCGTCGATGACCCTATTCGCCAGCATGACGCAAGCTCCGCTATTTTCGGCCCTCCCGGAGAGCCTTTTCTGGCTCAGCAGTCTCTAAACTGGCCCATGGGCCTGCCAGAGTAGCCGGAGCGCGGCGTAGCCGACCAATGAGGCCGTTAGCACCCTTAACAAATGTGGGGAGAGATAGCGCATTCCGAACAGGCTGCCGTACTGTCCGCCGATCAACACCCCGCCGAGCAGCAGACCATATTGCAGCGCAGGCTCGGCTAGCGCATGCGCCCCTGATTTTAATATTTGGCCAAGCAAGCCCGCCGCCGAATTGATCAATATGTAAAGCGATGCGAAGGCGGCGATACGGCGTGGCTCTGCCCAGCGGATGAGGTGCAGGACCGGTGCCATGAATATGCCCCCGCCAATGCCCGACAGGCCAGCCAATAAGCCTACGCCACCCGAAAGCGCCAGTAACAATGGCTTGGGAACTGCGCGCGGCGTCATCTTATCCGCTTGGAGAAAAAGGGCGATGGCCGACGCCAACAACGCGCCACCCAATATCGTCAGGAACACCATCTGTTTCAGCGGCACCAGCCCCCCTGCGAAGGCAAGCGGCGCTGATACCATCAGCAAAGGCAAAACCTGCGGCCAGGACACCAGGCCAGCCCGCACAAAGCGGATGGTGCCACCGGTCACGACGATGATATTGCAGACAAGGGCAATCACTGGGATCAGCCGGAAATCCACCCCCCATAAAGCAAGCAGCGCCGTATAAGTGGACCCGCCGCCAAAGCCGACGGATGCATAGACAAAGGCGACAAAAGCAAAGAGGCTGGCCAGCCAGATCATCTTTGCCGCTCCGTCATCTGCTTATCAAAATGCGCCGTGGCAGTGCTTATATTTCTTTCCCGAACCGCACGGACATGGGTCGTTGCGGCGCAGATCCGGGTCGCCTGCATATGGGTCGATGCCCCCAGATACCATCGCTGGCCGCGGAATTGTCGTCGTCACCAAGCCGAGAGAAGCGCCGTCGATATCATCGCTGTTATCTTCGCCAGTGAACGGGTCGATATGCGTTGTCAGGAAATCGGGTAGTTCAGGCAAGTCTTGCGGAACAAATTCTTCCTCCGCGCGGAAGTCATTGGTGGCGATAGTCTTCGTCACGCCTTCGCGGATGGCCGACAACATGCGTTCAAACAGGCCAAATGCCTCTTGCTTATATTCGTTGATTGGATTCTTCTGCGCATAGGCGCGCAGGTAAATCACCTGACGCAGGGCATCGAGCGTCGACAAATGCTCTTTCCAATGATGGTCAAGCGTTTGCAGCAAGATACTTTTTTCGACCTGACGCCAGATAGCATCATCAAGACCAGCGCCCTTCGCCTTGAACTTTTCGGTCGCCATATCTGCGATGCGGGTTTCGATGATTTCAGGTTCAAGGCCGTCTTCCTTCAACCAAGCGTCGATATCGGGCGTCAGCCCCAACAGCTCAGTGGATTTTTGCTTTAGGCCTTCGATATTCCATTGCTCGGGATAAGTGCCCTCGGGACAATGGTCGCCAACAAGGTTGTTGACGGTATCGTTGAGCATATCCTCAATGATATCATCGACGTCTTGCGCATCCATGATGTCGCTGCGTTGTTCATAAATGACCTTGCGCTGGTCATTCATGACATTGTCATATTCAACCAACTGCTTGCGGATATCATAATTGCGCGCCTCCACCTTTTTTTGCGCGGTTTCGATAGCTTTCGACAGCCATTTGCCGCCAATCGCTTCGCCATCTTCAAGGCTGGAGTTCATCATCCGCGAGAATAATGTTTCCGACCCAAAGATACGCAATAGATCATCGTCGAGCGACAAATAGAAACGAGAGAGCCCGGGATCACCCTGACGCCCCGAACGGCCACGCAACTGGTTGTCGATACGGCGGCTTTCATGGCGTTCTGTGGCAAGGACAAATAATCCGCCCGCTTCGATGACCTTGGCTTTTTCAGCCGCGATTTCGTCCTGCAGCGCTTGAATGGCGGCATCGCGCGCCTGCCCCTCGGGCATGTCACGCAATTCGTCATTCAACCGAAATTCAAAGTTACCGCCCAGCTGAATATCCGTACCGCGACCCGCCATGTTGGTGGCGATGGTAACGCTGCCCAACCGCCCGGCTTGCGCGACAATATGCGCTTCGCTTTCGTGGAAGCGGGCGTTCAGGACGCTGTGCGTGACGTCTTCCTTCTCCAAAAATTCGGACAGCAGTTCTGATTTTTCAATCGACACCGTTCCAACCAAAACGGGCTGACCACGGTCATTCGCCTCTTTGATTGTTTTGGCGATAGCACCGAATTTATCTTGGGTGTTTTTGTAGAACTGGTCGTCCTCATCCACGCGCCGAACGGGCACGTTGGTCGGTATTTCCACGACGTTTAGCTTGTAGATTTCATGAAACTCGCCAGCCTCTGTCGCCGCAGTGCCCGTCATCCCGGACAATTTGGGATACATGCGGAAATAATTCTGGAAAGTGATGGTCGCCAGCGTCTGATTTTCAGGCTCGATCTGGACGCCTTCTTTGGCTTCGACCGCTTGGTGCAGGCCGTTGGACCAGCGACGTCCATCCATCATGCGCCCTGTGAATTCGTCGATGATGATGACCTTGCCATCCTTGACGAT
>JBILLO010000066.1:0-10623 GCA_044376035.1 Sphingorhabdus sp.
TGTCTCTCCTGACAGTTCCCCTCCCGCAGGCGGGAGGGGTTAGGGGTGGGGCTCGCCACAGGCGAGCGGGCTAAGAAGAAGGCAACAGCCCTCCCCCGACCCCTCCCGCAGGCGGGAGGGGAGAATGCTCAATAACCGTTCATCGTCGCCACGCGGTCTGCGTGGTAATAGGCGTCGCCAAAAAATTCATTCAAGCTGCGGTCGCGCTTCATATATAGGCCGATGTCATATTCATCGGTCATGCCGATACCGCCATGCATTTGAACGCCTTCCCGCACAGAAAGATTGCAGGCAAGCCCGGCTTTCGCCTTGGCCGCCGCGACATAAATTTCGGCCTTGGCATGGCCTTCGTCCATCAACGATTGCGCCTTCAGCACAATCGAACGCGCGCCTTCCATTTCGCCATACAAATGCGCGGCGCGGTGTTGGAGCGCCTGAAATTCGCCAATGACGCGGTCAAATTGCTTGCGCGTCTTGAGATATTCAAAAGTCATATCCATCGCGCCTGTGCCGACACCAACCATTTCGGCAGCGGCGCCCACCCGTCCGGCGTCGAGCATCTTGGAAAGCACAGCCCAGCCGCCATCGACTTCGCCGATCACCGCGTCAGCATCCACCTGAACCCCGTCCAGTTTCACATGCGCAGCGACTGCGGAATCGACAAGCCGCGTCGCCTCCAACGAGAGGCCAGCCGCATCCTTGTCCACCGCGAACAAAGTCAAACCATCGGTTTCGCCAGCCGCACCAGCGGTCCGTGCGGCAACAATCAGCATGTCCGAAGACGCGCCTTGCACAACAAATTGCTTTTGCCCCGTCAGCTTAAAGCCATTGCCGCTGCGCTGCGCAACGCAGGCGATTTTCTCCGGCCGGTGCTTGACGCCTTCTTCAATAGCAATGCCGATCACGGTTTCGCCAGCCAAGATGCCGGGGAACCAACGGTCGCGCATAGCCTTATCCGCCAGCTTCAACGCCTCAACCGCCGCGACCGATGTGGTCAGAAAAGGTGAGGGCGACAGGTTACGGCCAATTTCTTCAAGGACAATGCCCGCCTCAATCTGCCCCATGCCCATACCGCCATCGGCTTCGGGGATGAGGATGCCCGTAAAGCCGATTTCGGCAAATTGCTTCCACAGACCGTGGCTGAAACCGTCCTTGCACCCCATGTCGCGGAACTTGCGGAAATGGGTGACGGGCGCTTCACTCGCCATGAAATCCCGCGCTGTGTCACGCAGCATATTCTGGTCGTCGTTTAAGGTCATTGCCATTGTCTTAAGCTCCCGGCATCTCAAGGATACGCTTCGACACGACGTTCAGCATCACTTCACTGGTGCCGCCCTCAATAGAGTTCGCCTTGGTCCGCAACCAATTGCGCGCCTTCGACCCGCCATTGGCCCGTTCGCTTTCCCACTCAAGCGCTTGAGAACCACCAATCGACATGACCAATTCATTGCGTTTTTTGTTCAATTCGGTCCCGACATATTTCATCAGGTTGGAATAAGCCGGGTGCGCCTTACCCGTTTTCCATTCGTCCATGAAACGTTCGCCATGGGCACGGAAGGTCAGGTTATCAACATCAAACAAGGCCATCTGCGCGCGCAGCACAGGCTCTTGCGACAAGGTCGCCTTCATCGCCGCGCCGATGGAGGTTACGCCGCCATCGCCGCCCATGCCCGAAATCATTTCGCGTTCATGGCCAAGCAGATATTTCGCCACATCCCAGCCGCGATTAATCTCGCCAACAATCTGGTGCTTGGGCACAACAACATTGTCGAAAAATGTCTCGCAGAAAGGCGAGTTGCCAGAAATCAATTTGATAGGCTTGGTCGTAACGCCGGGCGTTTGCATATCGAACAACAGGAAGCTGATGCCCTGATATTTGTTGGTCTTGTCAGTGCGGACGAGACAGAAAATCCAATCGGCCTTGTCCGCATATGACGTCCAGATCTTCTGGCCATTGACCACCCAATGGTCGCCCTTATCCTCGCCAAAGGTCTGCATCGACACAAGGTCACTGCCTGAGCCCGGCTCCGAATAGCCCTGACACCAACGGATTTCGCCGCGGGCGATTTGGCCCATATAATGTACTTTTTGTTCTTCGGTGCCGAATTTCAACAAAGCTGGGCCAAGCATCCAGATGCCGAAGCTGTTAAGCGGCGAGCGGCAGCCAAGCTTTGCCATTTCCTGACGCAGCACTTTAGTTTCCTGCGGGGAAAGGCCAGCGCCGCCATATGCCTTCGGCCAATCCGGCACGGTGTAGCCCTTGGCGACGCAAGCTTCGAGCCACAATTTCTGGGCTTCGGATTGAAAAACAAAATTGCGTCCGCCCCAGCAGACGTCTTCGTCACCTTTGGCTGGTGTGCGCATTTCGGCGGGGCAGTTTTCCTCCAGCCAAGCGCGCGCCTCGGCGCGGAATGTATCAAGGTCGGACATGCGGCTCTCCTGTTTAATTGTGTGATGAATTTTTGGGCGGTCATGCACCGAAACGCAAGCCTTTATCGGTGACTTATGCATGCCGTAGCGTCATTTGCATCCCGATTGACAGGCCGCGAAGCGGGCCTAGCATGCGTGCGGGATATAGGAGAGAACCATCGTGCGATTCGCTGGAAAACACGCCTTTTCGGGTTTTGTGATTTAAACCAATATGGCAACAGTCGTCGCACTCCCCCGATCGTTAAAGGTCATGCACGGCCTTGGTTCTGTCGCTTATGGCGTCAAGGATAGTGGCTTTTCGACCTTCCTGTTGATTTTTTATAATCAGGTGCTGGGAATTGACGCCAGCATCGTTGGCGCCGTCATCATGGCCGCGCTGATATTTGATGCCTTTGCCGACCCGATTATTGGCGAATTGTCCGACCGGACACAAAGCAAATGGGGCAGGCGCCTGCCTTGGCTATACGCCGCCGCGATTCCGCTTGGCATCATATGGATGTTGCTGTGGCACCCGCCCGAAATGGGCCAGACGGGCACGATCATTTGGCTGTTCTGCACCGCCGTCCTCGCGCGCACATTCGTGGCGATGTGCGAAGTGCCGTCTATAGCCCTCGTGCCCGAACTGACCGGCGATTATGATGAACGTACGCGGTTGATGCGTTATCGTTTCTTGTTTGGCTGGGCGGGCGGATTGCTGATGCTCATTTTCGCTTATGGCATTTTCTTCACAGGCGAAAAGGGTGTGAGCGACCCTGCCGGATATGATTCTTATTCCTTCTGGGGTGCGCTGATGATGACGGGCGCAGTGTTGATTTCAGCATTAGGGCAGCACCGCCATGTGGCCAAGCAATCCCCGCCAGCGCCGCGCGGCGCAGGCCTTGGCCATGCGCTAAAAGAAGTGAAAGCCACACTTTCGAACAAGGCATTTCTGTGGTTGATATCCGCCGCATTGTTCGGGCTGATCAACCAAGGGATGACCTTTGCGCTCAGCAATTATCAGCTCGTATTTTTGTGGCAGCTTGAGCAGATGGAAATGCTCTATTATGCGCTGATCCTGTTCTCGACAGTTATCATTGCATTCATTATCGTCCCACCTATTTCTGGGCGTTTGGGCAAGAAAAACGCCACAATCCTGTTCGCATTTATGTCGCTGACCTTCACAGCAATATTATACGGTAGCTGGGTGCTCGGCCTTGTTCCCGGCGCGCCGTCAAACCCATCGATCCTGTTCATGTTTGTGTTGATTACCATCGCCAATAGCGCGGGCGTGAGCATGATGATGCTGACAAATTCGATGATGGCCGATGTGGTTGAGGCATCGCAGCAAGAAACCGGTAGGCGTTCCGAAGGGCTGTTTTTCGCAGGCTATTTCTTCATGCAGAAATGCGCGGTTGGCATCGGCACCTTTGCCGCCGGGATGATCCTAAGCTTTGCCAATTTCCCGGAAAATGCGCGGCAAGGTGAAGTCGATGTTGCTGTTCTCGACGGGCTGGCGTTATATTTTATGTGCACAGTCTTGATCGTCGGCATTATCGGCATTCTTATTCTGCGCCACTTCCCGATTTCGCGCGAAAGTCATAATGAACGCTTGCGCGTCTTGAACACAGCGACAGAGTCTGCCAGTTAACCATTCAATGAAATATGGAAGAGGAATGAGTCATGAATTTCGATCTCACCGACAAGCAAACTTACTGGCGGGACCGTATCCGCGACCATAATGAACGCTTCCTGCGTCCACGCGTTGCCGATTATTATGCCGAGCAGGCCGTGGGCGACCGTTGGAAAGTGCTTCAGGTCGTGGAAGAGGAGAAGGCGCGGGCCAAGGCCGCTGGCCTTTGGAACCTGTTTATGCCGCCAACGTCGGGCCGCGTGCATGTCGACGACAGCATCCATTTCGACGGCCCGGGCCTCACCAACATGGAATATGCCCTTTGCGCCGAAGAAATGGGCCGCATCGGTTTTGCATCCGAAGTCTATAACTGTTCGGCACCAGACACAGGCAATATGGAAGTGTTCCTGCGCTACGGCACGGCCGCACAAAAAGAAAAGTGGATGCTTCCGCTGATGAACGGCGAAATCCGTTCTGCCTTTTTGATGACTGAGCCAGCGGTTGCTTCGTCCGACGCCACCAACATCGAAACCTCTATCCGCCGCGAAGGCGACGAATATGTCCTGAACGGCGTTAAGTGGTGGTCATCAGGTGCAGGCGACCCGCGTTGCAAGATCGCGATTGTCATGGGCAAGACCGATTTTGAAGCCAAGCGCCATGCACAGCAGTCGATGGTGTTGATGGAACTCGATGCCCCCGGCGTCAACATTCTGCGCCATCTGCCTGTCTTTGGTTATGACGACGCGCCGCATGGTCATATGGAAATCGAATTGAAAGATGTCCGTATTCCAGCATCGAACATGCTACTGGGCGAAGGTCGCGGGTTCGAGATCGCGCAAGGCCGCCTTGGACCAGGCCGTATTCACCACTGCATGCGCACAATCGGTGTCGCTGAAGAAGCGCTGGAGAAAATGTGCAAGCGTCTGCAATCACGCGTTGCCTTTGGCAAGACCGTTGCCGAGCATAGCGTATGGGAAGAACGTATTGCGCGTGCCCGTATCGACATTGAAATGACTCGTCTGCTGTGCCTGAAGGCAGCGGATATGATGGACAAGGTCGGTAACAAGGCGGCGGCGGCGGAAATCGCGATGATCAAGGTGCAGGCCCCAAATATGGCGCTGAGCATCATCGATAATGCCATTCAAGCACATGGCGGCGGCGGTGTGTCCGACGATTTCGGTCTCGCATCTGCTTGGGCACATCAGCGCACCTTGCGTCTGGCCGATGGTCCCGACGAGGTGCACGCCCGCGCGATTGCCCGTATGGAGCTTGGCAAGCATGGAAGCCGCAGCAAAGACGGCCTATCCAGCGGCGACATGGGGGCGACACGGTGAAGGCAGCCGTCCTGATCGAAGCGGGTAAACCGCTTCAGATTGAACAGGTCAACATTGCCAATCCCGGGCCGCATGAGGTGCTGATCCGCACTGCGGCCTGTGGGCTGTGCCATAGCGACCTGCACTTTATTGAAGGCACTTACCCCCATCCCCTGCCCGCGATTCCGGGGCATGAGGCGGCGGGTATTGTCGAGGCCGTGGGCAGCGAAGTGCGCACCGTGAAGGTAGGCGACGCCGTTGTCACCTGCCTCAGCGCCTTTTGCGGCCATTGCGAATATTGTGTCACTGGTCGCATGTCTTTGTGCCTTGGCGGCGACACACGCCGCAAGGCAGGCGAGGCCCCGCGCCTCACACGCCCCGACGGCAGCATTGTCAACCAGATGCTGAACCTGTCCGCTTATGCCGAAATGATGCTGGTGCACGAACATGCGTGCGTTGCAATCCATCCAGACATGCCTTTGCCGCAAGCGTCCGTTATCGGTTGTGCCGTGACCACGGGCGCTGGCACCATTTTCAACGCATGCAAAGTGACGCCCGGTGAGACCGTAGCCGTCATCGGCTGTGGCGGCGTTGGACTTGCGACTATCAATGCGGCGAAAATTGCTGGCGCTGGCCGAATCATCGCCGCTGACCCAATGCCCGAAAAGCGTGCACTTGCAATGAAGCTGGGTGCGACGGATGTGATCGATCCCATGGATGCGGATGCAGCCAAGCAAATTCAGGAATTGACCAAGGGCGGCGTCGATCATGCGATTGAGGCTGTCGGTCGTCCTGCGTCGGGCGAGCTTGCGGTCAAGTCGCTCAAGCGCGGCGGGACAGCAACGATCCTGGGCATGATGCCGTTGCAGCATTCGGTTGGCTTGTCCGCAATGGACCTGCTGTCGGGCAAGAAACTGCAAGGCGCGATCATGGGTGGCAACCGTTTCCCTGTGGATATTCCGCGTTTGGTGGATTTCTATATGCGTGGCCTTTTGGACCTCGACAGCATCGTTTCGGAGACAATCCCGCTGGAACGCATCAACGAAGGTTTTGAACAGATGAAGCGCGGTGATGCTGCCCGTTCAGTTATCGTTTTTGACCAATGAGCGCAGCGCCAACCCCGATTGACGCGCAGACGGCCTTTACCGGAACCGTTGCCCCAACTGGCGCGGATATACTGGATGAAGCTAAGCTGGCCGAATGGATGACTGCCAATGTCGCCGGTTTTGAAGGACCAGTGCAGGCGCTGAAATTTGCCGGCGGGCAATCAAACCCGACCTACAGGTTGAATGCGAAAAGCGGCTCCTATGTGCTTCGCCGCAAGCCCTTGGGTGTATTGTTGCCCAGCGCGCACGCTGTGGACCGCGAATATAAAGTCATCGCCGGGCTTCATCCCACGGGCTTTCCAGTCGCTAAGCCCTATGGCCTGTGCACTGACGACAGCGTCATCGGCAGTTGGTTCTACATCATGGACATGGTCGAAGGGCACACCATCTGGGACGGCGCGATGCCGGGGTCAAACCCTGCCGAACGCCGCGCCACGTATGAGGCGATGATCGACACCTTGGCGGCATTGCACAATGTGGATGTTGAAGGCGCTGGACTGTCCGATTTTGGCAAACCCGGCAATTATTTCGGGCGGCAGGTCGAACGTTGGACAAAGCAATATCGCTTGGCAGAAACCGAAGTCATGCCCGAAATTGAACGGCTCATCGCATGGTTGCCCAAGACGTTACCCGAGCAAACACGCACCAGCGTCGTTCATGGCGATTATCGCATTGATAACATGATTTTCGATGCAAAAGAGGCGAAGGTCGTTGCAGTGTTGGATTGGGAATTGTCGACCTTGGGCGATCCGCTGGCTGATTTCACCTATGTCGCAATGGCATGGGTGACGCAGAATGAAGGCCGGTCGGGCGTCATGGATCTTGACCGCGCGGGCTTAGGTATTCCCGAACTCGATGCGATGGTCGAACGCTATTGCGCGGCAACGAACCGCGACGGCGTACCGGACATGAATTGGTATCTTGCCTATAATTTCTTCCGGCTCGCCGGGATTGTTCAAGGTATCAAAAAGCGGGTCATCGACGGCACCGCAAGTTCGTCCCATGCGCAAGCCATGGCCGAACGCGTGTTCCCGCTGGCCGAGTCCGCTTGGAAGTTTGCGGAAAAGGCTGGGGCGTAAGGTAATCAATCTTCCCCACTCGTGGGGAGGTGGCAGACCGCAGGGCTGACGGAGGGGGTTCTCCGCTAGCATGATGTTAGACTGGAGAGCCCCCTCCCCCATCCTACGGATGGTCCCCCTCCCCGCAAGCGGGGAGGAAATTGGAGAGAGAGAAATGTCTTTATTCGATATGACCGGCAAGGTCGCTATCATCACAGGGTCGTCGCGTGGCATCGGTCAGGCAATCGCCGAAGAAATGGCGGAACATGGCGCAAAGGTTGTTATCTCCAGCCGCAATATCGAAGATTGCGAAGCGGTCGCCGCTGGCATCAATGCAAAGCATGTAGGCGCGGCGATTGCGGTGGCATCAAGCCTGTCGTCTAAGGAAAGCCTGCAAAATCTGGTTGATGCAGCGCATAAGGCATTTGGCAAGGTCGATGTCTTGGTCTGCAATGCGGCATCGAACCCGCATTATGGCCCGATGGCGACCATCACCGACGAACAACTGCGCAAGACGCTTGATCACAATATCGTGTCGCAACATTGGTTGATTCAGATGGTTGTTCCCGAAATGATCGAACGCAAATCGGGCTCCATCGTGATCGTGTCGTCCATTGGCGGCCTGCGCGGGTCGCCGATCTTGGGCGCTTATGCGATTACCAAGGCGGCGGATATTCAGATGACCAAAAACCTCGCGCGCGAATATGGCCCGCATAATGTGCGCATCAATTCCATCGCGCCGGGGCTTGTAAAAACCGATTTTGCCAAGGCGCTGTGGGAAAATCCCGAAAACCTGAAAGCCTCGACCGCTGGCGCGGCATTGGGCCGTATTGGCGAACCGCGTGAGATCGCAGGGGCAGCGGTGTATCTGGCGTCCGATGCATCCACCTTTATGACCGGACAGACAATTGTAGTTGATGGAGGGGTAGTCGTATGAGTGGAGCACTGGCAGGCAAAGTCGCCATTATCACAGGCGCAGGTTCCGGCATTGGCCGTGCATCCGCCATCCGTTTTGCCGCCGAGGGCGCGCAGGTCGTTTTGGGCGACATGGCGGCATCGGTGCATGACACCGCAGCGATGATCGGTGACGCGGCGACCGCCGTCCAAATGGACGCAGGCGATGAGGCGGATGTCGCAGCTATTGTCGCAAAGGCCATCGAGCTGCACGGCCATCTGGACGTTGCATTTGCCAACGCTGGCATCTCCGGCGGCATGGAAGGCATCTTCGACAACACTGTCGAGAATTTCACCAGCGTCCTGCGCGTCAACCTCATTGGCCCGTGGCTGATGGTGAAGCATGCGGGCAAGGTCATGGCCGATGCAGGCAATGGCGGTTCGATCATCCTGACCGCAAGCGTCGCGGGCATTCGTTCAGGCGCTGGCGGTCCGCCTTATTCGGCGTCAAAGGCTGGCGTCATCAATTTGGCGATGGTTTCGGCGCAGCAATTGTCGGGCACTAATGTCCGCTGCAACGCGATCTGCCCCGGCCTTACCGAAACCGGTATGACCAAGCCGACGTTCGATTATGCCAAGGAAAAGGGCGTGACGGACAAGATCGGTCGCCTGAACCCGTTGCGCCGTGGCGCGCAGCCAGAGGAACTCGCCAATGTCGCCTTGTTCCTTGCCAGCGATCAGGCCTCTTATGTCAACGGTCAGGCAATCGCCGTCGATGGCGGCTTATCAAGCTCGCACCCCGTAACGCGCCAATTGACAGGACAAACCGCTGCATGAGTGCCGAAGATTTAGGTTTCGTTCCCGAGCGCCTCGCGCGGATACCCACCTTCCTTCAGGCCAATTATCTCGACACTGGCAAATTGCCGTTCGCGTCTGTGTTGGTTGGCCGTGGCGATGATATCGCGTTGCAATGGAGCTCTGGCGTCGCCGAAGATGCGATTTTCCGTATCGCATCCATGACCAAGCCAATAACCTCGGTCGCGTTCATGCAGTTGGTGGAGCAGGGCAAGGTCGCGCTGACGGATCCAGTCGCCAAATATATCCCTGAATTTGCCAAATTGGGCGTGTTTGTGGGCGGCGGCGGCAATGCTCCATTTATCACGCGCGCACCGTCCACGCAGATGCGGGTGGTTGACTTGCTGCGGCATACAGCCGGATTCACCTATAGCTTTCAGGAACAAGGCAATGTCGACGCGGCCTATCGCAAGACCGATGTTGAAAGCTGGACCAAAAATACATCGCAAAGCGTGATTGACACGCTTGCGCAAATCCCGCTGGAATTCGACCCCGCAACGCAGTGGAATTATTCCGTAGCCACCGACATCCTTGGCATATTGGTTGAACGGATCAGCGGGCTGTCATTGCCCGCATATTTTCAGACGCATATTTTCGCGCCTTTGAGCATGACCGATACATTCTTCCAAGTGCCCGCCGACAAGGCTGCCCGTATCCCCGAAGGTTTCGGCTTTGATCCCGAAGCCAAAATGAAACTGATCGACAAGGCTGGGTCCGAAAGTGCCTGGGCCAAGGGTTGGACTTTCAACTCGGGCGGCGGCGGTCTTGCGTCCAGCATATCCGACTATCATCGCTTTTGCCGGATGCTGTTGAATGGCGGCGCGCTTGACGGCGCACAAATCCTCAGCCCAAAAACGATAGAATTGATGACCGCCAATCATATTCCCGGCGGCCAAGACCTGACGCAAATGTCGAAATCTTTGTTCAGTGAGGCCGAAATGGCTGGCATTGGGTTTGGCCTTGGCTTTGCCACCACCATCGACAGCGCCGCGACACTTGCGCCTTGCTCCAACGGCGATTTTTATTGGGGCGGCATGTATTCCACCGCCTTTTTCGTAGATCCGGTTGAGGACATCATCATGATTTTCATGACGCAATTGCTGCCATCGACCACCTACCCCGTGCGCCGCGAGATCAAGACGATGATTTATTCCGCGCTGGCGGCTTAGGCGAACTGTTCTGCACATAAACCACGTCATGCTGGAGCCGAAGGCGTGCAGAGCACAACTTGGTTCAGGATGACGTAGTGGAGGAGCCCCCCCCCCTAAACCGTCGCAACCTCGACCTGATTGACCGGCTCCGGCTTCGCCCTTGCGGCGATCAGGCTGCCGCTCACGATTAAGGCCGTGCCCAAAAGC
>JBILLO010000001.1:0-32807 GCA_044376035.1 Sphingorhabdus sp.
GCTGTTAACATAAGGTAGAGCTCCACCTCCTGACTGTCCGTAGTTGTTACTACCCCATCCATATACCTTGCCGTCAGTCGAAATTGCGAGTGCATGCGTAGAGCCCACGGCAATGCTCTTAATCCTAGTTGGTAGAGCGATCGGCTGAGGGCTTGTAACAGCCGTGAGATGGCCCAATCCTAATTGGCCCGACGAGTTACTTCCCCACGCATAGACTCTTTTATCACGTGATAACGCCAGCATAAAATTATCCCCTATTCCTACATTTTGTATAGGAGGAAGCTTGGGAACAATATCAGGCAAGGAATTGAATTGCGAAGTGCTGCGGCCTAGAGCGCCATCTAAATTCAAACCCCAAGTATATAATCTATTTTTCGTATCAACGGCAGCAAATATGAATTGGCCTACAGCAATCTTACGAATGCGTTCAAGGCCACGAATTGCCGAGGGAGCCTCCGTGATCAATGACCTACTGCCAATCCCTAGTTGAGCGAAACCCCAGATGAACGGCTGTTGTTTAGACACACCTAAACTCAGTCCAAAGCCAGCAGAAATATCGGAATAATAATCAGGCTGACTTATGTACGCTGGCTGTCCATCTGACCCTGTTAACGGGCTACAAATATCTACATAAGGAGATGTGTAGCGACCGCTCCCCGATCCGCCCCAACCCAACACCTCCCCAGATGTCAGCAGCGCTAAAGTCTGATCCTTACCAGCAGTGATTGCCGTAATCTCAAAAAGATCCGTAAGCGCGGCCATAACTATTCCGAGAGATTATTATCGTAGGAAATTAGTAATCACTTTTGAAAGAAATTGTATATATTGCATTATAGTTGATTGCGGCACTTCACCAGTACTGTTTGGAACCAAAGTAGTAATAGCGGAATAATTTGCTCCCTCCGTCATATCATTATTTGGCAATGCTTTTGCATAATCAACTACACCGTGAAAACAACCGATTGAATATGGATATTCATTATTAAGGTGATAATGATATATCTCTGTCATTCTCCCATCCCACATTACTGGTGCAGTATGGCCATGACATTCATCTAATTGCCTATTTGTAATCATTTTCCCATCTTCACCACGTGGGCCATATATTCCATAGCCATCTAAGGCGTAACCAAATAACGGAGACGGTCCAGAGTTTCCTTGATTGGGAAAACACTTCCATGAGTAACCATGCAGGTGGTATTGCTTGTTATAAGGATGCCCCCAACACTGATCCATCGGTAGCGCAGAGGAAGGGTTATACCAAGAGGTGGCTGAATTTGCTAATTCAGCATGCCAAACTGCTCCATGAAGCGAAATTCCAGTAATCAAGGATGATATTGGGCCGGGCATTACCTTTCCATTGGCATCTTTTGGATTTGGAACAGGAATTTTTGGAATGTAACTTTCCATGTTATAAGTAGCAATAGGTATTAAATCCGCCGTCGGAAATTCATTGCTTCCTCCGGGTAGCGCATTGTAATAAGGATATGCTGCCGTTCCGGGCTGCACAGCAAATTTACTCATCATGAAATTTGGTAAGCCATTACCCTTAAAATAACGATAGGGCACATTTGGAACGCCCGCAGTATTAGTGCTGGTAACTTCAGTTACGGTGAGATTAAATCCAGCAGGATCAATATCAGTGGGCGCAATATTTCCGCTCACATATGGAATTTTAGCAATCACGAGGGTATTGTTGCTTTGGTCAACCCAATCATAGGTGGATTGTGCAAATTGGGTATTCGCAGGAAGAGGACTATCCGGAATAAGCGCAAAAGCCGGGTTCAAGCACATCCCATTAACGGCGCATACATATGGGCTCATACCATTGGCAGAATTCACCAAGACAGTTGGCGTGCCCGGATCTGCGGTTGGCGCTGGTGTTGGTGCTGGTGCTGGTGATACTGATACTAATGGTGCTGGAGCTTCTGATTTCTCACTGCAACCGACCAAAATAACTGTAGTTGCTAACAAAAGGCCACGGGAAAATCCTGAGATTTTATTGTCTTTGTAAATACGTGCTTTGCTCATCATTTTCTGGATCCAATTTTGTTTAAATGTTTAAATGTTAATGACATCATCAAGATATAAATCGACCTGATCTGCCGCGATTTGTTTTATAAATCCCAAAGACAGGATTTTTCATACTCTATAATCTATACAGGTTCTAAAAATGGGTGGGAATGTCCTACCTAGCTCCATAAGCAAAATATGACCCCCAGATATTAAGGCGGAAATGTTCCTGTAGATCCTGCACATCACCGCCTTTTTTGCTGATTCAGTAACCTTGCGTCCGCTTTCGATTATACCTTTGAGGTAGGCCGGATAGTCCGCAAGCGGGGCCGCAGGAGGAAAAGTAAGGTTCGCGCCAAACGGCTTGCCAGCGCGCGTGCGACATCGCGCAATTTCACCTGCTCGCGCCGGGTTAAGCTGCGGCAGCGCAGTGATAAAGCCCGGGCAACTAACATCGACCAAGGCGGCATCGGGCTCTACACGCCCGAGCATGTGTGTTCCGTGCTGGATAATAGGAGATTCTATTCGGCACAGCTCGCTAATGTGGGTTTTCATTAGTTTAACCTAGCCCTCTCCAGCCTATGAACCGAAACTTGATTCGCAATTAACGAAACTTTTTTTGGGATGCAACTCATAAATGTTATAAATTGCGAATCCTAATGGCTTATGGAGGCCACCACTTATTCTGGCTAGTTCGTTACTCTGTCAATGCTAATCGTGCAGAGATGGAAAGTTTGAATTAACCGAAGCCCGACTCATTTGCAGTCAAGACCAGCCATTTAGGGTCAGGACCTATTAAATCCACCTTCGCGGTTTGAGGCCATTTTGTTCAGTGCAAGGCGGCAAGCGCAGGGCATAGTGGTTCTAAGTCCAAGCTTGCCAACGCGGCAATGAACAGTATGGGTCAAATCCGAAGGACGCCAAAATGGCTTCGATCTCAAAGCAAAATGCCCTGGCAGGCAGAATGACTGCCTGCGGCGGACATTTTCCTTCGATATCTTTGCCATTTTGACGCCACGAAGGTGGATTTAATAGGTCCTGACCCTAAAAAAACGCGCGCGCGTGCGCGACTGATTGACGCAGCACCTGCTGTCTTTGCCCGTCAATGGCTGGATGCGGCCTCGATTAATGAGATTACGCGTGAAGCAGATATGGCGAACGACACCTTCTATCTGCATTTCAAGGATAAAGAGGAGTTGACCTCGATCGTTGCGTTATCCGTTGTTGCCGAGATTGTGACTGAGCTTGATGCCGCTATGGCCGCGACGGTGATTGGCCCCAAAGCTGCACGGTGGCGACGATGATTTCCCCTATCTGTATTCGCCCCACACAAACCCCAATTCTCTGACTGACAGCGCGCGCTTGGTCTGCTACGCGGCGCTGCATGCTTAACCTGAACGGAATCACCGTGCGCCTTGGCGGACGCACTATCCTTGACCGCGCCACGGCGGCCTTGCCCCCTTATGGGCGGGTCGGCCTGATCGGGCGCAATGGCGCGGGTAAATCGACATTGATGAAGGTGATGATTGGCTCGCTGGAGGCCGATGACGGGTCGCTGGAAATGCCCAAGGGCACGCGCATCGGCTATATCGCGCAAGAGGCACCTGCGGGCGAATCCACGCCGTTTGACACTGTGCTGGCGGCGGATACCGAGCGAGCGGCGCTCATGCTCGAAAGCGAGCAAGAGGGGCTTGACCCCGACCGCATGGCCGAAGTGCATGAACGCCTTATCGCGATTGACGCCTATACCGCGCCCGCGCGGGCTTCGCGGATTTTGGTTGGCCTTGGCTTTGATGAAGACATGCAGGGGCAGCCGCTTGACAGCTTTTCCGGTGGGTGGAAAATGCGGGTGGCGCTGGCGTCGTTGCTGTTTTCGCAACCGGATTTGCTGTTGCTGGATGAACCGTCAAACCATTTGGATTTGGAAGCGACCTTGTGGCTGGAAAATTTCCTCAAGGGCTATCCCGCGATGATGGTGGTGATCAGCCATGAGCGCGATTTGCTGAACAATGTCGTCGACCATATCCTGCATCTCGATAATGGTCAGGTGACATTATATTCGGGCGGCTATGACTCGTTTGAGCGCCAACGCGCCGAACGCGCCGCGCAATTGGCGGCGGCCAAGGCTTCCCAAGATGCGCAACGTGCCAAGTTGCAGGATTATGTGGCGCGTAACTCGGCGCGTGCGTCAACCGCCAAGCAGGCGCAGTCCAGAGCCAAGGCGCTGGCGCGGATGCAGCCGATTGCCGCGATGGCCGAAGACCCGACGTTAAGCTTTGACTTTCCAAGCCCCGATGAATTGAAACCGCCCTTGGTGACGCTGGACCTAGCGAGTGTTGGCTATACCGAGGGCAAGCCGATATTGCAGCGGTTGAACCTGCGGATTGACCCTGATGACCGGATCGCGTTGCTGGGGCGCAACGGCAATGGCAAGACGACGCTGGCGCGATTGCTCGCGGCGCAATTGACGCCGATGGAAGGGCAAATGAGCGCGTCGGGCAAAATGCGCGTCGGTTACTTCACGCAATATCAGGTGGAGGAACTGGACGGCGACGATACCCCGCTGGAGCATATGACTCAGCAGATGAAGGGCGCAAACCCCGGCGCGGTGCGCGCGCAACTGGGGCGCTTTGGCTTTTCCGGGCAGAAGGCGACGACCAAGGTTGGCAAGCTGTCGGGCGGTGAACGCGCGCGGTTGGCGCTGGCGCTGATTACGCGTGATGCGCCGCATATGCTGATCCTCGATGAACCAACGAACCATTTGGACGTCGATGCGCGTGAGGCGTTGGTGCAGGCGCTGAATGAATATGAGGGCACTGTCGTGCTGGTCAGCCATGACCGCCACATGCTGGAGCTGACGGCGGACCGGCTGGTGCTTGTCGACGGTGGGACCGCGACCGAATTTTCCGGCACGATTGAGGATTATACCGACTTCATCCTGGGCAAGGGGCCAGCCAAGGAGAAAATGTCCAAGGCCGACCGCAAGGAAGACAAGAAAGCGGCGGCTGCTTCGCGTGAGGCGCAGGTAAAGCTCAAGCGCGATGTGAGCGATGCGGAGGCGGACCTTGCGAAGCTTGAGGTTGTGTTGAGCGCGATTGACCGGGCGATGTTCGACCCAGCATCAGCATCAAATGATTATAAGAACCTAACGATGGGCGAACTGTCGCAACGCCGGGGCAAGATTGTCGCGGCGCAAGCGGCGGCAGAAGCCCGCTGGGTCGCGGCGAGCGAGGCGTTGGAGAGAGGCTGAGGCCGCCCCTTCATAAGCCCCCGCCGCCACGAGATGGAGCCGCTTTTGCGCGGACAAAGCCAGGATGCTATGCGCGACGCAGCCTATGATGTAACCGCATCTGCTGCGTCGCGCGAAGACTATTGTTCTGGTGTTCTCGGCGTAAAATATTAATTTCAAGAAACTATTTTGTAAACATAATCCGAACTATGCCGACATAGCAAGCGGCACTTTTGCAGGGTTCGTAGCGTGCGCATCGGCCTGCAAAGTATAGCCAAAGCCGTATAGGGCATTCAAGCTAATGCCTAATGCCGGGTCAAGTTTCAGGTTCTTACGCAGCCGTGCGACATGCGTATCAATGGTCCGCGATTGATAGTCGACGACCTTGCCCCATAATGTTGCCGCAAGATATTGGCGCGACAATAATCGGTTGGGGTTGCTGAAAAACAGCATCGCCATATCGAATTCCCGCTTCGGCAAGGTGATGGCTTCGTCGTTGAAATACACCGTCGATGTCGATGGGCGTAAGAGATAGGGACCAAGCACCAAGGATTCCGGACGCGTTCTGACATCGCCATTATAGCGGCGCAAAACAGACTTAATCCGCAAGGACAATATTTCTGGGTCAACCGGCTTTGACACGAAATCATCGGCACCCGCCTCAAGCCCGCGGATGATGTCGCGGCTGTCGTTGCGAGCGGTGAGCATGATCGTTGGCATATCAGGATGGAATTTCCGGGTGTATTCTATCACTTCGATGCCAGTCAGGCCGGGCATGGACCAGTCGACGATCAAGAGATCGCAAGCTTTTTGGCGCACGGCCGTCAGAAATGTCTGCGCCGAGGTGTAGCTCTTTACGATATAACCCAAGCCGCTCAAAAATTCTTCGAGTTCGGCTACAAATACGGTGTCGTCTTCGACGATGTCGATATGATAATTGTTCACAATTTGGTCCTTATTGGACTGGTCCCATATGACCGTTTTACGCCGTTATCTTGCATTTGTAACATTTTAAATGTGAACAAATGTGAATTAGTTTTTACGGTTGCAACAAAGTGGACACTTTTGGCGTTAGCACTGGGGCGAAAAATACCGGGTACATGACGGGAGCGGGCCTATGCTGCCCAGAATGCTCAATTTTTCTTCGCCTTTGCGACTGGTTTTGGCTTGGGCATTGCCCCTGCTGCTCTCGCCTTTGGGTGCATATAGTCGTGGTGGCGCGTGATGGCGCGGGCAATATTCTGCATAAAAGCGTTTGTAGCGTCTCTGCCGGCACGCGTTTCCGCAATCATCACCGCCACCGGATATACGCAGCCATCCGGTGCTGTCATCACGCCAACATCGTTGATTGCCGTCGCTATCGACCCCAGCACTTGCCCGGTCCCGGTTTTGTGCGCGAGGCGCCAGCCCGGCGCGAGACCAGACCGCAAACGGGATCGTCCCGTATAGGTGCCAGCCATCAACTTCAGCAATTTGGCCCCCGGGTCATTGGCATCGCGTTCGCTAAAACGTTTCAGCACCAGCGCGATGGTGCCGGGGGCCGCGCCGTCGAGTGGCGTTTCCAGATAGGCGTCCAGCGCAGCCTTTCTTTTGCCCATCGGGATGCTTGAACGTTGTGCTTTGAATGCATTGCCTTTGCGATATTCTGGTTGCCATTCCAAACCGGCAATCGCGCTTTGCAGCAGGACTTCGCCAGGACCAAAGCGAATGGATTGCACTTTGCGGCGGTCAAGCATCTGGTTGATCGCTTGCGGGCCACCCGCAACGCGCAAAAGGACGTTGTTGGCGAGATTGTCGCTGGCGTTGATCGAATGTGTGAGCAGTTCGCTTAACGACATGTCGAACGAGTCCCGCCCGTCGAGATAATTTTTCAGTGGCTGGCTGAAGACAACGACGTCGTTGCGGCTGACGCGAATGCGCTTATCCAACGACAATTTACCCGCAGCCTCTTGTTCCAAAATCGTCAGCGCGACCCACATTTTGGAGACGCTTTGTTGCGGAAAGCGCTCGGTCTGGCGCTTGCCGATAATCTCGTCGGAAAAGGGTGTGTAGATGGCGATGCCTGCGCGGCCGGGGAATGTCTTCCAATACTTATCAACTTCCGTCTTTAGCTTTTCGTCGGCTGCCGCAATCGAGGTGGTCGCATGTGCGTTTTCCGCGACACGCGCTGACGCCGTGGCCGCAATTGTCGTAATGCCGGGGGCCGAGGCGAGAGTGAGAGTGATGGCGCATAGGTTGAAAAAGCGGCGCATGATCCGACTTTCATGTATCCAAGGGCTGCATAATTTGCGCTTTAGGAGCAGAACCCAATCCCGGCAAGAGGATGCCATTTGCGGACCTCCATCATCCGATTTATACCATGACAACGCCGTTTTACCCGCCAAAGTTGCGCAGTACTTTGTCAGCAATAATTGCATGGTACGCGTCGCAGTGGCTTGTCTAAAGTTTTGATATGTTTATTTGCAATTGTTAACATTGCGCGCAGGGTTTGACGTAGGTCGCATGCCGTGCAATCTTTCGATTGGGAAAAGAGGAGGGGACTATGGCGAGCAAGGCGAACACAGGCAGCAGCGCGAAGGCTGACAAAAAGAAATCGCAAAAGAAAGGTGCGCCATTTTCCGGTGTGGCGGGCGCTTTTGACGCCGCCAATGATGCCACCATGGCGCTTGGTCCGCTGGCCGGATTGGCGCGAGAAGATTTCATTGGCGCGATTGGCCTGATGCTGCGCCAGACCGCCGCCAATCCCGACAAGGCATGGAAGGCAACGGCCAGCTTTTCCGAAGATGTGGTCAAGATTGTCACCGGGAAATCGGACCTTGTGCCCGACCCCAAGGACAAGCGCTTCATGGACCCGGCATGGACGTTCAACCCGTTTTTTAAGGCAGGCGCGCAATATTATCTCGCGGTGCAAAAGGGCATTAAAAGCTATATTGAGGATTTGGAGCTCGATGCGCTCGAACGCGACCGCGCAAATTTCATTTCGCAAATCATCATTGATGCAATGTCCCCGACCAACACCTTGATTGGGAACCCGACCGCGCAAAAGCGGCTAGTGGATTCTGGCGGCCTCAGCCTCGTAAAGGGTTTGAAAAACGCCTATAATGACATGGTTCACAACGATATGATGGTGAGCCAGGTCAACAAAAAACCGTTCAAGCTTGGCGAGAATATCGCAACGGCAAAGGGCACCGTGGTCTATCGCGACGAACGTTTTGAACTTGTCCAATATGCGCCGACGACGGACAAGGTGTTCGCAACGCCGCAACTGACCATTCCGCCGCAGATCAACAAAATGTATATCAATGATCTGTCCCCTGAAAAATCAATTATCAAATGGCAAACCGACCACGGGATTCAGCCATTCATGATTTCCTGGCGCAACCCCACTGATGACATGGGCGTGTGGGGCATGGCCGAATATATCGAAAGCTGCATCAAGGCGTTGGATGTGGTGTGTGAGATTACCGGCAGCGACAAGGTCAACATTTCGGGCGGCTGTTCGGGTGGGCAGACGATGTCGGTGTTGCTGTCTAAACTCGCGTCCATGGGCGACACCCGCGCCAATGCGATCACCATGATGGTGTGCGTGCTGGAGCCCAAGCCCGGCGATACCGAGGCATCGAGCCTTGTGTCGCACAATGGCATCGCATTGGCCCGCCAACGCGCGGCAAAGAAAGGTGTGATTGAGGGCAGCAGCCTTGCGCGCGGTTTTGCATGGTTGCGGCCCAATGACCTCATTTGGAACTATGTCATCAACAATTATCTGATGGGCGATGATCCGCCGGCGTTCGATATCCTGTTCTGGAATGCCGATGCGACCAACCTGTCATCGGCATTGATGGGCGACTTCTTGGAGTTGTTTGAGGCAAATGCATATGCCGCGCCGGGCACGTTCGACATTGCGGGACACACGCTTGACCTGACCAAGGTGACGGGCGACCTGTTCGTTCTGGGCGGGACCACCGACCATATCACGCCATGGCGCGCATGCTATCGCTCCACGCAGTTGTTCGGCGGCAAAAATGTCGAATTCATCCTGAGCCAAGCTGGCCATATGCAAGCGATCCTGAACCCGCCGGGCAACCCCAAGGCGAAATATTGGAAGCATAGCGAAGGCAAAGCGCCCGCCGATGTTACCGAATGGATGAAGGGCAGCGAAGAAGTCGCCGGAAGCTGGTGGCCACATTGGATGGAATGGCTCCACGCCCGGTCGGGTGCCGAGATCGCCGCGCCGAAGACGCAGGGGAGCAAGGCCCATCCCGCAATGGAAGCCGCACCGGGGCTTTATGTTTTGGAGTGAGGGGGGGTGTGATTAACTAATTCACTCTGAAATGAATTAGACTGCCGCGGCAATGTCTCTAGAAAGACACACGAACATGAACCTCTCAACGTTTCTTCGCAGGCCAGCTGACACAGTAGCTCGCGAAAAACTGCTTCATGCCAAAGCAAGTTATGAAATGCGGCTTCATGCCGCAAGGCTCGGCGCTCAAATTCAGATGACCGAACCAGAGATTGATAATCGAGGTTATGACTTCACCTTAATCCTCGACCACTATAATTTTCCTGTCCAAAATAAGACGGCAATCCGGCCTGGCGGTTCACGAAATTGGAAAATTCGAGCTTCTTTATTACAGCCATGTTTTGCTGATCGCGATCTTGTGCCAGAGTTAGATGGCTTCAAAGTCGGAGGCGATTCTGGGGGTGCATCTGGCGGGGTTCTTTTACATTTAATCGATACTCGCGCTTCTGATGAGGACAACAAACTTACCGTTGCTTACAAATATCTCGACATATTCTATATTGTGGCTGTTGCGGCGCGAATTTTTACGACCGGTTGTTTTACTGCCGATGCCGCAATTGAATTTCTGCGACTGCTGAGAAATAGCCAACAACATGCTATGCTTCATGTTCCTGAGAAATATTTTCTGCCCATTTCATCTCCGGCAGCTATTCTTGCCTTTCGATTACACCTGCCGATCAGCAATTATGTATCTTGCTCAAAGCCCAGTTTCGACTTGAGCACCAACAATCAGCCAAATTCAGTCATGGCCGACCTTTGGAACAGCAGCATCGCTCCGTGGGTCGAACGATCATAGTTTCCTAATCAAGAACATAGAAATTGGGTGCCAAGTTTGAAAACCTTGAACCAGCAACAATTTTAGCGCACAATCCGTTCGACCCTTAATCAAGCCAAAACCTGCAACCCATGCTTCTCCACCAGCGAAAGCAACTTCAATGCCATGCCGCTGGGGCGCTTAGCGCCGCTTTCCCATTTTTCGATCGTAGACTCGCTGGTACCGAGATAGCGTGCGAAGACCGGCTGGCTGACTTTGTTTGCTTTGCGCAGGCGGATGATATCCTTTGGCGCAAGTTCGGGGACAGGTGACAGGCAGTCTTTGTCGAATTCGCGCATCGTGGTTTTGTCGATTATGCCATGACGGAACAGTGCTTGCGCTGATGAATGGATGGCTTCCATCGCATCGCTTTTATATTTCGGCGAACCCATCGTTTTTACTCCAACTGCCCTACGCAAATTTCGATTAAACTTCCATCACCGACCTCGAGCGCCAAACCTTCATCCGACATTGCCTGATAGATTTTAGCCAGATTGCGAAAACTCTTCAATTCAAAGTCCTCAAGGTTAGCTTTGTTCTGTTTCGAAAACAGAAATTCGTAAATCCAAAAACTTCCAGCCCGCGCCAAGATAATCGAGCGATACTGGTTGTTTGACAGCCGCTTTTTGTAAACACCGCCGCCCAGATCGTCTGCTTGCCCAGCAATCACTTGCGCGATAGCCTTGCATAGCGCCTTGTCCGAAACCTTCGCCTTCCGTGCCGCCTTTGCAAACCATGCCGATTTGAAAGCGCGTAGACGGGTTTGTTCGGACATGATTTTAGGTAGCACTAAGTGCTACTTAAAACAAGACAAGAAATTGGCTTGCACCATCTAACCGTTCGGTTAAACCTAACGCTACGCCCAAAATTCAGGGCAAAAGGAATCTCTATGACCAAAAACCGCGCGCCCACCTTCAGTATGGAAACAGTTGATGGGCGGACGTTGCGGGTGGCGATTTGGCGGGCGAGTGCGCCGACGCATAAGCTTCCCATTTTGTTCTTCAACGGCATTGGCGCGAATATTGAGGCTATGGCGCCGATGGCCGAGTTGCTGGATGACCGCGACTTTATCACCTTTGATATGCCCGGCATTGGCGGTTCGCCGGACCCTGTTGTGCCGTATAACGCGATCCTGATGGCGCGGATTGCGTCGCTGTTGCTTGACCGGTTTGAAATGCCCATCGTGGACGTCATGGGCGTCAGCTGGGGCGGGGCGATGGCGCAGCAATTTGCGCTTCAGAATAATGCGCGTACCAACAAGCTCATTCTCGTCGCGACCAGCGCTGGCATGTTGATGGTGCCCGGCAATCCGGCGGCGCTCGTCAAAATGGCGGACCCGCGCCGCTATATCGACCCTGATTTCATGGCGAAGCATTTCAAGACGCTTTACGGCGGTATGGTGGGCAATCAGTCGGAGCATATTGGCCGGCTAAAGCCGCCGTCGAAAACCGGATATTTCTATCAATTGATGGCGATGATGGGATGGACGAGCGCGCCGTTCCTGCCGTTTATGAGAACTGAAACGCTCATCATGATGGGTGATGACGACCAGATTGTCCCGCTGGCCAATGGCAGGTTTTTGAAATTCCTGATCCCGAACAGCGAATTGTTCGTGGTCGAAAATGGCGGGCATTTGTTCCTGTTGAGCCATGTCGCGCAAAGCATCGCGGCAATCCGTGGGTTTCTTGATCGCAATGCGAATGCGGAGCGTAAAGCGGCCTAAACCGCTGGCTGTTGCACATACGTCACGGTTTTTTTGCGAACTGTTAGTATTTTTTTGAACTGTCAATTAGTGTCATCATAGTTACGCCATTCGCGGGTTAGAAACGCGTTTCTGTCGGCATGAAGAGGCTGAGCGCATGTTCAAAACTGTTGGAATCATCACTGGCGTAGATGCCGAGGCCGCAGCGTTATTTCCCGGCCAGAGCGCCGATAGCGAGGCGTTGCATGGCTTCATGGTGCGGCAAGTGCCCTTTGCGGCGCGCAATATCGTGATTACCTGCAGCGGCATTGGCAAAGTGAATGCCGCGATGGCGGCAATGATGTTGGTCGAACATTATCATGCCGACTTACTGCTGGTTGTTGGCACGGCTGGAAAGCTGAACGGCAGGGAGGGAAATTGCTTCCAAATTATCGAGGCCGTGCAGGGCGACTATGGTGCCTCGCGCGCTGGCAGCTTTGTCCATTATCGGGCAGGGGCTTGGCCCATAGGAGAGGCGCATGCCGAACCCTTCCGCGCCGCCATCATGCCCGATACTGGCCTGCCTGAGGTGCGGATAATCACCAGCGATTGCTTCGTCGAAAGCGCTGAACATGGCAGCAGGCTACATAAGGCGCTCAGCGGCGATATCGTTGACATGGAAACCGCCGCCGTCGCACAAGCCGCCGCGCGCATGGATGTGCCTTGGGCCGCGATTAAGGCGACCAGCGATGATGCCAATGGCGACAGCGCTGGCGATTTCCAGGCCAATTTGAAACGCGCCGCCCGCTTGGCCGCCGATGCCGCCGAACGGATGATAGAGGCGTTCTCGGCCTAATTACTTTGCTTGTGCGATCTGCCGTCGGCGAAGGCTGGCAACGGGAATGAGTCTGTCGGGAAGGTCACGGGCGATTTTGCTGAACGCGGCATCGATTTCGGGTCGTGATCTTAGGCGGTCGCGAAGATCGGGTAGGTTTGAATCAACGTAGAAAATTCCGAAATCATCTGGCTGCAAAGCCTGCGCCATGTCATCCTGATGGTCGGGGTTTTTAAGCGCCTCAATAACAATTGCCGCTGCCTTGTCATCATTACCTGCGCATAAATAAGCCCTAGCGGCGGATGCATAACCATCTTCACGACGTTCATACGCCTCGGTCAACAACGGCGCCGCTTCCGCCTTTCGGCCCAAATTAACCAATGCACAGATACGCGCCCGGCGAATGAACATTTTTTGCCATGGCGAACCAGCTTGCTCGGCAACTTGATGCGCCAGCATGGTTGCATCATATCCTTTTTGCCACTGCCCCACATTAACAAGGCGCGATGCACGGTTCATAATGAAATTAAGGAGCCAAAACTTTCTCTCGCCTTCAAACGGAAGTGCGGCCATTGCATCAAAAACGGCGTCTGCCTCGCTGTCCCGTCCAAGCGCGTCTAGGGCATGCGCCTCAATATTCATGGCCCATATATCATCCTCTGTGGCGTCCAACATCGCCTCTGGGCTGTGGTGAAAAGTCCGCGCCACCGCAATCGCCTCTTCAAACTTTCCTGCAAAGCCAAGAGCTTGGACGTATAGTTTGAACGCCTGCCGATCTTCTGGATCGGCATCATATGCTTCTTTGTTTTGGGCAATATTTGCACCGGCTATCTTTTGCAGATTTGGTCCGGCAATTTCCTCAAGCTGCGGCCAAATTGGTTCCAACTTGCGGTTGGCGAGCAGATTTAGAACGGAATAAGGACCCCATAATTCCCCTTTTAGCATTTTAACGCGACCGAAATTGCCACTTTTGGCATCAAGCGTGATTGTTTCTTGGGCGATGTCAGATCGCATATTGGCGGGCAATCTACCCAAATGTGGCGAGTCTGCCAGCGCCCGAAACATCCGCGATCGGATTTCGTCATTTTTGTTTAAGGCAAGGGCGCTTGCGAGGGGCCAGAACACATCCTCATCTAGCTCACTGATATAATCACCATCTGCCAAACTTGCCATCTTGATAATCCGTCTGGCAGCGGCTGGAAACTCTCCCGCATCAACTTCTACTAACAACATGAGGTTGGATAAGAGCAAAGCATCTAGTGTTTCTTCAAGATCGGCGGAGAGGGCGAACGCGTCTTTGTGGCGTTTTTCGTATACGGCGCACAGCAAAGCGGATAAAGGATTGGGGTCACTGATATAGGGCTTTGCTGCGTCCCGACTGGCGACTTCATCGAGAAGCAGATCTAGATCTTTACAAAATTTGGGATTTTCAGTGACAAGAAATTTTTGAAAATATACCCCAAGCTCTTCATCCGAAAACGCGCTATAGTCAGGCGCTTCTTTGGCATATAGTGGCGTTCCAACCGCGCAAATACATGCCATCGCAACGGTAAGCCACGCTTTACACTTCACATTGGTCATTTTGCCCCCTTATATTTCCCTCAAATCCAAAGCCCTACCGAATGGATGATAATCCCCGCCAGACCGCCGACCAATGTGCCGTTGATGCGGATGAATTGCAAGTCGCTGCCCACGGCATTTTCGACGCGGTCAGTTATGGTGGATGCGTCCCAGCGGGCTACGGTGTCGGACACTAAACGGACGATGTTATCGCCGTAATTTTCGGTCGTGCCGACAATGGCGCGGCGGGCGAAGCGGTTGATTTGGTGTTTCAGCCGTGTGTCCGCTTGCAAAGTGCTGCCCAACTTAATGAGCGCATCGCCAAAGCTGCCGGCCAAGGCGGCATCGGGGTTACGCGCGGCCTTTAACAGGCCATCACGGCCTTGGTCCCACAGGCTGTTGATCCATTTGCCCATCGCTGGATTTTCCAACAACTGCCCCTTCCAATGCGCGACCTTGGCTTGCAATTCTGTGTCATTGCGCAGGTCATGGGCCAGCTTGGCCAGCCCCTCTTCGCCCTTTTCCCGCAAAGGATGGTCGGGGTCTTCGGCCATTTCATGCAGCAACTTATTAAGGCCATTGACGATGGCATTGGCCAACCTGTCATCAAGACCAGTCCAGCGCATGATCGTATTGGCGCGCTCCTCCACCATTTCGCGGATCAGATGTTCATTGGCCTCCAATGTTGCCGATGCCCATTTGATGATGCTGTCGAGCACAGGGATATGCCGCCGTTCGCGGATCATCGCGGTCAGCAACTGGCCAAGCAAAGGCGCGATGTCGAGCTTGTCGAGTTGCTTGCGAATTGCGCCCTTGGCGATGCCGCCCAATCGTTCATCGTCAAGCGCGGCGATGATATCCCCTATCAGGCGCGATGCCCCCATGCGCATCCGGCCTTCGCCGCCCGATGGCGCGCTTAGGAACTTGCCCATTGCGCCTGCGACATCCATGCGCTGCACGCGGCGGGCAACGACCTTAGTTGTCAGGAAATTGGTGCGCAGGAAGCTGGCCAAGGTGCGGCCAAGCCGTTCCTTGTTATTCGGAATGATCGCGGTGTGCGGAATGGGTATGCCCAAGGGGTGCCTGAACAAAGCTGTGACGGCAAACCAATCGGCGAGGCCACCAATCATCCCCGCCTCGGCAAAGGCCCTTAAAAAGCCCCAATAGCCGTCGTAACGGGTTTCCATATATTTGCCGAATACGAACAAAGCGGCCATGCACAGCAACAAGGCCGTTGCGATGATCCGCATCTGGCGCAGTTCGGCATCACGCTCCGCATAGCGCGCTTTTTCCGAGAGGCCGAGTTGGTTGACAGCTTTCACACGCCGAACCTTAACGACGTGTGCAAAAAACGCCACCCATCGTCATTCTGAATATGTTTCAGGATGACATTCCTGTTTGGCGGCGCTGCCACCATGTCACTCGGCTGGCTGAAGGCCGCCCAAGTCGCCTTTGCCGGGGGCGGGGTTAGTCGGCTTGGCGGGTTCTGTAATAATTTCTTTATGCTTATCGGGATCATAGGTCAGCAATCGCGTGCGCAGCCATGGGCCAACGCGCTTTTCAAAACCGTCGGCCAGGCTGAAACCCGCAGGGACGATGAGCAAGGTCAGCAAGGTCGAGACGATGAGGCCGCCGATCACGACCGTGCCCATGGGCGAGCGCCATTGGCCGTCACCGCCCAAGGCAAGCGCGGTGGGGACCATCCCGGCGGTCATGGCAACGGTTGTCATAACGATTGGCTGCGCGCGTTTATGCCCCGCCTCCATAATCGCCTGAAACTTCGGCACGCCGCGCGCCATTTCCTCAATCGCAAAATCGATCAACAATATGGAGTTTTTCGCGACAATGCCAAAAAGCATCAACACGCCAATGAATACGGGCATCGATATTGGCTGGCCAACCAAGGCAAGCGCCAGCAAGCCGCCCAAGGGCGCAAGCAACAACGAACCCATGTTGACCAAAGGCGACATGAAACGATGGTACAAAAGCACCAGCACCGCAAACACCAACAATGTTCCGGAAATCAAGGCGACCAAGAAATCACCCTGCATTTCTTGTTCCCATTCTTGGGACCCGAAAGGTGCGCGGGACACGCCGGTGGGCAGATTTTCCATGATAGGAAGCTTGTTGATTTTCTTGTCCGCATCCGACGACACAATACCGGGCGCAAAATCCGCGCCAATGAATACACGGAAATTCTGGTTGCGACGTTGAACCGAGGTTGGACCAGCGCCAAAGCTGATGTCGGCCACGCGTGATAATGGTACAGATCCGCCGCTGGCCAATGGCACGGGCAGGTTGCGGATGACATCCAAATCCTCACGCGATTCCTTGGCGAGCATCACGCGGATCGGGATTTGACGATCCGACAGCGAGAATTTTGCGCTGTTCTGGTCAATGTCACCCAGCGTCGCCACGCGGATTGTCTGGCTGAGTGCCACGGTTGATACGCCAAGCTGCGACGCAAGATCATTACGCGGCGTTATGATCAATTCGGGACGCTGCAAATCAGCGGAGATACGCGGCGCCCGCAATTCGGGCAGCGTCTTCATCTGCTCGACCAAAGTTGCCGCTGTCCGGTCAAGCATTTCTGGGTCTGATCCTGACAACATGACCGACACGTCACGGCCAGAACCACCACCGTCGCCGCCTGGGCCGTTAACCTGAAACGTCACGCGGGCGTCCGCGATTTTGGTGAGCAAAGGTGTCAGGTCTTCTTCGAATTGCTGACTGGTCCGGGCTCGGTCCTCATGCAAGGTGATGAAAATATTCGCGCCGCCTTCGCGCACGCTTTGCAATGCCGTTTTTACTTCAGGCTGCTTCTCGACGATTGCAGCGGCTTCGCTGCTGATCTCACGCGTGCGCTCCAGCGTCGTTCCGGGAACCATTTCGATGCGAATACGGCTGAAATCGGTATCTCCATCGGGGAAGAACTGCTTTGGTAAAACGACAAGCAATGCGACCGTCAGCGCCAGCGCCAGCGCACCAATGCCCATCATCCAACGGCGGTGACCAAGCGACCAGCGCAGAATTTTCATATATCGGTTGATCCAGCCAGCCTCGCCATGCTCGGCCATGCCGTCGGCTTTCAGGAAATAGGCCGCGATCATTGGCGTGATCATACGCGCCACGGCAAGGCTCATGAGAACCGAAGCGACCACTGTCAGGCCGAAATTCTGGAAATATTGCCCGGCAACGCCCGGCATCAGGCCAACGGGCAAGAAAACCGCGACAATCGAAAATGTCGTTGCCACAACCGCAAGGCCGATTTCGTCGGCAGCATCAATTGATGCTTGATAGGCCGATTTGCCCATCCGCATATGCCGGACGATATTTTCAATTTCCACAATGGCGTCATCAACCAGCACCCCGGCCACAAGACCAAGCGCCAATAGCGACATGGTGTTCAGCGTGAAACCCAGCCAATCGATAAAGAAGAACGTCGGAATGGCGGACAAGGGAATGGCAATCGCCGAAATAATCGTTGCCCGCCAGTCGCGCAGGAACAGGAACACGACGACGATGGCAAGCAACGCGCCTTCGATCATCGCGGCCATCGAGCTTTTATACTGGGCCTTGGTATAATCCACACTGTTGAACAAGGTGATGAATTTTACACCGGGATTTTCTTTTTCGATTTCGGCGATTTTGACCATCGCATTGTCAAAGACCGTGACGTCAGACGCGCCCTTGGCGCGCGACATGCCGAAGGTGACGACTTGTTTGCCGCCAGCAAAGGCCATGGCTTTCTGCTCGCTGAAGCCGTCGGTAACTTCGGCGACATCGGACAGTTTGATGGAGCGGCCGCCGCCCAAGCTGATCTGCGTCTGGCTAAGCGCGAAAGCGTCGGTGGCGTTGCCGAGCACGCGCACCGACTGGCGTGATCCGGCAATTTGCGACTGGCCGCCCGATGCGTTGACATTTTGTTGGCGCAGCACAGCGTTAATCTGACTGGCGCTCACGCCCAGCGACTGCATTTTTGCAGGGTCAAGGACAACGCGGATTTCGCGGTTTACGCCGCCATTGCGGCTGACCGATGCCATGCCTTCGACAGCGAGCAAGCGGCGTGCAACGCTATCGTCCACGAACCAACTGAGTTGTTCCAGCGTCATGTCGCTGGCTTCCACCCCGAAATAGGCGATTGGTTCGCTGGAGGTGGCGACTTTGAAAATCTGCGGCTCCAATATGCCGTCGGGCAGGTCGCTGCGGATTTGGTCGACGGCGTTTTTCACTTCGCTGACGGCGGCATTGATATCGTCGCCAATTTCGAATTCGACGCTGACCGTGGTGTTGCCCTCGCTCGAGGTCGCATTGATGTTGCGGACGCCCTGCACACTGCGGATCGCGGATTCGATCTTTTGCGTTATCTGTGTGGTGATTTCGGTTGGCGCAGCACCGGGTTGCGAAATCGAGACCACAACAACCGGGAATTCGATATCGGGTTCATTCTGCACGTCCATATTCATGAACGACACGATCCCGGCAATGGTGAGTGCGACGAACAAGACGATCGGCACCACCGGATTGCGGATGGACCAGGCAGAAATGTTATTGAAATTCATGATATATTTCCCGAATGGCCCAAGGACTTACTGCTTTTTCAACAGTTTGGGATTGATCGTTTCGTCCGGGTTGAGGAAGCCGCCCGCATATAGAACGACGCGTTCGCTGCCGTCCAAGCCTTGTTCAATAACCAAGCCGTTTGCGGTCACTGGGCCAAGCTTGACCAAGCGCTGCTGGACCTTGTTATTCTTACCGACAATATACACAAAGCTGCCTTGGCGGCCCGTTTGAACGGCAGATTCGGGCAGGACAGGTGCCGTCATCGCGCCGGATTTGATTTCAACAGATGCAAATCCACCGGGGCGCAATGCTGTGTCAAATGGCAAGGCAATGCGGGCCATGCCCTGACGGCTTTGCGCGTCAATCATCGGCGAAATCTGCCAGATATTGCCGTTAAACACCCGATCAACACCAACAGGGGTGACGGATGCAGGAATGCCGACCGCGATCTGCGCCAGATCAGCTTCGCTCAGCTTTGCTTGAAGCTCCAACTGGCCATCCTTTGCGATGCGGAATAATATGCCGCTGCCTGCAGACACCGTCTGCCCGGTCTCCACATTGCGTTCCAGCACATAGCCCGAAACAGGCGCACGGACGTCAAGCCGTGCATTGCGGGCGCGGGTTTCGGCCAGTTGCGCATTGGCAACATTCACGCGCGCGCGGGCGGCGTCACGGTTGGCGGTCTTGCGATCCACATCTGCCTTGGAAACAAAACCACGCTCAACCAACTGCATCGCGCGGTCGAGTTCGTTTTGGGCAAGCTGCTGGTCAGCGCGGGCGACACCGATCTGTGCCTCAAGCGCGGCGGCCTGCTGCGTTTGTACCGAACGGTCAAGGCTCACTAAGACTTCGCCCTGTGTCACCCAATCGCCCGCATCGACATAGACCTGAAGCACGCGTCCGCCTTCGCCAACGACGCCGACGGGAATTTCGCGGCGTGCGGCCAATGTACCAGTCGCGTTAATCGCGCGCATCACGCTATCGCGGCCCGGGGCGACGACGGTCACGGTCTGCGCTTGGCCAGCCTTATCGGCCTCAGTGGGTGCAGCGGTGCCGCTTCCGAAGAAATAATAGGCTGCCCCCGCTATAATCAGAATCGCCACGATGATGGCTGCGATGCGGATCCGGCGCTGGTTCCGATCGCGGTTGTCCTGCAGAATCTCGCCATTTAGCGTCGCGCTCATCGTCGTTTCGTAATTCATACCGGAGTTCCAAATAACTGATTCAGGGAGCGCTTACGCCCCCATGTTGTTCATATTATGGCTGTATTACCCTAATAAGTCACTGTCCGCAAGCTGCAGCACGCCAAAGGATCACACGCTGTATCGTCGTATAGAATATCGCAAATACCCATGCGCAACAAACCAGACTGATGCCGCATATGTTTCGACAAACACCATATAAGCGCGTCGGCAACTGTTATTCCAATGAATTAGGGTCAGAACCTTGTTCATTGATTGATCGGGCGCGACAATTAGGAACGGAAGTGGGACTATCCAGAAAACTGGCAATTTATGCACGAAGCTTCTAGGGAGGCAATCGCATGACCGATGACATTTATCATTCTGATTTCCAACTTGGCCCTGACCTGAAAGGGAAGCGGATCGTCGTTGCCATGTCGGGCGGCGTTGATTCCTCCGTTGTTGCGGCGCTAGCGGCGCGCACGGGCGCGGAAACCATTGGCGTCACATTACAACTTTATGATCATGGTAGCGCCGTAAAACGCGCAGGGGCATGCTGCGCCGGACGGGACATACGCGACGCACGCGCCGTCGCCGATAAGCTTGGGATTGCGCATTATGTTTTTGATCATGAAAGCCGCTTTCGCGAATCGGTGATCGACCATTTCGCAGATGAATATATGGCGGGCCGGACGCCAATCCCGTGCGTGCGATGCAATATGGGCGTGAAATTCACCGATCTTTTCCGCCTCGCGCGGGAATTGGGTGCAGATTGCCTTAGTACCGGCCATTATGTCCGCCGCGTCGAAGGACCAAATGGAGCCGAATTGCACCGCGCCGCTGACCCGGCACGCGACCAAAGCTATTTTCTGTTTGCGACCACGCAAGACCAATTGGATTATCTCCGCTTTCCCTTGGGCGGCATGCCTAAACCGCATGTTCGGGCCATTGCGCGGGAAATGGGGTTAATCGTGGCGATGAAGCCCGATAGTCAGGACATCTGTTTTGTACCCGATGGTGATTATGCCAGCGTTGTCCGAAAAATTCGGCCTGATGCCGAAGTTGGCGGGGACATTGTCCATCTGGATGGCCGCATCCTTGGCCAGCACAAGGGCCTTATCCATTACACCGTTGGGCAGCGCAAAGGACTTGAGGTTGGTGGCCAGCCAGTGCCTTTATACGTCATCCGCCTTGATGCCGCGACGCAGCGTGTGATTGTCGGGCCGCGTGCGGCGCTGGCTGTCCAAGCTGCGCGTATCGTGGATGCCAACTGGCTCTCCGATATCGGCAACCGGTCCGTAATGGCAAAGGTGCGGTCTATGTCGCGCCCTGTGCCTGCGCGTCTGGATGGCGAATGGCTGCGTTTTGACGCGCCCGAATATGGCGTTGCGCCGGGACAAGCGGCTGTATTATATGACGGTGACCGCGTGCTTGGCGGCGGCTGGATCGAAGAGACATTAGCGGTGGAGATGGCCTCTGCCGCTTAAAGATATTTGCTTTACTGAATGGGGGGTTCGGGATGCATTTGAGGGACGCACAACGCGACATGCGCCGGGCCTATGTCAACGGCGGGGTCGGTATTTTCGTATCCGGACTGCTATGGGTAATCGCAGGGACGGTCACTTTTTATGTCAATCTGTTTTCCGGCATGGCCACGTTGTTTTTCGGCGGCATGCTGATCCATCCCTTGTCGTTGTTCCTTGCGCTGCGGGTATATCATCGGGCAAAGGGCCGAACGCCGAACCCTTTGGAGATGCTCGCGCTGCAATCGACGGCGTTCCTCATCATTGGCCTTGTCATCGCATATCTTGTTAGCGGGACATATGGTGATTGGTTCTTCGCCATTGCCTTGGCGGTGGTGGGGGCGCGTTATCTGGTGTTTCAGACGGTCTACGGCATGCGCCTGTATGTTATGCTCGGCCTGGCCCTAATTGCCATCTCCGCCATCGCTTTCTGGCTTGGGATTGCTCCGGCCTTTGTCGCTTTCGCCGGAGGCGCGACCGAGTTGTTAGTTTCGGCATACATTCTTGTGCCTGCAAAACGGTAGCTTACAGCGCCTCGATTTCCGCCGTGTTCAATTGAATACACCCAAAAGCACCCCGCCGTTCCGCCACAGCTTCGGCCAAGAACGGCACCGATGCATAAACCCGTTTGTTTTCGGGATCGTCGCTCAACTGCACCATCTCCATGCCTTTTTCCTTGTCGGTTTCGCACGACGCCATATCGCGACCTTCCATATAGCGGCATGAGCAGGTGACATGCGCGCCATAGGCCGCGCCAACCCGTGCCTGGCCCTTGATGCTGTTCCAGTTCCACACCAACCACATGGCCGCAATTAGGGCGATGACCGCAACGACAATCTTCAACCTCTTGAACCGAGGTTGCGATGCTTGTGGTCTTTGGCTCGAAGTTGCGGTTGCCATAAGCTCTCCATTTGGTAAATCCATGCGTTCTATGCCTAGAAACAAAATCCTCCTCGCCGCAACCGCTTTTTGCGCCATCGCTGCACTCAACCTATCTGGATGCGTTGCGGAGCCACCTGCCAAGCCTGCTGGTCCGGGTGTTAGCATGGTTGCCGATGACGCGGTGATCAGCAAAGCAAAGCTTGCCGCTGCTATAGCGCCCTTTTTTGAAGATCCCACGGTTGGTGAAACCCGCGCGTTGGTCGTGATGCATGGCGGGCGTGTTATCGCCGAACGCTACGCGCCGGGATATGGACCGGACTCCAGGCTCATCAGCTGGTCCATGGCCAAAAGCGTGACTGCCGTCTTGGTTGGCATGATGGTGGCGGACGGTCGGCTGGCCTTGGATGAACCCGCAATCGTGCCCGAATGGCAAACGCCCCGCGATGGTCGTGCGGCGATAACATTGCGCCATTTGCTGCATATGTCGTCGGGTCTGGACCACACCGAAATGGCGGAAGGCAGTGTCGCGATTTTTGATGCAGACACGCCGCGCATGCTGTTTCTTGATGGCCGCGAAGATGTTGCACGCTATGCAGAAACACGGCCCTTGGAGGCCGTTCCGGGCGAGAAGCACGAATATAGCACGGCCACCAGCCACATACTCGTCGACATCATGACGCGGTCGTTGACGGATAGCAAAGACCCCGTTGTGCGCCGGGATGCGATGTTGGAATATGCGCGCGGACGTTTGTTTGAGCCGTTGGGCATGACAAGCGCCCTACCTGAATTTGACCGCAATGGCACAATGCTCGGCGGAAGTTTTATCCACGCCACCGCGCGTGACTGGGCAAAATTTGGCGAATTTTTGCGGAACAATGGCTCGGTGCGCTCTGCGCAGATGATGCCGACAAGCTGGATGCGTTTTATGAAGACGCCAAGCAAAACCGATGCAAGCTATGGCGCCCATATATGGTTGAACCGGAAACGTAAGGAAGGCCGCGATCCAGTGCTGTTTCCCGGCAAGGCGCCATCGGATGTCTTCGCCGCATTGGGACATTTGGGGCAATTTGTGGTGGTATCACCGCAGCATCGCCTAACCATTGTGCGGCTTGGCAACACGCCGGATGATCAGCTTGATCCTGTCAACGACCAACTGGCCAAGCTGATTTCGGCTTTTCCGAAGCGGTAAAGCTAGGTCCTAACCCTAAAGCTTCGCCACGGGCGCGTCGTCGCCAAGGTCTTCAAACCATGCTTCGACCGGGCCGCTGAGCTTGATCAGCAATGGGTTGCCTTTGCGATCGCGCGCTTTGCCAGCCTGCACTTTGATCCAGCCTTCGGAAATGCAATATTCCTCAACTGTGGTGCGGACTTCACCCTTGAAGCGAATGCCAATGCCACGCGACAACAGGTCGCCATCGAAATGCGCGCTCATCGGGTTAATCGATAGGTGATCGGGTGGGGTATTGGGGCCCGCGGATATCGTTTCTTCAGTCATGTTGCGCGCTGTGCCGCAAAGCATAGCACTTGGCAATATAGCGCGGGCAGTGCAGGGGGTCGAAATGGCAAGTTCAAACAATTATGACGCGATTATCCTTGGTGCCGGTGGCGCAGGCCTGATGTGCGCTTTGACCGCCGGGCAACGCGCAAAGCGCGTGCTGGTGATTGATCACGCCACGGGCCCCGGCAAGAAAATCCTCATTTCCGGCGGCGGACGGTGTAATTTCACCAATGTGAATGCGACCACCACGCACGCGCAAGAACGCTATTTGTCGGCCAACCCGCATTTCGCAAAGTCAGCTTTAGGCCGATATACCCCGCAGGATTTCATTGATCTGGTGAACGCGCACAATATCGCTTTCCACGAAAAGACGCTTGGGCAATTATTCTGCGACGGTTCCGCGCGGCAGATTGTCGCCATGCTGATGGCGGAATGTGACAAATCGGCGGGCTTTGGTGGCCAGGTCGATTTTGTGTTTGATGCACCCGTCGGTGAAGTGACTCATGATGCCAGCGATTATCATGTCACCTATAATGGAGTGCACGCACAAGGCGCGGCGCTGGTGATTGCGACTGGCGGCCCAAGCATTCCGAAAATGGGGGCTACCGCCTTTGCCTATGATCTTGCGCGACAGTTCGGGTTGAAGATTGTTGAGCCACGACCCGCCCTGGTCCCGCTAACGCTTGGCGGTGATGATGTGTTGTTCCGCGAACTATCAGGCGTATCGTCTGAAGTGGTTGCCAAGCATGGAAAGGCTGCATTCCGAGAGGCCGCATTGTTCACCCATCGGGGGCTCAGCGGACCCGCAGTGCTTCAAATCAGCAGCTATTGGCGGCCGGGGGACCAAGTCGAGATTGATTTCCTACCATCATTGGATGCCACCGAATTATTGCTATCGGAAAAACGCGCACGGCCACGCGCGACTTTGCGGTCAACTTTGGACCGAGTCTTGCCTGCACGCTTGGCCGAAGCGCTCGCCGCCAAAATTGGTCTACTCGGCAACCTTGCCGACCAAAACGACCGGAAATTGGTGGGTGCGGGTGCGCTACTCGGCAACTGGCCATTCGTGCCCAATGGCAGTGAGGGCTATGCCAAGGCAGAGGTGACATTGGGTGGGATAAGCACCGATGGCCTGTCGCAAAAGACGATGGAGGCAAAGAAAATGCCAGGGCTATATTGCATAGGCGAGGCGGTGGACGTCACCGGTTGGCTTGGCGGGTATAACTTCCAATGGGCGTGGGCCAGCGGTGTCGCGGCAGGGGAAGCCATTTAGAGCCGTTGCCCAAAGAAAAAGGGCGCCGAAACCGACGCCCTTTTCATTATGCGGCCTGTTTGGCGCGCGATGCTTTTTTCCGCTCATTCGGGTCAAGCAGGCGCTTGCGCAGGCGGATATTCTTCGGCGTGACCTCAACCATTTCATCGTTATCGATATAGGCAATGGCTTGCTCAAGCGTCAGGCGCTTGGGCGGGGTGAGGCGGATGGCGTCGTCCTTGCCGGTCGAACGGAAGTTCGTCAGCTGCTTAGACTTCATCGGGTTGACTTCAAGGTCATCTGGCTTGGCATTTTCGCCGATGATCATGCCTTCATACAAAGCTTCACCTGGCGAGACCATCAGGATGCCGCGCTCTTCCAATGGGCCAAGGGCATAAGCAACTGCTTCGCCAGCGCCGTTGGAAATCAGCACGCCATTCTTGCGGCCTTCGATATGGCCGCGATGCGGGCCATATTTTTCAAACAGACGGTTCATGATGCCGGTGCCGCGCGTGTCGGACAGGAATTCCCCGTGATAGCCGATCAACCCGCGTGATGGCGCGCTGAAGGTGATACGGGTCTTGCCGCCGCCCGATGGACGCATGTCGGTAAGGTCGCCCTTACGCACGGCCATTTTTTCGACGACGGTGCCCGAATATTCATCATCCACGTCAATGACGACGGTTTCATAAGGTTCGGTCTTCTGGCCTTTTTCGTCTTCGCGGAACAGCACGCGTGGGCGGCTGATGCCAAGTTCAAAGCCTTCACGGCGCATGGTTTCGATGAGAACGCCCAATTGAAGCTCGCCGCGACCAGCAACTTCAAAGCTATCCTTGTCTTCGGCTTCAGTGATACGGACGGCGACGTTGCTTTCGGCTTCGCGCAACAGGCGGTCGCGGATCATGCGGCTTGTAACCTTGGTGCCTTCACGGCCTGCCATTGGGCTGTCGTTCACTGAAAAACGCATCGACAATGTTGGCGGATCGATTGGTTGCGCCTGAAGCGGCTCAGTCACTGACGGTTCTGCAATCGTATCTGCAACCGTAGCTGTGGTCATACCCGCAATAGAGATAATGTCGCCAGCCTTGGCTTCTTCAACCGGAACGCGCTCAAGGCCACGGAAGGACATGATCTTCGATGCACGGCCCGTTTCGACAATCTTGCCGTCTGGGTTCAATGCGTGGATCTGCTGGTTCACCTTCACGGTGCCTGACAAGACAAGGCCTGTCAGTATGCGGCCAAGGAAATTGTCGCGGTCAAGTAAGGTGACAAGCATTTTGAATTCGCCGTCAACGTCGGCCTTTGGCTCTGGAACATGGCTGACGATGGTTTCAAACATCGGCGTGAGCGTGCCTTCACGTGCGCTTGGGTCAATCGAGGCATAGCCATTACGACCCGAGGCATAAAGCACAGGGAAATCAAGCTGCTCGTCGGTTGCATCGAGCGACACGAACAGATCGAACACCTCGTCCAACACTTCTTGAATACGTTCGTCAGGACGGTCGACCTTATTGACGACCACGATGGGGCGAAGGCCCAATGCCAGCGCCTTGCCGGTTACGAACTTCGTTTGCGGCATCGCGCCTTCGGAGGAATCGACCAGAAGGATAACGCCGTCAACCATCGACAAGATACGTTCAACTTCGCCGCCGAAGTCGGCGTGGCCTGGGGTATCGACGATGTTGATCCGGGTCTTTTCGCCCTTATGGTCGTCCCACTCAACCGAGGTGCACTTGGCAAGAATGGTGATGCCGCGTTCTTTTTCGAGATCGTTCGAATCCATGGCGCGCTCTTCGATGCGCTGATTGTCGCGGAAGGTGCCCGACTGCCGAAACAGTTGGTCAACAAGAGTGGTTTTGCCGTGATCGACGTGCGCGATGATAGCGATGTTACGCAATGACATTTGGAAATGGGCCTTTTGGAAGGTCTTCATAGCAGCCACATGCCGCCAGATTCTCGCGCGCCATTAACGCAATATGCGCTGCGGTGCAACATCGCTGGTGTTGCAATACGCGATTGCAACGGTCAAAGCGCTCTGATGTTCGTTCGTATCTTCGCTGATCGCTTTGTCATGCTGCTGCTCGCCACGATATTGTTGGCGAGCGTCTTACCCGTTCGGGGCGGGGCGGCAGAGGTCGCGTCATTGGTTTCAATGGCGGCGATATTTCTGCTGTTTTTCCTCAATGGCGTGCGCTTGCCGCGCCACGAAGTGGTCAATGGCGTGCGCAATTGGCGGTTGCAGGGGGCGATTTTCTTTTTCGTATTTGGCGTGATGTCGGCCACCGGATTGGCTCTCTCCTATATTTTCGACAATATCTTACCGCCGACACTTGCCTTGGGGTTGCTTTTTACAGGCATCCTGCCTTCCACTGTGCAGTCGGCTGCGGCCTATTGCGCCTTGGCCAAAGGTAATGTGGCGGCATCGGTCGTCGCGGCAGCCTTGGTCAATCTGATCGGTGTGCTGTTGTCACCATTGCTCTTGGCGGTGCTGGCGCATGTGGGGGAGGCGAATATTTCAGGCGCAGCCGTTGGGCGCATTGCGCTCATCCTACTCCTGCCCTTTGCGCTCGGCCAAATGGCGCAGCGTTGGTGCAAACCATGGGTAGACCGCAACCGGGAGCTGGCGACCTGGATGGACCGCATTTCGATTGCCATCGCGGTCTATGTGGCGTTCTCAGGCGCGGTTGTGGCGGGGATATGGAGCATCGTGCGCGGTGATGAGCTTGCGTGGTTGGCCTTGGCTTTGTCGGTCATGCTGTTGATTGGCTTTGGCGGGGCTTGGGCCTTAAGCGGCGTCATGAAGTTACCGCGCGGCGACCGGATTACCATGCTGTTTTCGGGTGGGCAGAAAAGCATCGCCATCGGCGCGCCGCTGGCCGCAACGATATTCCCGCCCGCAATTGCCGGAATGGTTCTGTTGCCGACGTTGATTTATCATATGGCGCAGTTAATCTTGTCTGCGCCATTGGCCACGCATTTGGCCAAGGATCAGTAACGTACCTCCCCATCGACTTGCGATTGGGAGGTGGATTGACCGAGCGCCAGCACGGGCAAGACGGAGGGGCATTCAACACGGCTGCCCCTCCGTCATCCGAAGCTATCGCTTCGGCTGCCACCTCCCAATCGCAAGTCGATGGGGAGATTAGAGGCTCCTGAGCGCTTCCGATGGCCGCGCGGCCAAGATTGGGAGTGATCCGACGATGCCCAGCACAAAGGTCGCACCAGCGCCGCCAACAAGCGTCAACGCGAGGATCGAATAATCCGGCGCAAAGCTGAAGTCGAATATTTCGACCACGACATAATAAGCAGCCGACATGCCAAGCAGCAGCGACACCAATCCGAGCACCACCGCCAATATGCCATATTCCAACGCCTGCGCGCCCAAAATCTGCCGCCTTGTGCTCCCCAGCATTTTCATGATGACGCTGTCATAGATACGCGACTGGCGCGCAGCGGCGATGGCGCCAACGAGCACGGCGATTCCGGCTAAGATGGCGATGGATGCCGCAGCAGCAATGGCTTGCGCCATTTGTGTGAGCAATATGGTGATCTGCGCCGTGACTTCGCCCACCTCAATCAGCGACGAGGACGGGAATGTGGGTGGGATCGATTTTGCCAATATACGCTCAGCTGGCTTCGACACGGTCAAAGTCGCAACCATATTATGGGGCGCGGCGTCCAAGCTTCCCGGCGAAAACACCATAACATAATTTAAGCCGAAATTATCCCATTTGACGGTGCGCAAGGATGCGATCTTGGCGGGAACCTCAACGCCAAGCAAGCTGATGGTCAGGGTATCGCCTACCCCAACGCCCAAGCTTTCGGCCGCTTCTGCTTCAAGGCTGACCAAAGCAGGACCATCATAATCCGCTGGCCAAAATGTGCCCGCGACAATCTCACTGCCCCTGGGCAGGACGCTGCTGTAGGTCAGCCCGCGATCTCCGTTCAGGATCCATGCACCTTCGGGCAGTTCTTCCAATTGATCCACACGCTGGCCACCAAATTCAACGATAGTGCCGCGTAAGGCGGGTATCATGTTGATGGTAGCTTTGGGATCGGTTTTCTTGACCATTTGCGTGAACTGGGCCGCGCCATCGCGTGGGATGTCCAACGCAAAGAAGCTTGGCGCACGGTCGGGGACGCTGTTTTTGATTTCGTTGTTGATGCTTGTCTGAATTGCGGCGAGCGTTACGAACAAAGTAAGGCCAAGGCCAAGCGCCACGACCAATGCCTGCGTTTGCGCGCCGGGGCGGTGCAGGTTTGCAAGCGCGAGGCGCGGCAAGGGCGCGTTAGGCCGAGGGACGCGTAAGGCGATAAAGCGCAGCAGCCAAGCAATGCCAGTGAGCAGCAACAGCAGGCCAAAGGCCGCGCCGATAAAGGCGAGCGAGAATAAAGGCTCTCGCGCCGACAGCACTGCGAGCGCGATGATTGCGAGAATGGCCGAGATTACCCAAATCGCGCTGCGTCGGTCGATGCGGGCGTTGCCTTCCACAATCGCGCGGAACAGGCCAGCGGCCGGTACCGTGCGCGCACGGGCCAAGGGCCGCAGGGCAAAGGCAATGGCGATCAACAGGCCATAGATCGCGCTGACAAGCAACGGCAAAGGATGCAGGTTAAAGCCCGGCGCGACGGGCAATATGTCGCCAGCCACCCAGCCAATAACCATAGGCATGACGCTGCCCATCGCAAGGCCAGCGATAATCGCGCCTGCGGCAACGGTCAGGATTTGAAGCATATAGATGCGGAATATCGTTCCACTGTCTGCGCCAGTCACCTTTAAGGTCGCAATGCTGGCGCGCTTGCTGGCGAGGTAGCTGCTCACCCCATTGCCGACGCCAATGCCCGCGATGACCAAGGCAGCAAGGCCGACAAGCGTCAAGAACTGGCCCATACGCTCAATAAAGCGCCTTGTGCCGGGGGCGCCGTTGGAGCGATCTGTGACGTCCCAACCCGCGGACGGGAACTGCGCCTCAAGCGTTTTTGCGACGGCGGCGGCGTCTTCGTTTGCTGCCAGCTTGATGCGGTATTTTGCCTCATACATGCTGCCCGGCTGGATGAGGCCAGTGTCTGGCAAGGCCGCCATGTTGATGATAGCGACAGGGCCAAGCGTGAAGCCTTCGCCCAAGCGGTCGGGCTCTTCGGCGATGATGCCCGCAATTTTAAATCGCGCCTCGCCAAAGCGTACAGTGCCACCGGGTTGAATGTCGAGCCGTTCGGCCAAGGTTGGCCCGATGTAAATTTCGCCTGTTGCAGGCGCCATTACAGTGCCGCCATCGCGCAATGTCAGCGTGCCATAATGCGGGTAGATATTGTCGATAGCCTTCAACTCGGCGAGCAAGCTGTCGCCTCCAACTTGCGCGCCTATCGCCATTGCCCGCAAACGGATGGTTTCGGACACTTTACCTGCCTTGCGCATGGCGGCCATTTCCGCCTGCGTTGCTGCACGTTGCGCGATCCCGATTTCGACATCGCCGCCAAGGATCGTCTGACCACGCCGTGACAGCTCATCGGCTATGCCAGCGGTCAAGCTGCCAATAGCCGCGAGCGTCGCAACGCCCAAGAATAGGCAAATCGCTAGCAACCGGAGCCCACGGATTCGCGCGGACAAGTCACGGCGCGAAATGCGCCAAATGGCCGCGAGGGGAAGGGTCATCTAAATCCTCCCCAGAACGGGGAGGGGGACCGCGCGAAGCGGGGTGGAGGGGGCAATTGGCTCAGCGCACGGCGCAGCCCCCCCTCCGTCAGTGCTCCGCACTGCCACCTCCCCGAAGCGGGGAGGATCTGTTGTTCGCCGGTCAAGCCTCGCTCTCCACCACGTGGCCGTCCTGCATGGAAATCACGCGGTCACATTTGCGCGCAAGTTCGGGGTCGTGGGTGATAATCAACAAAGTCGCGCCCAATGCGGCGCGGCGATCGAACAAGAGGTCGATAATGGCCGTGCCTGTGGACCCATCCAAATTGCCTGTTGGTTCATCGGCAAAGATGATCTTTGGCCCTGCGGCCATGGCGCGGGCTATGGCAACACGTTGCTGTTCGCCGCCGGACAATTGCGATGGGTAATGGGTGAGCCTATGGCCAAGGCCGACGGCTTCTAGTTCGCTTTGCGCGCGGCCAAACGGGTCCGCCAGACCAGCCAGCTCCAACGGGATAGCAACATTCTCAAGTGCGGTCATGGTGGGCAACAGGTGAAACGCCTGCAACACAATGCCGATGCGCCCACGCCGCGCCCGCGCGAGTTCGTCTTCATCCAGTTGAGTGAAATCCAGACCATCGACGAGGACAGTGCCACCGCTGGCTTGCTCCAACCCGGCCAGAACTGCCATCAATGAAGATTTGCCCGACCCCGACGGCCCAAGCAACGCGACGCTGCTGTCATACGGCACCTCAAGGTCTACGCCGCGTAAAATCGACACGGATGCATCGTTGCTGCCAAGCGTGAGGGTGACATTTGCCGCGCGGATTGCCATATCCGCTTTATGAGTGATAGGAGCGTGCAAGGAAGAATCCTTATGAGAAGTTTTTGGCTATATGGGGCGTTATGCGTCGCAATCCAAGGGTTGTCGGGATGCGGGTCAAATCCTGTAGCCGAAAATAAGAGTGATGTTCAGGAAACGGCAAAGGTCGCGCAATATGACCAATTGGTCGTTGCGTTCGGCGACAGCCTCTATGCCGGCTATCGCCTTGGACCAAAAGAAGGGCTTGCCCCGCAATTGCAGGCGGCATTGCAGGCAGATGGCATCAACGCACGGGTTCATAATGCCGGGGTTTCAGGGGACACAACAGCAGCCGGTAAAACGCGGCTGGCCTTCGTGCTCGACAGTTTGGACCGAAAGCCTGACCTAGTCGTGCTTGGCCTTGGCGGCAATGACATGTTGCGCGGCATCAAACCTGCAGAAACCAAAGCGAACATGACCGCGATGATGGACGAGTTGAAACGCCGTGACATTCCTGTGGTGCTGACGGGCATGTTGGCCGCGCCAAATCTAGGTGCAGATTATGTAAACTCTTTCAACGGAATTTTCCCGGATTTGGCCAACAATTATGGGGCTTCGCTCTATCCTTTTTTCCTCGATGGCGTGGTGACGGATGCGGCCTTAATGCTGCCGGATAACATCCATCCCAATGCCAAGGGCGTGTCGCGGGTTGTCGAAGGATTATCCCCACTGGTCGAAGCCGCTTTGAGGCGGCAAGATGAAGCTGTATTAGAAAAATAATACAGCTGGGGACGGAAGTGCTTGAAATGGTCGAGCACTCGTTCCATTTGATGTCATATCCAATGACAGAGGGATTTTTGGCCATGTCGACTGAAACCGCAACCCAGACCTTGCAAGAGCTGAAGCTTACACCGCCGGACCCGGTGCCGACCGTGACCCCGCAACAGGCGATGGGGTTGGTCCCAGTAACCGATGCGCAGCAAAGCAAGTTGGCACAGCGGGTTGAGGCCTATGTCACTGAGCTGGTTGCGCAGGACGTTAA
>JBILLO010000138.1:0-3293 GCA_044376035.1 Sphingorhabdus sp.
GATGCCGAGCCCCGCACCCGCCTGATCGGGAATGTGAAGCCGCGCGCCTATATTCAGGACCGCCCTATACTCGTTACCACAGCCGAGTTTTTCAACAGAATAGGGCGCAAAGCTGCTATTCCGTTACACGCTCAAAGGCCAGTACGCTTGCAATAGGACACATCAGCGCAGTCTATACCACAGTTTCTAAGTGCTTGCCCGGTGCTTGCCTGAATAAACTACCGGCCCGCATCATTTCAAAACTTATAGTATAAGCCTTTGAAAAATATGGTTCCGCCTATAGGATTCGAACCTACGACCCCCGCATTACGAATGCGGCGAAGGTTAGTTCCCCGATTGCTGCTGTTCAGCAGTTTGTGCCAACGCGAGGCTAAGCCGTTGCAAATCATCCGACGATAATCCGTCGGTTATCACATCGGGTCTGAGTTTTCTTATGATTTTTACGTAATACACTTCGTGTGTGAATAACCATCGTTCTGAAGCGTGACTATCTCGAAGAACTTCTCGGATAATACGCATTTGTGATGGAGTTGCGCTGCTGAGCTCGAGACCTAAGCCTGGATGGTTGAACTGGCTTTCCAATGGGAAAGAATTGGTTTCAGCATCGTCCAGCGATAATGACATTTTTGGATAACGCTGTTTCAGAACCATCTTCATGAATGCGCCAGGGTTTATGTCGAGCGCTGTCGCGATTTCTTCGGCTCGCTCGACCGGAATTGGTATCCGACCATTCGCCATATGACTCAAAACCGCAGCCTGTTTGTAGTTTAGCTGCTTGGCCAATGCCCGAAGGCTCGTTTTGTTTTTCACTTTAGCTCTGTTCAACGCAGACTGCAGAGCACGGGCTGCGGGGGTGTCTGCGTGAGGGAAGGGGGTATCTTTGATTGCGGGTATCACGTTTGTCTCCGGCCTGATGTGAATATCCAAAACGGGATCTTATTACCTTGCTGATTCCCAATACACTTGTGTGACGACTAACACAGCCTGCTTTCTACAGGAATACCCGGTCAGCTGGGTGTTCGTTTTAATCTCGAAGGGCATTGGCCCATGTTGCATTCATGTTGCATGGAGCTGCCGGAACCCAGCGTAACGAGAGAGAAACCCGCGGAAAAGCGTGGGACTTCAGCGTAACACTAAAACTGAAGCTTTGCGGTTAATCTGGGTATAATTGATGCAATATATCAATATGTTATAGTGGTTCCCCGGTAAGGATTCGAACCTCAATAGACGGAGTCAGAGTCCGTAGTCTTACCGTTAGACGACCGGGGAGCAAGGGGTGGGCGTATATGCCCGTGGCTATGTCCGGTCAACCCGCTGAATCGGCCGGTTGCGGCGGGCGTTCAAAAATCTTGAATCTTTGTCTCTGTGCGCGTAGCATCACTTTCAGGTACCGGCGGCACATCCGCCCGGATAGAAAATAAGAAGTGAGTTATCGGCCATGGGCGAAAATGTCGCGCCATCGCCGCAAAAAGGACGCGGACGAAAACGTAAAAAACCGTCTCGTCATAAAAATGCGGCACCCAAGGCTGCAACGCTGCAGCAGGCTTCGGCCAATGGCGCAGCGCGTCCCGATACCCCGAAGATTGCGACTTCGGCCAGCAACGGCAGGCCGCAGGATGACAAGGTTGCGTTGCGCCGAAATTGGCTTGAGCGCACAGCCTATGCCGCGCTTGACCTTGGCACCAACAATTGCCGGTTGCTGATCGCGCGGGCAGGCGGCGACGATTTTACGATTGTGGACGCGTTTTCGCGTGTTGTCAGGCTGGGCGAGGGCATGACCTCCACTGGCCGAATGAGCGAGGAGGCCATGGACCGTGCGGTTGAAGCGCTTACCGTATGTGCGGAAAAGCTAAAAAAACGCAACGTGGTGCTGGCCCGCTCTGTTGCGACCGAGGCCTGCCGTCAGGCAGTGAACGGGGCACAGTTTATCGAACGGGTGAAGCGAGAGACCGGCATCCACCTCGACATCATTAGTCCAAAGGAAGAAGCGCGGCTGGCGGTTATGGGCTGTTACGCGCTTTTGGAAGATGGCGCCGGACCAGCGCTGATTTTCGATATTGGCGGTGGGTCAACCGAGCTGGTGCTTGTGTCGACAAGAAATGTGATTCCTGAAATTCTCGATTGGGTAAGCGTGCCTTGGGGCGTCGTCTCGCTTACGGAAAGCGAAAGCGCAGAGGGCGATAATCCGGAACAATTAAGGGCAAGCTACCAAAATATGCGGGACAAAGTCATGGCCAGCTTTGCCGACTTTGCAGCCCGCTTACCTGAAGACGGGGGCGACCGCCGCCTGTTGGGGACATCAGGAACGGTCACAACGCTCGCCAGCGTTTATCTGAAGCTTAACAGCTATGACCGGCGGGCGGTGGACGGTTTGCATCTCCAGACTTCTGCCATGCGCGATATCAGCCGCGAACTGGCACATCGCAACATTGCCGGACGCGCCGAGTTTCCGACCATTGGCCATGAGCGGGCCGATTTGGTGGTGGCCGGATGTGCGATATTGGAGTCTATTTTCGACATATGGCCCGGCGAACGGCTGGGCGTGGCAGATCGCGGCATTCGCGAAGGTATATTGCGCGCGCTGATGGCCAGCGACGCCAAGCGCCGCAATCGGCAGAGTTGAGTTATGGCAGATAATCTTTTCGGTGGTAAGGACTCGGGCCGGACGCTGGCTGGCAAGCAGAAAGTCAAGACCGCAAAGCGGCGGACGGCCGGGTCAACGCGTTGGCTTGAGCGGCAGTTGAATGACCCTTATGTGAAGCGCGCGCATGGCGAAGGCTATCGCAGCCGTGCGGCCTATAAGCTGGTTGAGCTCGACGAAAAATTCCATATTTTGCGCGGCAAGAAAGCTGTCGTTGATCTGGGCGTCGCGCCGGGCGGATGGGCACAAGTGGTGCGTAGGCAACAGCCCAAGGCCGCCATTGTCGGCATTGATCTATTGCCAGTTGACCCGATTGAGGGGGTTATCCTGCTTGAAATGGACTTCATGCATGATAGCGCGCCAGACCGGTTGATCGCCGAACTTGGGTGTGCGCCGGACCTGATTTTGTCAGACATGGCGGCCAACACGGTCGGGCATAAACAGACCGACCATTTGCGCACGATGGGCCTGGTTGAGGCAGCGGTGGATTTTGCGATTAAGGTGCTGCTGCCGGGTGGTGATTTTGTCGCGAAGGTATTTGCGGGCGGCACCGATCCAGCGATGCTGAGCATTCTTAAAACGAACTTCAATACGGTCAAACACGCAAAGCCGCCAGCCAGCCGCAAGGGCTCGGTAGAATGGTATGTGATTG
>JBILLO010000139.1:0-3265 GCA_044376035.1 Sphingorhabdus sp.
CGGTCGGTGACGGCATCGCCCGTATTCACGGCCTCGACAATGTCCAGGCTGGTGAAATGGTCGAATTCTCCAATGGTGTTCAGGGCATGGCGCTAAACCTTGAAGCGGACAATGTCGGTGTTGTTATTTTCGGCTCAGACAGCGAAATCCGTGAAGGTGACGTTGTAAAGCGTACAGGCACGATTGTGGACGTTCCTGTCGGTAAGGAATTGCTTGGCCGCGTTGTTGACGGCCTTGGCAACCCCATCGATGGCAAGGGTCCATTGAAGACGACGCAGCGCAGCCGCGTTGAAGTCAAAGCGCCCGGCATCATCCCGCGCCAATCGGTTTCGGAGCCTGTGCAAACGGGCCTTAAGGCGCTTGACGCCCTCGTGCCTGTTGGCCGTGGCCAGCGCGAATTGATCATCGGCGACCGTCAGACGGGTAAAACCGCTGTCGCCATCGACACCTTCATCAACCAGAAGGAAGTCAACAAGGGCACCGACGAATCGAAGAAGCTTTACTGCATCTACGTTGCCGTGGGTCAGAAGCGTTCGACCGTTGCGCAGATCGTCCGCGCGTTGGAAGAACAAGGCGCAATGGAATATTCCATCGTCGTTGCGGCCACCGCTTCCGAGCCTGCACCGCTGCAATATCTCGCGCCGTATACTGGCGTTGCGATGGGCGAATTCTTCCGCGACAATGGCATGCACGCCGTCATCGTCTATGACGATTTGTCGAAGCAAGCTGTGGCCTATCGCCAGATGTCCTTGCTGCTGCGTCGTCCTCCGGGCCGTGAAGCCTATCCCGGTGACGTTTTCTATCTGCACAGCCGCTTGCTGGAGCGCGCCGCGAAGATGTCCGACGCCAATGGCGGTGGTTCACTGACGGCATTGCCAATCATCGAAACACAGGCTGGCGACGTGTCGGCCTATATCCCAACGAACGTGATTTCGATTACTGACGGTCAGATCTTCTTGGAAACCGACCTGTTCTTCCAAGGTATCCGCCCTGCGATTAACGTGGGTCTGTCGGTGAGCCGCGTTGGTTCGGCTGCGCAGACAAAGGCGATGAAGAAGGTATCGGGCTCGATTAAGCTTGAGCTTGCGCAATATCGCGAAATGGCGGCGTTCGCGCAGTTCGGTTCGGACCTTGATGCCTCCACGCAAAAGCTTTTGAACCGTGGCGCACGCCTAACCGAATTGTTGAAGCAAAAGCAATTCTCGCCGCTGCCGTTTGAAGAGCAAACCGCTTCGATCTTTGCAGGCACCAACGGTTATCTCGATGGCATCCCAGTCGCCGACGTGACCCGCTACGAAGAAGCTATGCTCGCCGACTTGCGCGCCAACCATGCAGACATCCTGAAGACCATTCGCGACAGCCGCGACTTTAGCGACGACAGCAAGAAGGCGCTGATGGCGGCACTGGAAAAGTTCACGAAGAATTTTGCGTAAATTGGGTTCCCCGGCGCAGGCCGGGGTCCAGACAACACTGATGAAACTGGACCCCGGCCTTCGCCGGGGAACACGGGAAACAAGATGGCAAGCTTAAAAGCCCTCAAAATGCGGATCAACTCGGTCAAGTCGACTCAGAAGATCACTAAGGCGATGAAAATGGTCGCCGCTGCGAAGCTGCGTCGGGCGACCGAAGCGGCCGAAGCATCGCGCCCTTATGCCGAGCGGCTTGAGGCGGTGGTGTCGAGTATCGCGTCCAAGGTGTCTGTTGGCCCGCAATCGCCAAAATTGCTTGCAGGTTCTGGCAAAGATGACGTGCATCTGTTCGTGGTCGCGACCAGCGACAAGGGCCTTGCCGGTGCGTTCAACACCAACATCGTTCGCCTTGCCCGCCGTCAGGCAGAGGCATTGAAGGCCGATGGCAAGACCGTAAAATTCTACACCATCGGGAAAAAGGGCCGCGATCAGTTGAGCCGCACTTTCCGTGGCGATATCATCCACAGCATTGAACCCGGCGACCTAGGCAAACTCAGCTTTGCCGATGTGCAAGCTTGGGGCGAAGATCTGACCGCGCGTTTTGAAGCCGGGGATTTTGACATCGCGCATTTGTTCTTCAGCAAGTTTGAAAATGTGCTGACGCAAACGCCAACGCAGATTCAATTGATGCCCGTTGCGGTTTCCGCAGACGCAGGCGACACGGTTGGCCTGTCCGCCACGGTGGAATATGAACCTGACGAAGAAGAAATTCTCGCCGAATTGCTGCCACGCAATGTCGCCGTTCAGTTGCTGCGCGCGAACCGCGAAAATGCGGCGTCGGAGCAAGGTTCGAAAATGACGGCCATGGACAACGCAACGCGCAACGCGGGCGACATGATCAACAAGCTGACCATTCAATATAACCGCACGCGTCAAGCGGCGATTACGACTGAGTTAATCGAAATTATCGCAGGCGCTGAAGCGCTCTAACGACATCCAAAGGCAAGGAAGAAACACATGGCTACCGCCCCTAAAAAGACCGCCGCTCCGAAGGCTGCTGCTGCCCCTAAGGCGAAAGCGCCCGCACGCAAGGCCCCTGCCCCCAAGGCAGGCTCCGGCCAGACCGCCATCAACGTTGCTGGCGCGACTGGCCGTATCAGCCAGATCATTGGCGCTGTTGTCGATGTGACCTTCACTGGCCAATTACCATCGATTTTGTCGGCGCTTGAAACTGACAATAACGGCAACCGCTTGGTCCTTGAAGTGGCGCAGCATTTGGGTGAAAACACCGTCCGCACCATCGCCATGGACGCAACCGAAGGCTTGACCCGTGGTCAGCCAGTGCGTGACACCGGCGCGCAGATTTCTGTGCCCGTTGGCCCAATGACGCTTGGCCGCATCATGAACGTCATTGGCGAGCCAATCGACGAGCGTGGCCCTGTTGGCGCGGCAAAGTACAACCCGATCCATGCAGAAGCGCCTTTGTTCACCGACCAGTCGACTGAGGCCGAAATTCTCGTCACCGGCATTAAGGTTATCGACCTGCTCGCGCCTTATGCAAAGGGCGGCAAGATCGGCCTGTTCGGCGGCGCTGGCGTTGGCAAGACCGTTCTCATTCAGGAACTCATTAACAACATCGCAAAGGGCCATGGCGGCGTTTCGGTGTTTGCTGGCGTGGGTGAGCGTACCCGCGAAGGGAACGACCTGTATCACGAATTCCTCGACGCGGGCGTTATCGCCAAGGACGCCGACGGCAACCCAACCCCAGAAGGTTCAAAGGTTGCGTTGGTCTTCGGTCAGATGAATGAGCCTCCCGGTGCCCGTGCCCGTGTGGCTTTGTCAGGCCTGACCATGGC
>JBILLO010000140.1:0-3162 GCA_044376035.1 Sphingorhabdus sp.
CATCGACTCGGAAAATCTGGCCGCGATCCTTAATATTGATCAGCTTTTCAAAGCGGGTGGATGCCACATCGTCATCCAATGACCCCAAATTGTCCGCCGCATTTGGCGCGACTTCGTTGATAACCGTACGCAGGCGGTCGAGTTCTTCCGATGTCCGCTTGTCGGACAGCCTGCCGCGCACGCGGTCCATGGTATCGGCCAGCCGCTCGGGTTCCACCGGTTTCATCAAATAATCGATGGCCTGCGCCTCAAACGCCTTGATGGCATGTTCGGAATAGGCGGTCACAAATACGAACAAGGGCGGGTCGATATCCATCACCCCTTGCACAACCGAAAAGCCATCAAATCCCGGCATTTGAATATCGAGGAAGACCAAGTCCGGTTTTAACGTCTTGATCTTGCGAATGGCCTCACGACCATTGCGGCAGATGGCCACAATTTCGATATCCTCAAAAGGTTGCAGCCGTAATTCGAGACCCTGAATGGCCAGCTTTTCATCGTCGACCAATATTGTACGAATGCTCATGCGGATATTTTTCCTTGCCGTTGCGCCCCCGCTTGATTGTCTTCCCCTGCTGTAATCCTGCTTTGATAGGGGAGTTCCAACAAAACCTCAAATCCGCCCCCGGCTTTTACATAATGTTCAAAGCGTTGGTTCTCGCCATAGGCTTGCAACAAACGCTCACGCGTGTTCGCCATGCCGACACCTGTGGACAGGCTTTGGTCTTGTTGCCCCGGCTGCAAGCCCGGGCCCGTGTCCGAAACGGTGATCCGCACCCTTTGGCCGACAAGTTGAGCGGTCACAGAAATATCTGCGCCCTCTTCCTTCGGCGTCACGGCATATTTGATGGCATTTTCCACCAGTGGCTGAAGCAACAGCGACGGGACCAAGGCGTTTTCTACCGCAGGTTCGATGATGAAATATGTCCGCAAGCGTTCTTCAAACCGCATTTTTTCAATATCGAGATATAGTTTTAGCGTCTCAATTTCCTGAGTCAGCGGCACTTTTGCCGCAGCTTCGTTGATAAGCGTAAACCGCAAAAATGAGGACAGCCGCGACAGCATGGCATTGGCTTGTTCCGTCTGTTTCAACAGCACTAAGGTCGAAATGCTATTCAATGTGTTGAAAAGGAAATGCGGGTTAAGCTGATAACGCAGCATCGTAAGCTGCGCGCTGGTCGCCTGCGCCTCCAACCGCATCATCTGGTCGGCTTGCTCTTCAGCGCGCACGAAATAATTGATGGCGTAATATAATGCGGACCATGCACCAACAAGCAGGCTATCCTTGAACAACGCGACTAGCATCAATTGGGCAAAGGGCGTTTGGTCTGCACCCTCTCTGATCGTTTGAGCAACCCATGTATCGATATACGCGTACAGCAAAGTTGCGCTCATGACCGCGAGTAAAGTGGTCCCCCAAGTCACAAATGGACGCTTTTCAATTACATGACGATAGACAACCGATAAAATCAAGGTCACGGAATACCCGGTTACTGCGGAAATCAACACCGTAACCAGGAAACTTAACGGTTGTCCGCTTGCAATACCGGCTACCGCATAAAGTGCAGTAGCGCCTCCCCAACCGGCCGAGTGCAAGTTCCAAAAAGCGCGGTTCTTGTCCGCGAAGAAGGGTTTATCCGAAAGCTCTAATATGGCCATATAATCGGTCTAGCCGCATTTCGCGCGCGCATGAAGCCCTTGTTTCGTCTGCCAACGCTGTTAAACGTGAAAGGTGAGAGGATAGCAAAATGGACAGCCAAGAAGACCGCGCGCAATTTCATGATATGTCGCAGAGCACGCAAGAGGATTGGCAAATCATCATGCGGCACAATATCCCGTTTTCGCAAGATGGCGGACGCCGGATTTTGGACCATCTGAAATTGCTCGATGGAGATTTTGGCGGATTTGCAGTCGACCGGCTGACGCACTCCTTACAAACCGCGACGCGCGCGCATCGTGATGGCCGGGATGAGGATTATGTCGTGATGGCCTTGCTGCATGACATTGGTGATACGCTGGGCGCGGCCAACCATCCGGACATCGCCGCCGCCATATTAAAGCCGTTCGTTTCGGAAAAGCTTCTTTGGATTGTGCAACATCACGGAATTTTCCAAGGGCAAAATTTCTTCCACCATCTGGGCCTTGACCGCGACATGCGGGAGCAGTTTCGCGGGCATGAGTGGTTTGCCGATACCGAAGAGTTTATCGACAAATATGACTGCCCATCCTTTGATCCGGAGTATGACACGCTTCCGCTTTCATTTTTCGAACCGATGGTGATGAAGCTTTTCCGTAGCCCGCTCAATAGCATCTACAAGCGGGCGACAGAGGCCGTCGCTTAAACCAGCCGGTTGCCCAGCGTCCTTATAATGCCAGCGTCCTTATAAACAGGGTCGTTGATGCTTATCTTTACACTATATGGGTCAGCGCATCCTGACCCAAAATGCGCTTACGCACGCCTCCTCCAAAGGAAAATATCATGGCGAAGAGCCAAAAGAAATCGAGCCGCGAAGTCCGCAAGCCAAAGGCCGAAAAGCCCAAAAAACAAAACGCCTCAAACCCGTCGACAAAGGGCAATCCAGCGGGCCTAGCGACAAAAAGCTGAGGCTTTAACGCCCCAGCAATACCCGCGCCTGGCCTGCGACTTGTGCCAACATGGCGGGGGTGGGCGCGCCTGTCATCCGGGCACGGTCCACCATCGCCTTGAACGCCCGCACGCGCACCGCGTTGGCCACCAGCCAGCCTTGCGTATCCTCAAGCGGTTTTTTTGCGGCACGACGCCGCAGAAAGTCTAGGCGCATGGTTTGGAAATCTCGGGCGAGGCCAGCAACCAACAGCCGCTCCCACGGATCGTGCGGGTCGACCTGCATTGCGGTCCCCTGCGCCCAGCTTAAACCCAGCGCATCCCCAAGGGCAGTGAAGGCGCGCGTCAGTGCGGTCACATCGCCCTTTTGCGCAGAGGAAAGCGCCGCCAGACCAATTGCGCCATCCAACTGCGCCAATTGCACCAGCCGGTCCGCGATTTTGCGTGGCGCGCCATTTTCGCTCAACCGCGCGCCAAAGCGTTCGGTCTGAAGCCGGACATCATGGGGCAATAGCCCGTCCAATGCCGTCGTTAGCTTTTGCACCACGGGCGCATATACCGCTATGGCCGCCGCGACA
>JBILLO010000141.1:0-3097 GCA_044376035.1 Sphingorhabdus sp.
CTGGCCTTGTCCGCACCGCGTCGTCGGCCGCATTGTCCGCACTGCGCCTTATCGAAGACGAAGCGGCAAAGGGTCAAGGCAACCAGATCGTGTTGCAAGCAAGCCAAGAGGCGACCATCTATTGCCTTAACAACAAGCGTGCCGAATTGGCGGCGATCGAAGATCGCTATCATGTCCGCGTGCTGATCGTGCCCAATGGGGAAACCGAAGGCGCAAAGCTTGCTGTTTCCAGTTCCGGCCCGCGTCCAGAGCGTCCGGTGGAACTCCCGCCGATTATCGATCTCGACGATGATGACATTGAAGACGACATCGAAGATTTCGACGATGAGGTTGAAGAAGTCGAGGAAACCGCTCGTGAGCCACGTCGTGCGCGAGACGAGAGTCCTCGCGAAGAAGGCGAAGGCGGCGAAGGTCGTAAACGCAAGCGTCGCCGTGGCCGCCGAGGTGGCAAGGGTCGCGACCGTGATGGCCGCCCTGAAGTTGAGGGTGCCGTTGGAGGCGAAAATGCAGGTGCTGCGGAACGCCCCGAAGGCACTGATGTCGCTCAAGCCCCCGAAGCGGATGCGGACGCCAAGCCAAAAGCCCGTCGCGGACGTCGTGGTGGCAGGGACCGTGACCGTCAGGAAACCATCGTTGATGCGATTGTTGACACGTCAGCACCTGCCGAAGCCGAAGCGCCTGCAGCCCTAGAAGCTGTGCAAGAAGCAGATGCCAAGCCAAAGCGCCGCAGCCGTGCCAAGCCAAAGGCCGAGGCTGTCAAGGTTGAAGCCACAGCCGATGCGCCAGCCATAAAGGCTCCTGAAGCGGCAGAGGAAGTTGCTGCTGCAAAGGTAAAGGCCCCGGCCAAGCCACGCGCCAAGGTAAAGGCAACACCGCCTGCTGCGGAAACCTTAGCCGAAGAAGCTGTTGAGGCACCCAAGGCCAAGGCCCCACGCAAGAAAGCCGCCGCAAAAGATGCTGTACAAGATGTAGCATCCACGCAAACGGACGATGCGCCTGATGACGGCACGCCCCGCACGGGTTGGTGGCAACGCACCTTCGGTTAAGAGGCCGCTCTTGTTAAGATAACATAGCCCCGCCGGTGACAAATTGGCGGGGCTTTTCTTTTGTCTCATTTCTTCATTGCGCGTTCATGCAGTTCGGGCCATTCACGAGACATGGGTATTTTCATGTTTCGTGCCGTCCGGACAGCGTTCATCCTGTTCCTTGCAGTTCTGGTGTCAGTGCGCCCCGCCATGGCGCAGTCTATTTTGCGCGATGCAGAGACCGAGGCTTTTTTCGATGAGATTTCCGCGCCTTTGATTGAGGCAGCAGGGCTTGACCCCAAAAATGTCGACATCATCCTGATAAACGATAAGTCGGTCAACGCCTTTGTCGCCGGTGGCCAAGCGGTTTACCTCCACAGCGGTTTGATTGATGCCGCAACGTCCGCAAATGAAGTCCAGGGCGTGATTGCGCATGAACTTGGCCATGTCGTTGGCGGGCATGTCGTGCGGTTTAACGAAGGCATCGCTGTGGCGAGCGGTATCAGCATCGCTAGCCTCATTCTCGCAGCAGCGGCCATCGCTGCAGGTGCAGGCGAAGCGGGCATGGGCATATTGTCGGCGGGGCAACAGGCCGCGATGGGCAAATTCTTGGCCTTTAGCCGCGGGCAAGAGGGCATAGCTGATGCGTCGGGCGCACAATATCTCTCCAAGGCAGGGATATCAGGCCGCGGTTCGATCAGCTTTTTCAAAAAGTTGCAGAATTTTGAATTCCGCCTCGGTATCCCGCAAGAGGACAGCTACGGCCGCACGCACCCATTATCCGGTGAGCGTATTTCGGTACTGGAGGACACCTATTCCGCCGACCCTGCGTGGAACGCGCCGATAAACCCCAAATGGGAAAGCGATTTCAAACGCGTTAAAGCAAAGCTGACGGGCTATCTCGCTGACCCCACAGCCACGATGCGTGATTATCCTGAATCCGACACATCGGTGCCTGCCCGCTATGCGCGCGCTTATGCTTGGCACAAGTCCGCTTATCCGCAAAAGGCGCTGGATGAGTCATCCGCCCTTGTCGCCTCAGCACCTGAAGATCCCTATTTCCTCGAACTACATGGGCAGATATTGCTGGAATCCGGGCGTCCTGCCGATGCGATTGCGCCGTTGCGCAAAGCGGTAAACCTGACCGGAAACCAACCGTTGATTGCCGCGATATTCGGACATGCGTTGATCGCTACGGAAGATAAAAAGCAGCTTGATGAAGCTGCGCAGGTGTTGAAAGCGGCAGTGGCCAAAGACAACCAGAATCCATTTGCATGGTATCAGCTTGGCGTCGTCTATGCCCAAAAAGGGGATACGGCGCGCGCCGCACTCGCCAGCGCAGAACGCTATATGATGGAGGGCGCGCCCCAGTTTGCCTTGCCCAACGCGCAAACCGCAATGGCCGGGTTGCCCGAATACTCGCCCGATTGGATCCGTGCACAAGATATCAATATGGTAGCCGAAGCAAAGCTTGCGCAGCTAAAGAAAAACCGCCGCTAGGGTCAGGACCACTTAAATCCACCTTCGCGGTTTGAGGCCATTTTGTTCAGTGCAAGGCGGCAAGGCGCAGGACTTAGTGGCTCTAAGTCTAGCTTTGCCAACGTAGCAATGGACAGTATGGGTCAAATCCGAAGGACGCCAAAATGGCTTCGATCTCAAAGCAAAATGCCCTTGCAGGCAGAATGACCGCCTGCGGCGGACATTCTGCTTCGATATCTTTGCCATTTTGACGCCGCGAAGGTGGATTTAATAGGTCCTGACCCCAAATTGCTGGCACAATCTATACGGCGCGGCTAATCAGCGTCCATGAACGAACAAGCATCAACCCGCCGGATTATAATCGCAACCGTGGTTACGGGATTAGCCATCTTGCTTGCTTTGGCGGCCTATATTTTCTGGCCAAGTGCCGTCGCGGTTAGCCCTTCTGATGCTGCACCGGTTGCCGGAGACGCAACGAAATCCGCCGATGATGCTGTTGCTGCTGCTGGCATGTCGCCGGCTGACCGCAAGGCGACGGAGGCATTGGTGAGAGCCTATATCCTTGAAAATCCGGAAATCATCACTGACGCCGT
>JBILLO010000068.1:0-9766 GCA_044376035.1 Sphingorhabdus sp.
TGGCTTTTGGTTGATGCAGGTGTTCTGGTTCGAACGCTGGAACTTTTGCAGCGTATAGATGTCGACGCCCGATTTGCCAGGTTCGACATCACCAGTGACACGCACAACAATACGCGTTGCATCGACTTGGTCGACGATACCAGTGCGGCGTGCGCCAATGGCCGCGCCGGAGTCACGGGCAACGGTCTCTTCCATGCCAGTGCCGACAAACGGCGCTTCTGCACGCAGCAGAGGCACAGCCTGACGTTGCATGTTCGATCCCATCAATGCGCGGTTGGCGTCATCATTTTCCAAGAAAGGAATGAGTGATGCCGCAACCGAAACCAACTGCTTTGGCGAAACGTCCATCAAGGTGATCTGATCACGCGGCGCCATCAGGAATTCACCTGCTTCACGCGACGAAATCAGGTCCTCGGCAAAACTGCCATCGGCGTTCAGTTCGGCGTTTGCCTGCGCGATGGTGTTCTTCTGCTCTTCCATTGCGGAGAGATAAACCACATCGTCGGTGACTTTATTGTCGATGACCTTGCGGTAAGGCGTTTCGATAAAGCCATATTTGTTCACGCGGCTGAATGATGCCAGCGAGTTGATTAGGCCGATGTTCGGGCCTTCTGGCGTTTCAATCGGGCAGATACGGCCATAATGCGTTGGGTGCACGTCGCGGACTTCAAAGCCAGCGCGTTCCCGCGTTAGGCCACCTGGTCCAAGCGCCGAAACGCGGCGCTTGTGGGTGACTTCCGAGAGCGGGTTGGTCTGATCCATAAACTGCGACAATTGCGACGAACCAAAAAATTCACGCACTGCAGCAACGGCTGGCTTTGCGTTGATCAAATCGTTTGGCATGACGGTCGATACGTCAACTGAGCTCATCCGCTCCTTCACCGCGCGCTCCATGCGCAGCAGACCGACGCGATACTGGTTCTCCAGCAATTCGCCGACCGAACGGACACGACGGTTGCCAAGGTTATCGATATCGTCGATTTCGCCCTTGCCGTCCTTCAGATTTACCAGCTCCTTGACCACGGCGAGGATATCCTCCGTCCGCAAGGTGGTGAGCGTGTCTTCAACATCAAGCTGGAGACGCATGTTCAACTTCACGCGGCCAACCGCGCTCAGGTCATAGCGGTCAGCATCGAAGAACAAGCCAGCAAACAAGGCTTCTGCGGTTTCACGCGTTGGCGGCTCGCCCGGACGCATAACGCGGTAAATGGCGTCGAGCGCCATGTCGCGGTTCTCGGCCTTGTCGGCCTTTAACGTATTGCGCATCCATGCGCCGGTGATGACATGGTCGATGTCGAGCAGCTCAAGGCTGTCAATGCCGGCCTTGTCCAACGCATCGAGGTTTTCGGCGGTGATTTCGTCACCAGCTTCGACATAAATCCGGCCCGTCTTTTCGTCGATCAGGTCGAACGCCGAATAACGGCCAAAGATTTCTTCGGTCGGGATCAGCAGACTGGTCAGGCCATCCTTCACGGCCTTATTGGCGGCGCGCGGGGTAACCTTAGTGCCCGCGGGGAATACAACTTCGCCCGTATTCGCATCGACAATGTCGAACATCGGCTTTGATGCGCGCCATTGCTCCGCATTGAACGGAATTTTCCATCCACCCTTGCCACGTTCAAATGTGACTCGGTCGTAGAAATGGCCCAAGATCTCTTCGTCGTTCAAACCAAGCGAATACAGCAAGGTCGTGACGGGCAACTTGCGCTTACGGTCGATACGGACATTGACAATATCCTTGGCATCAAATTCAAAGTCGAGCCACGAACCACGGTAAGGAATAACGCGCGCCGCAAAAAGATATTTGCCGCTGCTGTGCGTTTTGCCACGGTCATGGTCGAACAAGACCCCCGGCGAACGGTGCATCTGCGATACGATAACGCGCTCTGTACCGTTGATGAAGAAGGTGCCGTTATGCGTCATGAGCGGCATGTCGCCCATATACACGTCTTGTTCTTTAATATCGAGGACCGAGCGCGCTTCGGTGTCGGGGTCAACCTCAAACACGATCAGGCGCAACGTCACCTTCATCTGCGCCGCATAAGTAATCCCGCGCTGACGGCATTCTTCGACGTCAAATTTCGGATCTTCAAGCTCGTAATGCACGAAGTCGAGTTCCGAGGTGCCGGCAAAATCCTTAACCGGAAAAACGCTGCGCAGCGTCTTTTCAAGACCGGAGACATAGCCAATCGACGGGTCAGACCGCAGGAACTGTTCATAGCTCTCGCGCTGAACCTCAATGAGGTTGGGCATGTCGATAACTTCATGAATGTTACCGAAGATTTTGCGGATACGCTTTTGACGCGACAGGGTCGCAGGAGCGGGACGGGATGCCATAAGGTGCTTTGCCTCAGTTAGAAATGTCAGTCGCGGCGTGCCATTCCACAGACAAGAAAAGGCCGCATAGCAATGCCCCGAAGAATCGAGCCCTGCCGTGCAGCCGTTTCGCGTATGTGAAAACCCATATCCATCAATACGTTAGCCAAGTTGCGCGACGACAAGGCCATTCCCGATGGGTTGGATGTTGAGGGCGGTATAGGCGGCGGGAGGGCGGGGGTCAAGGACGACTTGCGCCGATGAAGGTCAGTGTGGGCTTGATTGGCGGGCGTGATGCGGGCAGGGAAGAATTATGGAACTTGGAGCATTTATCGACAGATGGTTCGGACGCGAGGGCGGAGCCGAGCGGGCCAATTACCAGATGTTTCTGTCTGAACTCTGCCAAACACTCGACTTGCCTATTCCCGACCCAAAAGGGCAGGGACTTGAAAATTACGTATTCGAGGCGCCCGTCAAATCACAAGCCGTGCTTGGCACCAAAGGCACAGGTCGCATCGATCTTTACAAAAAAGACTGCTTTATCCTTGAGGCAAAGCAAAGCTAGGTCAAACCGGGCGAGGCCATTCCGGCGGACGCACCCGAAGATGCGCTTGAGACCGTTACCGATCTTTTCGGCACCATCATCGGCCATACGGCGTCTAAGTCAAAGAAAGCCCCGCGTTACGACCGGTTGATGGCCGACGCGCGCGTTCAGGCGGAGCGTTATGCGCTGGCGCTGCCCGACAATCACAAAACGCCACCTTTCCTGATCGTCGCCGATATCGGCCGCAGTTTTGAGCTGTATTTCGACTGGGCCGGAAACGGACGCGGCTATAGCTTCTTCCCAGATCAGCAAAACTACCGGATCACGCTCGATCAGCTACATGATGAGAAAATCCGTGATTTGTTGCGTGCTATCTGGACCAAACCAGCCAGCGTCGATCCACGCCTCAAAGCCGCAGAAGTAACGCGCGACATCGCCAAACGCTTGAGCCGTGTTGCAGAAGCTTTGGAGTTGGAACAGCGCGGTGCAAACCCCGGCGCGCCCGATTTTGCTCTGGCGCTGGGCATCGAGGAAACGTCGTTGTTCCTGATGCGGATATTGTTCTGCATGTTTGCCGAGGATGTCGAACTGTTGCCCAAAGGCAGCTTCACAAGGTTCCTTGACGAGGCGCGCAATAAGTCTGACCGCTGGTGGCAGAGCGGCCTGAACGATTTGTGGCAGGCGATGAACCATGGCGACGAGCATAACCGATTCTGGAATCAGGGCGATGCGCTCGTCCGCCATTTCAATGGCAATTTGTTCAGCTCGGCTAAGGTTTATGACCTGCCGCAAGAATTCAAAGGCGAATTGCTCGAGGCCGCAAAGCGCGACTGGCGCTCGGTCGAACCCGCGATTTTCGGGACGTTACTCGAACAGGTGCTGACCAAGGCGCAACGCGCGCAGCTTGGTGCGCATTACACGCCGCGTCCTTATGTGCAGCGGCTGGTCAGCGCTACCTTTGGCGATTTGCTGAATGCAGAATGGGCAGAGGTTGAAGAGGCGGTACGGCTCTTACTAAACCCCTCTCCCCTTGCGGGAGAGGAGGGAGGCGCGTTAGCGCCGGAAGGTGAGGGGGCGGGAGCGCCAGCGACCAAGCAAACCAAAGCGGCGCAGACGCGCCGCAACCCCTCACCCCGCCCTCTCCCGCAAGGGGAGAGGGAGAAGAGTGCCATCACGCTTATTCAGGATTTTCACACCCGCCTCTGCGCCTTGCGCATTCTCGACCCCGCCTGCGGCACGGGCAACTTCCTCTATGTCAGCATGGAGGAATTGCTGCGGCTGGAGGGCAAGATAACTGCGCTCGCCGAAAGCCTTGGGCAACCCATAACACCCGCCGTCCACCCCAACCAGTTTCTGGGGTTGGAGCTGAACCCGCGCGCGGCGGTGATTGCGGAATTGGTATTGTGGATCGGCTGGTTGCGGCACCGGCTGGCGAACCATCCCACCGCAATTGGCGATCCGGTGTTGCCGACGCTGACCAACATCAACGGCGGCACCCACGGCGGCTTTGACGCTGTGCTGCGCCGGACCGCAACGGGCGAACCAGACACCGCAAACCCGATGGTGCCCGATTGGCCAAAGGCCGATTTCATCGTCGGCAACCCGCCCTTTATCGGCGGCAAGGATATTCGCGCCAAATTGGGCGGCGACTATGCAGAGGCTTTATGGAAAGCCAACCCGCGTGTTCCCAAATCGGCGGATTTCGTCATGCAATGGTGGGACCATGCGGCATGGCTGCTGACCCGCCCCGGCACCATGCTGCGCCGTTTTGGTTTTGTGACCACGAATAGTATCACGCAGACATTTAGTCGGCGCGTGATTGAGGGCTATCTCCACAAATCCTCCCCGGACCGGGGAGGGGAACCAGCGAAGCTGGTGGAGGGGCACGTGCAGGGTATCACCACGCCAGAAGGTCAGGATAGCCAGAGCGTGCCCCTCCCCCATGCTTCGCATGGTCCCCCTCCCCATTCTGGGGAGGATAAAAGCACCCTCTCCCTCATCCTCGCCATTCCCGACCATCCATGGACCAAGGCTACCAAGGACGCCGCCGCCGTCCGTATCGCCATGACCGTGGCAGAGGCAGGGACGCATCACGGCAAGCTGTTGGAAATTGTCGGTGAGGAAGGGCTGGAAACCGACGACCCGACTTTGGAGACAAGCGAGGCTAACGGTTCGATTAACGCTGATTTGACGGTGGGGGCGGATGTTACTCAGACAGAAAAGCTGCTCTCAAATACGGGCATTTGTCACGATGGCGTGAAGCTGCACGGAAAAGGATTTTCGATAACCCGAAGTGAAGCTCAAGCGTTGGGGCTTGGAAAGCGAGGCGGCTTAGAGGCGTTTATCCGTCCGTATCGAAATGGCAGGGATCTGACGGGCTTACCGATAGACGGTCCACGCGACAAAATGGTGATTGACCTGTTTGGAATGACCGAGAAATCGGTTCGACAAAAATTTCATGAGGTGCATCAACATCTTTACGCCACTGTTAAGCCAGAGCGCGATCTAAATCGCAGAGCTACTTATCGGGAAAATTGGTGGATTTTCGGCGAACCTCGACGAGAGTTGAGACCTGCGCTTGCTGGGCTGAAGCGATATATCGCTACTGTTGATACGGCTAAGCATCGAGTATTTCAGTTTCTCGACAGTAATACTGTTTGTGATGACAAAGTGGTTATTATCGCATCTGCGGATGACCATTTTCTCGGCATTCTGTCATCATCAGCTCATTTGTATTGGGCCACCACAACCGGCGGAATGCTCGAAGATCGGCCTGTCTACGTTAAATCCAAAGTCTTCGACCCCTTCCCATTCCCCGACGCCACCCCCGAACAACGTGCGACCATCGCCGAACTCGCCGAAGAACTCGACGCTACCCGCAAGGCGGCCTTGGCGGAGGTGCCGGGCCTGACCATGACCGAAATCTATAATCTGCGTGGCCTTCTGCAATCGGGCGAAAAACTATCCGCAGCGCAAGAGGACCGCGCCCGCGCCGCCCGGGCCGGAATCGTCCACCGCCTCCACGAACAAATCGACGCCGCCGTGGCCGATGCCTATGGCTGGCCCGCCGACCTATCCCCGTCGGAAATCGTCACCCGGCTGGTCGCGTTAAACGCCGAACGCGCAAAAGAAGAAGCCGAAGGCAATATCCGCTGGCTCCGCCCCGATTACCAAATTCCGCGCTTTGGTGCGAAAAAATAGCAAAAACCACTTTCCTACACACAACCGAATCGCGTATACCGTTACACATAGTCAGCTACCGCCTTTCCGCCATGCTTGAAGGCGCGGGGCGGCCCTGCTAGGGGCTGCTGCATGACCGAACTCTCGCTTATTCGCAACTTCAGCATAATCGCCCACATAGATCATGGGAAGTCGACTCTGGCCGACCGGTTGATCCAACAAACGGGCGGGCTTACTGCGCGGGAGATGACGAGCCAAGTCCTTGATAATATGGACATTGAGAAAGAACGCGGCATCACGATCAAGGCGCAAACGGTGCGGCTGGATTACACCGCGCACGACGGCCTTACCTATCAATTGAACCTGATGGACACGCCCGGCCATGTCGACTTCGCCTATGAAGTCAGCCGCAGCCTCGCCGCATGCGAAGGCGCGTTGCTTGTCGTGGACGCCGCGCAAGGGGTGGAGGCGCAAACGCTCGCCAATGTCTATCAATCGATTGAGCATGACCATGAAATCGTGCCTGTCATCAACAAGATCGATTTGCCCGCCGCAGAGGTGGACAAGGTCAAGGCCGAGATTGAGGAAATCATCGGTCTGCCCGCCGACGACGCCGTCCTGACCAGCGCCAAATCGGGCATCGGCATCGCCGAAGTGCTTGAGGCGGTCGTCACCCGCATTCCCCCGCCAAAGGGCGACCGCAACGCGCCGTTAAAGGCGATGTTGGTCGATAGCTGGTATGACCCCTATTTGGGCGTCGTCATCCTGATCCGCGTCATTGATGGCGTCATCAAAAAAGGTCAGGAAATTCAGTTCATGGCCGCCGGCACAAAGCATTTGGTCGATCGCGTCGGGTGTATGCGGCCAAAGCTGGAGATTTTGCCCGAAATCGCGGCGGGCGAAGTGGGCATCATCACCGCGCAGATTAAGGAAGTCGCGCAAACCCGCGTCGGCGACACCATCACCGATGCCAAGCGCCCCGCCGCTCAAGCGCTCCCCGGCTTTAAGGAAGTGCAGCCCGTGGTGTTCTGCGGTCTGTTCCCCACCGACGCCGCCGACTTTGAAAAACTGCGCGAAAGCATCAGCAAGCTGCGCCTCAACGACGCATCATTCAGCTTTGAAACCGAAAGCAGCGCCGCCTTGGGCTTTGGCTTTCGCTGCGGCTTTTTGGGGTTGCTCCACTTGGAGATCATTCAGGAACGGCTAACCCGCGAGTTCGACCTCGACCTCATCACCACTGCGCCCAGCGTTGTGTATAAGCTGCAACTCAGCCGCAGCAAAACCGAAGATGCGTGCGAGATGGAACTGCACAACCCGTCCGACATGCCCGACGTCAACCGCATCGACGAAATTCAGGAGCCGTGGATACAGGCGACGATTTACTGCCCCGATGAATATCTCGGCTCCATCTTGAAATTATGCCAAGACCGGCGCGGCATTCAAAAGCAGCTGACCTATGTCGGTGGCCGCGCGCAGATCGTCTATGAATTGCCGTTGAATGAGGTTGTGTTCGACTTTTACGACCGCCTAAAGAGCATCAGCCGTGGCTATGCCTCGTTCGATTATCACCAGATCGGCCACCGCGAAGGCGACCTTGTGAAGATGAGCATCATGGTCAATGGCGACGCGGTCGACGCGTTGAGCATGATCGTCCACCGCGGCACCGCGGAATCGCGCGGCCGTGGCATGTGCGAACGCCTAAAAGACCTGATCCCGCGCCATTTGTTCAAAATCCCCGTGCAAGCGGCCATCGGCGGCAAAGTCATCGCCCGCGAAACCATCGCCGCAATGCGCAAGGACGTGACCGCCAAATGCTATGGCGGCGACATCAGCCGTAAGAAAAAGCTGCTGGAAAAGCAGAAAAAGGGCAAGGCGCGGATGCGGGAGTATGGCAATGTCAGCATCCCGCAGGAAGCGTTTATCGCGGCGTTGCGGATGGGGGAGGAGTAAGGGGCCAAAAGGCAAAGTTAGCTCGGCTCCCACTCGATAATATCGAGCCCCGGAACGTCTTTGAAATCGCGCGCGTTGACGGTGATTACGGTCAGCCCTTCGACAAGCGCGGTCGCCGCTATCATCCGGTCGATGATTTTGCGTTTGGAAAATCCGGTGGTTTCCAAAATCCGGCCATAAGCCTCGGCCATCTCAAAATCGAAGTCGAGAACCGGCAGCATATTAATCAACGCCTGTACGCCCGCCCGCCGCCTGTCGGAAAATTCGGGTTTGGCATATATGCCGCCCTCAAGTTCAACGCGGGTAACGGCGGAAAGAAACGGGCTTTCGTCCAGTTCGAGCAAATGCTGCTTGATCGCCTGATCGCCATCACGCAGATGGATTGCGACGCTGGTGTCGAGCAGATATCCCAAAATTCAATACAATCCCGGACGGTCCGGAAAAATATCGGCATCGCGCTTTTCGATCTCACCAACAGGGCCGATTTCATCGAGCATTGCGACGAGCTTCCGCAGCTTGGCCTTCTCCTTGACAGGATCAACCACGCGCCGAAGCAAAAAGTCCCGTCCCTGACGGATTATCTCGATTTCGGTATCAGGCGCAACGCCCAGCCCTTTTGGCAAGCGCACGGCGACGCTGTTGCCGGACTTGAACGCTTTGGTGTGAATAGGCTGATCCATGCCCATGTATATACCGAATATACTGGAGCAATGCAATTGATTTGCGCAAGCGCGGTGGACGACTGGGCGTACTATGATAATACACGGGCCGAACCCGTTTTGCTGGATTGGGGAGGCGTAAATCCTCCCTGAGCTTGCTCGGGGAGGGGGACCGTCCGAAGGACGGGGGAGGGGTATCGCACGAAGACACAAAGCCCCTAAGGATGCGGGGGGCCGTTAGGCGACCAGCGTCAATATGGGAATGTGCGCATCCCGCAGGCGTGTGCGCTATAGCCTTGGCGAAGGTATAAGGCGTTTATCGCGGCGTTGCGGATGGGGGAGGAGTAGGGGGTTGCCAAAATCGCAGCTTCTTGCTATATAGAACTTATGGATTGGGCTTTCCCGGTCGACGTTTGGGCTTCGGTTTACCGGAGCCCTTTCGTTTATTCGGGTCAGGGGAAATTGACGGATCAACTGTGATTATAATAAGTTCTCACATGCTCGACTAGAAATTCTCCAATAAATTCACCCAAAAGCACGGGCACGGCATTGCCAATCATTCGTCCAAGCGTGTTAAAATTAATTGCGCTTTTATTTTGGACGAAAGAGTAATTTTGAGGAAAGCTCTGGATCATTGCCGCTTCGCGAAGGCTGATTGCTCTGTCTTGCTCCGGATGACCAAAACGACCGTTGCCAAAACCATAGCATTGTGTCGTCATAGTTGGCGCAGGCCGATCCCACTCCATCCGGCCATAAACCGACGGATAGGTGGCTCCCGATTCACGGGTGTGGCAGGCTGCAACGAGTTCCTTCGGCCAATCACGCCAAGTGCCGCCGGGTTTAGAGTGGCGGATGCGCGTTAGGTTTAAAGGGCTTAGCGACGCGGCTGCATGAAGAGGGTCATTTGGATCGAATGACCCTGCAGACAAAGGTGGAAGGTCTGCAATCGTATCTCGCACAGTTGATTGAGGTTTTTGGGCATTGGGAATAACAATCGGACCCAGCTGCGAAGCAACCAAAACGAGGCGCTGTCTGCGTTGGGGCAAACCGATGTCGCGACCATCTACTATCTTGAAATCCAGTTCGTAGCCCGCATCACGGAGATCGGCGACGAACT
>JBILLO010000069.1:0-9746 GCA_044376035.1 Sphingorhabdus sp.
ATCGACCGCAACGCTGACCTTATGCCGATGATCCACGCGGGCAATTTCGACGATGCGCTTGTCTGCGCCCTTGCCCGCCGTGCAGATTCGGTCGGCACCGCATTGCGTAAACAGCGCCAAGGGGTCGCTTTGGTGACCGCGATTGCGGACTTGTCTGATGTCTGGGACCTGACACGCGTCACGCACATCCTCTCCGACTTTGCCGACCATGCGCTGGATCAAGCCATCGCCGCTGCGATACAAGAACGTGTGCCGGGCGCGCCTAATCAGGGCTTTGCCGTCATCGCGCTGGGCAAGCATGGCGGGCGGGAGTTGAATTATTCGTCCGACATTGACCCGATATTCCTGTTCGATCCCAAAACCCTGCCCCATCGTGAACGCGACGATGTGGCCGAGGCGGCGGTGCGTTATGGTAGGCGGGTGATTGCGCTTTTGTCCGCGCTTGACGGGGATGGCTATGTCTTTCGCGTCGATATGCGGTTGCGTCCGTCGCCGGAGGTCAGCCCCATCGTTCTGCCAGTCGAACCGGCCATCGGCTATTATGAATCGTCCGCCTTGGCGTGGGAGCAAGCGGCCTTTATCCGATCACGGGTGAGTTCCGGCGACCGCGCGCTCGGCGAGTATTTCCTGAATGCCATTCAGCCGTTCATCTGGCGCAAATCGCTCGATTTCGGGCAGTTGAAGAATATCAGCGCGATGACGGCGCAAATCCGTGACCATTATGCCAAGGGGCAGAAAATGGGCCTTGGGTTTGACCTGAAACGTGGCCATGGCGGCATAAGAGAATGTGAGTTTTTTGCCCAAGCGCATCAGCTTATCCACGGCGGCCGCGACCCGGCATTGCGCGTACCAGACACGCGCGCAGCATTGCAGGCGCTGGCGGCGGCTGGCCCGATTACGCAGCAAGAGGCGGAGACCTTGTCCTCGGCTTATACGCAGTTGCGGATATTCGAACATCGCTTGCAAATGCACAGCGACCGGCAAACGCATGAGATACCGCAGAACCGCGAAACCGCCGATGCTGTCGCGCGCTTGCATGGGCTGGCGGATGCCGACGCGTTGATTGCGGCGATTGCGCCGATCACCGCTTTGGTCGCGGCCATCTATGACCGCATGGTTGATGCAGGGGGCAGCGCAGGGCCGCGATTGGCGGACGAAGGTCTGCCGCTGGAGGAACAGCTCACTGATCTCGGCTATGCCGACCCTGCCGCGGTGATGCAGCGATTGGCCCGCTGGCGTAGCGGCAAAATCCGCGCGATCCGAAGCCCATCGGCGCGTGATGCATTTGAGGCGGTGTTGCCCGCGATCATGGCGGCGCTGGCGCAAGCACCCGATTCGGATCGTGCGATTGCGCGCTTCGACAATATGATTGAGGCGATGCCCAGCGCGATTAACGTCTTCCGCCTGTTGGAGGCGCGGCCCGGCCTTGTGCAACTGGTCGCGGATATCTTAAGCTACGCGCCGACTTTGGCCGACGATCTGGGCCGCCAAAGCCGCTATCTCGATGCATTGATCGATACCAGCGCCATGCATTTGCCCGGCGACGTGTCCGCATTGCAGGACGCGATGCAGCGCCGGATTGGCACCGCCGATTATCAATCCACCCTCGACATTGTGCGCGATTATGTTGGCGAAAAACGCTTTGCACTGGGGGTGCAGTTGATTGAGGGGCGCAGCGACGCGCTGGCTATCGCGCAGGCATATGCGCATTTGGCCGAGGCGTCATTGGAGACGCTGACGACGGCAACAGTGGCGGAATTTGAAAAGGCACATGGCAAAATACAGGGCGGCGAGCTGCTCATTTTGGCTTTGGGCAGGCTTGGTGGTGAGGCGTTGACGCACGCATCGGACTTGGACATCATCCTGCTATTCACTGGCGATCATCTGGCGGAGTCCGATGGGCCGCGCAGCCTTGGCGCAACGCAATATTTTAACCGATTGGCGCAGCGGGTGATTGCGGCAATGTCCGTGGCAACGGCCTCAGGCGCTTTGTACGAAATTGACACACGCCTTCGACCATCAGGCGCCGATGGGCTATTATGTGCGTCGGTCAAAAGCTTCGACCAATATCAAAGGGAAAATGCATGGACGTGGGAGCATATGGCGCTGACGCGGGCGCGTGTGCTTTTTGGATCCGCAGGCGCGCGAACGTCTGTCGCCAAAATCATCCATGATGTTTTGCATACAAAGCGCGACATCCCAAAACTGCGCCATGATATTGCGACGATGCGTAAAGATATGGCCGCGCATAAGCCGCCAAAGGGGGCATTGGATGTAAAGCTGCTGCCCGGCGGATTGGTGGATATGGAGTTCATCATTCACGCGCTTCAGTTGGAAACGCATGACGGCATGCGGCCGCAGCTTGGACCAGCGATTGACGCGTTGGTGGCGGCGGGGCACCTGCACGCTGACTTTGCCAAGGCCTTTGCCTTGATGGCGCGGTTGTTGGTGATGGTGCGCCTGATCGCGCCCGATTGCGCAGCCCCGCCCCAGGCGGCACAAATGCTTATTGCGCACAGCTTAGGCTTTGACGATTGGGATGGATTAACGCACACACTTAGGGAATATCGCGGGGTTGTCATGAACCAATGGCAAAGCCTATTCGGCCCACGCGATTTTTGAAAAGGAACGAGAATATGACCGATATCAGTGACACGCTGCCCGACGTGACCGTTGCCGATAGCGCCGGCAATGCGGTTAATCTGGCGGCGCTTTCCGGCCCGTTTGTGCTGTATTTCTACCCCAAAGCCGACACGCCCGGTTGCACCAATGAGGCGAAGGATTTTACCGAATTGGCAGCTGAATTTGCGGCGCTGCATTGCCCGGTTTACGGCATGTCAAAGGACAAGCCAGCCAAGCTCGCCAAATTTGCCGCCAAATATGCGCTGGACGTCATATTGCTTTCGGACGAGCTAAGCGATGCCACCGAGCAAATGGGCGCGTGGGTCGAAAAATCGATGTACGGCAAAAGCTATATGGGCATTGACCGGTCGACCTATTTGATCGGCAAGGACGGCAAAGTGGCGCAGGTCTGGCGCAAGGTGAAGGTCAAAGAGCATGCGGCCGAGGTTTTAGCAGCAGCGAAGGCTCTATAACGGCGTGACCCGAAAAGGCCCCTGCGTCATGCGAAGCTAATCGCTTCGGCTCGATCGGAGGGGAAGTTGGGCAACTTATTCTCCCCATCGACTTGCGATGGGGAGTTGGATTGACCGGGCGTTAGCTCGGATAAGCCGGAGGGGCCGCCTCTTATATCCCTCTATAACGCGCATCGAATCCTGCGTATTCCTTCGCGATTCTCACCGGAACAAATCGGCGCCGACCGCGTTTGGAATATGGGTAAACCCGCATTTTGCCTATCGCTATAGCCTCGATTCAACGACTCAACGCGTTTGAGCGGCGGCTTGTCCCGCGACTATTACACAGACGTTGCATTCGTTTGAGCCATCGGACACCACCCTGTTCATAAGGGGTGGGCAGAACAACTGCCATGGTCAAACTTCGGTACTGCGCTAGAAATGGTGCGGGTCGCAACAACAAGGTAATGACACTCATGGTATCCAGCGCTTTGGCTTCGTGCCAATCACTGATCCTGAAAGCTGCCGCTGCGATTGGCATTTTGGTTGCTGTATCGGCAGCCACACCAGCTATCGCAAATTCAGCCGCTGCTTCATCTGACACGTTCCGCATTTCACCCGAAGATTTGAAGGCCAACCAAAGCGCTCTTGGCGTTTCCGACCCTGAATTCCGCGCCTTGAACGACAGCTGGGGCCGCATAAACGGCACTGTTCACAAGGTCGAGGTTGCCGTTCCTTCCATCAACCCTGTCGAGATCATGAAATTCTCCAGTGGCTACGGATATCGCAATGCACCCACACGTGGCGCCAGCCGTAACCACAAGGGCTTGGATATTCCCGGTCCCGTGGGCACACCCATTTTTGCAACCGCAGATGGCACTATTGGCCGCGCCGAATGGGTTGGCGGCTATGGCAAATTTGTTGAAATCAACCACGGCAACGCGGTCCAGACACGATATGGCCATTTGTCGGCGTTAAACGTGACCCCCGGCCAACGCATCCGCAAGGGCGACATTTTGGGCTATATGGGTTCAACTGGCCGCTCCACCGGAAGCCATCTGCATTATGAAGTGCGCATCGCTGGTGAAGCGATCAACCCGATTGCTTTCTTGGCCCCGCAAAAATCAGACCCGAGCGGCGCAAAATTCTTGCTTGCCTCGAAAACTGCTGATAGCAAAGCCGTTGGCGGTCCTGCTGAAGGCGAGTAAGCGGACAGGCTAACGCATCACCTTTGGGAGAGGGTGTAATCTTGGGGGCTGGCATCGGAAACTTTGCCGCCCCTTTTCTTTGCTGGCACTTTCCTTTGAGCCTAGCATGGCCTACATGCAGATTATGACCGAAACTGATGTCATTTTCATGACCCCAAACGCTGCGCGCCGCGTGGCCGAAATCGCGACCAAGTTGGGCAAAGACCCTGTGCTGCGTCTGTCGGTGGAAGGCGGCGGTTGTTCCGGCTTTCAATATCGCTTCGGCTTGGCCGACTCGATTGAGGCCGACGACGTTCAGGCGCAGGGCGACGGCGCGTCGCTGGTCATTGACCCCATGAGCCTTGATCTCGTGCGCGGGTCAGCGGTGGACTTCGTAGAATCGCTTGGCGGCAAGAGTTTCAAGGTGACAAACCCGCAAGCCCAAGCCGGTTGCGGTTGTGGATCCAGCTTCTCGGTTTAAGCCGTTCGGTTGCCGGACTTCCTAATCCCACTTTGAACGCCATCCACATCGTCACCCTGAACTTGGTTCAGGGTCCATTTCGCCAATCAGCGCAGGTCTTTGCAGCACGATAGATGCTGAAACAAGTTCAGCATGACGGTCGGTGAAAAAGTAGGTTCAGCGTGAAGGCGTATTAAGCTAGGAGGCATCATGCGTATTGCGACTTACAATATTAACGGCGTCAAGGCGCGCCTGCCCCGATTGCTGGAATGGCTGGAGGAAACGCAGCCCGACATTGCCTGTTTGCAAGAGGTGAAGTCGCAGGATGAGGGCTTTCCCGTCGCGGACTTTGAACGCGCTGGCTATGGCGCGATCTGGCATGGGCAAAAGTCGTTCAATGGCGTCGCCATCCTCGCCAAGGGCGCGCAGCCGATTGAGGTGCAGCGCACTTTGCCCGGCGATCCGTTGGACGAACATGCCCGTTATTTGGAGGCCGATGTTTTCGGGCTGCGCGTCGCGAGCATTTATTTGCCCAATGGCAACCCGCAACCGGGGCCCAAATTTGACTATAAGCTGGCGTGGATGCAGCGGCTATATGCCCGTGCGGCAGAGTTGCTGGCGGCAGAAATCCCTGCGGTGTTAGCAGGCGACTATAATGTCATCCCTTATGCGCATGATATCTGGGCCCCGGCGGCGATGTTGGATGACGCGCTGCGTCAGCCCGAAAGCATTGGCGCTTACCGCGCGTTGCTTGGCCAAGGCTGGACCGACGCGCTCGCCACGCATTATCCGCAAGGCGGGGTGTGGACCTTTTGGGATTTTCAAGCCGGTGCATGGCAACGCGACCATGGCTTTCGCATTGACCATCTCTTGTTAAGCCCGGCCGTTGCCGACCGCCTCAATAGTTGCGGCGTCGACAAGGAACACAGAGGCCGCGAAAAAGCCAGCGATCATGCCCCGACTTGGGTGGAGCTGACGGACTAAAACAGTCATTGTAGCGCTCGCTACATTTTGTTATGAAACCGCTCCAGTTTCAGGAGCCAAAGCATGACCTTGTTTCGCATATTTCTCGTCACCATCATTGCTGCTGTCGGGGTCTACACCGCCATCGTCATCGCCCATCATGGCATGGGGCTGTACCCGATATTTTTCGGCGACATCGCGGCTATGTCATGGCCGGGGCAGTTTAATCTCGACTTTTTGTGCTTCCTCATCATGTCCGGTGTCTGGGTCGCATGGCGGCACGCATTTTCGGTGAGCGGGCTGGTCTTAGGATTTGCGGCGTTCAACCTTGGCGCGCCGTTTCTGGCGGCCTATCTGCTGGTCGAGAGCTACCGAAATAACGGTGACAGCGCAGCCATATTGTTGGGCAAAGCACGGGCGGCAAACCGGCGTTAAAGCGCCCTGGCGTTGACGTCATCAAGACCAATGCTTTTGAGGAACAGCATGCCTTCCATGCTGACCAGCAAGCGCGCGGCATCCACCTCCAACTGCGCCGCGTTGTCCGCCTTCAACTGCATTTTGCCCCAGTCCAGAAAGCCACGGCCAATCTGTTCACCCACGCCGCGATAATAGGCGTCACCCATCGCCGCACGCGCCGCAACCTGAAGCCAGATGCGCATATAAGGCCATAACGCATCCTCAAACAAAAGCTGCGCCAACTGGCGGCGTAGTTCCTCCAGCGGCAATGGCTCAGGCGCGGTCCGGTCGGAAATCAGCCCCACCAACCGCGCCGAGATTTGCTCCAACACCGCGGTGATGATCGCGGCCTTGTCGGTAAAATAATAAAGCAGCATCCGGTCACTCGTCCCCGCCGCCTTAGCCAATGGCCGCAGGCTCGCCGCCGACAATCCCTCTGCCAGGACATAATCGGTCAATCGCTGGATGATCTCGGCGCGGCGGTTGTCATTTTTGGTCACCAGCGCAGCATAGCGCATTGCACCCGCGCGGCAAAGCCAGTGCTGGCAACTAGACAGCGGACGCCAGTATCCCTATCGGCGGAACATGACAGAATCTAAGATACACGCCGAACCCTCCGACTCCATCCTGATCATCGATTTCGGGTCACAAGTGACTCAATTGATTGCACGCCGCGTGCGCGAAGCCGGGGTCTATTCCGAAATTGCCCCGTTCAACAATGCTGAGGCGGCGTTTGCGCGGATGCAGCCAAAGGGCATCATCCTGTCGGGCGGCCCAGCCTCCACCACGCACGCCGATTCCCCGCGCGCGCCGCAAATTATGTTCGACAGCGGCTTACCCATCCTTGGCATTTGCTATGGCCAGCAAACGATGATGATGCAGTTGGGCGGCCATGTCAGCGAAGGCGATGGCGGCGAATTTGGCCGTGCCTTTATCGAGGTGGAAAAGCCTTGCGCGCTTTTCGATGGCCTTTGGCAGACGGGTGAAAAGCATCAGGTGTGGATGAGCCATGGCGACAAGGTCACCAGCCTTGCCCCCGGCTTTGACGTTGTCGCCACCAGCGATGGCGCGCCTTATGCTTTCATCGCCGACGAAGCGCGGCAATATTATGGCATCCAGTTCCACCCCGAAGTCGTGCATACCCCCGATGGCGCAAAGCTGATCTCCAACTTCGTCCATAAGGTCTGCGGCCTATCGGGTGATTGGACCATGGCGGAGTTCCGCGCGACGAAAATCGCCGAAATCCGCGCGCAGGTCGGCTCCGGCCGCGTCATTTGCGGACTTTCGGGCGGCGTGGACAGCTCGGTCGCCGCGATCCTGATTCACGAAGCCATTGGCGATCAGCTTACCTGCGTGTTTGTCGACCATGGCTTGCTGCGCATGAACGAACGCGTACAGGTCGAAACCCTGTTCCGCGACCATTATAATATCCCGTTGGTCGTCGTCGATGCCGAGGAACGGTTTATGGCTGGCCTATCTGGCGTTACGGACCCGGAGGCGAAGCGCAAGTTCATCGGCGCGGAATTCATCAACGTCTTCGACGAAGAGGCCAAGAAAGTTGGCGGCGCGGATTTCTTGGCCCAAGGCACACTCTACCCCGATGTGATCGAAAGCGTTAGCTTCACTGGCGGGCCATCGGTTACGATCAAAAGCCACCATAATGTCGGCGGCCTGCCCGCGCGGATGAATATGCAACTGGTCGAGCCATTGCGCGAATTGTTCAAGGATGAGGTCCGCGTTTTGGGCCGCGAGCTTGGCCTCAATGATCAGTTTGTCGGTCGCCACCCCTTCCCCGGCCCCGGCCTTGCGATCAGAATCCCGGGCGAAGTGACCAAGGAACGTTGCGATGTGTTGCGCAAGGCGGACGCGGTCTATCTCGATGAGATCCGCAATGCCGGATTGTACGACGCAATCTGGCAGGCGTTCGCCGTCCTCCTGCCCGTCCGCACCGTCGGCGTGATGGGCGATGGCCGCACCTATGACAATGTCTGCGCCTTGCGCGCGGTCACCTCCACCGACGGCATGACGGCGGACATTTATCCGTTCGACAGCGCCTTCCTAAGCCGTGTGTCCACCCGCATCATCAACGAGGTAAAGGGCATTAACCGCGTGGTCTATGACTATACGTCAAAACCGCCCGGAACGATTGAGTGGGAGTGAAGCGTGTCAGATGAGTCAGATTGTGCCGCACGGGAACTTTGCGCCAACATGTTGCGGACTGTAGCGGGGGCGGGAAGGCCTGCATTGTTGGTGCATCAAGCTCAACACTTGGTTGAAACCTTCACCGCCGCCGCTGCATCTGATCCAAATCGCGCCTACCCGTATTATAGTGCGTCTCAAGCAATAGGCAGAGTGATCGAATACTCAACTTCCGCATCTCCAGAAGAACGAATTATAAATTCAATCATTCAAGCATCGCTGCGGTTAGCCGCAAGCCGAATGTTAGATCAGCCAACCCAAGAACGGGCCGCACAACATGCGTTGGACGAGGCATTGGACCGGTTGAGAGCTACTTGACCAACCCGCTTGGTCAAGCTAGGCTTGCCGCCATTATGACCATTCACGTCAACATTGGCGAAGCCAAAACGCGTTTTTCCGAACTGTGCGCCGCTGCGCTGCGCGGGGAAGAGGTGATTGTGCAAAATGCCGGCGTGCCGAAACTGAAACTTGTCCCGCTGCAATTGGCCATGGACGTTGACCGCGCAGAGCGCCGCAAGCGCGTCGATGCCATTTTGGCACGGGTCGACGCGCTGCCAATCAACAGGGATATCGCCGATCCGCTGTTATGGGATGAAAACGGCCTGCCCATATGATCGCAGTCGATTCGTCGGCATTGATCGCGATCATGCTGAACGAGGCGGAGCGCGCTTCGTTTTTGGATATCCTTGATAATGCCCCTGCTATCGTCATGAGCGCGCCTTCATTGGTCGAAACACGATTGGTTGCCTGGGCGCGGGGACAAGAATCGCTTGTTGACCAGGTCAATGCGTTGGTGCTGGCATATGGCATGGAAATCGCGCCGCCGGGGCTGCCCGAGGCAGACCATGCGCATGCGGCCAATATGCGTTACGGCAAAGGCAGCGGGCATCCGGCGCAGCTCAATTTTGGCGATCTCTTCGCTTATGCGCTGGCCAAATCACGCGACATTCCGTTGCTGTTCAAAGGGCATGATTTTGCGCATACCGATATCATGTCGGCGGTGTGACATGCCCACAACGCTATCACCTGCGCAAATCAGCGAGATCGTCGAAATGGCGCTGTCCGACCATATCAGCTTCGCCCAGATTTCGGCGCAACACGGCGTTACGCCGGACGAGATTAAAGTCCTCATGCGCACGCAGTTAAAACCCGGAAGCTATCGCACATGGCGCAAGCGTGTCCGCGATTTCGGCGACCGGCGGGCGCATTATAAGTAACGCCTATGCAGCGCGGGCGATTGCCGTGGCTGCTTTCCTATCTAACGGGAGATCGGAGGGAATGTCAGGAAGTCGGAGTATTCTGTTGAAAAAGTCAGGCAGCGTAATTTCGTTACGCGCCATCGGTCAGATAGAATCTCGTGCGTTGGCGTGTTGAATCGAAATTACGCGCCACTCGCAAGGATTGAAA
>JBILLO010000070.1:0-9538 GCA_044376035.1 Sphingorhabdus sp.
TTCCGCGCGAGGCGCCGGTGATAAGGATATGTGTTTGCATCGGCGCTGCCTTTCACAGCGCAGATAAAATTTCAACTAAAGTTATTAGGGTCAGGACCACAAAATTGGTTGAAGGATTGCGCGTTTCGCATTGCGCGGGTCTTGCACCACAGCATTAATCGGTTAATGAGCGTGGCAACGTCGAACGCTAATACCTATGAAGGACGCTAATATTATGGCGAAAAACCCCAACCGGCCGCTGTCACCGCATTTGCAGGTATATTGTTGGTCGCCGCAAATGGCCATTTCGATCTTCCATCGCGCGACAGGCTTTGTTCTTGCGACTGCCGGAATGATGACTTTATTGTGGTGGTTGTCGGCAATTGGGGGCGGCGCGCAAAGCTATGCCACGTTCCAACAATATGTTGTTTCGGCAGGCGCCGATGGCACTGCGTTGCAAATCGCTAGCAACTGGTTCTTCCGCCTTGTGGCTTTGGCCGTGACCTTCAGCTTCTTTCAACATCTGGCCTCTGGGCTTCGCCACTTTGTGTTGGATATTGGCGCTGGCTATGAATTGAAGGCCAACCGGTTGTGGGCATCGGTTGCATTTGTCGCAGCCTTTTTTGCAACTGCATTGGTCGCCCTGTTTGTGGCATCACGCTTTCTTGGAGTTTTGTGATGGACAGTAGAACATATATCGGTCGCGTCCGCGGCCTTGGTTCGGCCAAGCATGGCGGCGAGCATTGGTTGAAGCAGCGTTTGACCGCGATTGGCAATGTGTTGCTGACGACTTGGTTTGTGTTGTCTTTGTTGATGATCCCAAGTTTTGACCATGCGGCGCTCGCTTTATGGCTGGCGCAGCCATTGGTCGCGGTTCCCATGATCTTGATGATTGCCAATATCTTTGCGCATGTCCGCTTGGGTCTTCAGGTGTTGATCGAGGATTATGTCCATGATGATGGCCTGAAGTTTGCGGCCATGACATTGTTGAACTTTTACGTCATCGCCAGCGCCGTATTCGGCATTTTCGTCGTCGCAAAACTCGCATTTACCGGAGCTCCCGCCTGATGTCAGACGCTTATAAGATTATTGACCACACATATGATACCGTTGTCGTCGGCGCTGGCGGGTCGGGTCTGCGCGCCACTATGGGCAGTGCAGAAGCGGGTTTGAAAACCGCTTGCATTACCAAAGTCTTCCCAACGCGTTCGCACACTGTCGCGGCGCAAGGCGGGATTGCGGCATCGCTTGGTAACAATTCGCCGGACCATTGGACTTGGCACATGTATGACACGGTCAAGGGCTCCGATTGGCTCGGCGACCAAGATGCTATTGAATATATGGTCCGTGAGGCACCTGCTGCGGTTTATGAACTGGAACATGCAGGCGTCCCATTCTCGCGCAACGCCGACGGCACTATCTATCAACGGCCATTTGGCGGGCATATGCAGAATATGGGCGAAGGCCCCCCGGTACAGCGCACCGCAGCGGCAGCCGACCGGACAGGTCACGCCATGTTGCATGCTCTGTATCAGCAAAGCCTGAAATATGATGCGGACTTCTTCATTGAATATTTCGCGCTCGACCTGATCATGGAAAATGGCGAATGCCGTGGTGTTATTGCCATGTGCATGGAAGATGGCAGCATTCACCGGTTTAAGAGCCACGCAGTCGTGTTGGCAACCGGCGGCTATGGCCGCGCTTATTTCTCCGCCACTTCGGCGCATACCTGCACCGGCGATGGCGGCGGCATGGTCTTGCGCGCTGGCCTGCCATTGCAGGATATGGAGTTTGTCCAGTTCCACCCAACGGGTATTTATGGCGCTGGCGTTCTTATCACTGAAGGCGCACGCGGCGAGGGCGGTTATCTGACCAACAGCGAAGGCGAACGCTTTATGGAGCGCTATGCCCCGTCGGCGAAGGACCTTGCGTCACGCGACGTCGTCAGCCGTTCAATGGCGCTTGAAATGCGCGAAGGGCGCGGCGTTGGCGAACATAAAGACCATATCTATTTGCATCTCGACCATATCGACCCTGCGGTATTGGCGCAGCGTTTGCCCGGCATCACCGAAAGCGGTAAGATTTTTGCAGGCGTTGACCTGACGCGGCAGCCGCTGCCCGTCACGCCAACCGTGCACTATAATATGGGCGGCATTCCGTGCAATTATCATGGCCAAGTCGTCAACAAGGTTGGCGATGATCCTGAAGTCATCGTTCAGGGCCTCTATGCCGTTGGTGAAGCCGCCTGCGTTTCGGTGCATGGCGCAAACCGTTTGGGTTCCAACTCCTTGATTGACCTTGTCGTATTTGGCCGGGCAACGGGCTTGCATTTGAAGGCATCACTGACAGCCGGCGCGCCGCATAAGGCACTGCCGGCTGACGCTGCGGACCTTGCGCTGGCCCGCGTCGACCAGTTCCGTAACGCGAAAGGCGGATCACCCACCGCCGAGATCCGCTTGCAAATGCAACGCACGATGCAAAAACATGCTGCCGTATTCCGTGACACTGCGTTGTTGGAAGAAGGCGTGGTTGAAATGCAGAAGGTCAATCAGCGTTTGGCCGACGTTCGCGTCACCGACCGCAGCCTTATCTGGAATACCGACCTCATCGAAACGCTAGAGCTTGATAACCTCATGGCACAGGCGGTTTGCACGGTCGAAAGTGCAAACAACCGCAAGGAAAGCCGTGGCGCACATGCGCACGAAGATTTCCCCGAGCGCGACGACGCCAACTGGATGAAGCATACGGCATCATGGTTTGAAGGCTGGGGCGGCTCCGGCGGTAAAGTCAAAATCGACTACCGCCCAGTGCATGATTATACGCTGACCGATGAGGCGGAGTATATTAAGCCGAAGCCACGGGTGTATTGACGACGTCGCCATACTCGTTTTCGGACGCAGTTTTGCGTTCAATTACTGTAAATTTTCGCGACTCGAAAGGGCGTCGAGCGTCTGTGTCCTTTTCTGACGATGGATTGATATTCCATGATCGACGCCCTTTACAGGGAAAAAAGGCAGTTCTCAGTTATGACGATCTTTTAGACGCGGTTGAATTTCATAACGAAAAATTTTTCGAGCCGTCCAAAAGGCGAAAATAGTACTTCGTCGCCCCAGCGCAGGCTGGGGCCTATCCCGCGTATCAAGGTAGCGCGTCGGGGGTTTGTGTAAACCGATAGACGCGGTAGGCCTCAGCCTTCGCTGGGGCGACGTTTGGGTTGGTGGCTATTTGTTCAGGTCTTCATACAAGTCCCGCCATTCAGGATTTGCTCGGCTGATCAGTTCGGTTTTCCATCGACGCTTCCAAACCTTCATGGCCTTTTCGCGCTTGATGGCTTCTTCGATGTCGTCAAATGCTTCATAATAGACCAAAATCTTACAGCCATTTTCTGTGCAGAATTTGGAGCCCAGGTCGTTCTTATGCTCCCAAATCCGGCTTGGGAGGTTGGCGGTCACGCCGATATAGAGCGTGCCGTGCGAGCCGCTGGCCATGATGTAGACATATCCGCCTTTTGCCATCACACAGGCTCCCACCTTGTACCACGCGTTTCAGTCTAGCGCGTCGGGCCGTTGTGTAAACCGATAGACGTAATAGGCCCCAGCCTTCGCTGGGGCGACGTTTGGGTTTATAAATTCAACAGCCCATAAAATCACACCGTCGCCCCAGCGCAGGCTGGGGCCTATCACGTGGTGAAGGCTCGCACTCCGATTGTCGGCTTGCGCGGCAAAGCCTGATTACCTTACCCCGTCAAAGGCGCACGAAAACTTCTGGATTTCGGTGACAGTGCACAAATTCACAACCACCGCTCGAAATCGCTTGCCAAGTGCATGACACGCACAATCTCGATCCGGTCATCAAACACCAAATAGAACACGGCATGTCGCCCGCTGTTCATCCGGCGCAAGCCCGGGCGGGATTCAAATGCCGGGAAGCGTAGCAGGAATTCGGCAAGTGACTTAATGTCGTCGCGCAACTGTCTGGAATATTTATAAGCCTGCGCTTCGCCCCAAGCCGATCGGGTTTCGCGCGCTACCTTTCGCATGTCGGCGGATGCAGCGGTGCGGAAATTGATGCGCTTCACGTGCGCTAGAATTCCTCATCCAGCCATTGATCGATATCGAAATTCTCATCAACCGGGCTAGCCAATCCTTTATCAATCGCGTCGAGCAGCTTATGTTTGAACACCGACCGCTCTTCGTGCAGCCGCAAAGCCGCGCGGATCACTTCGCTCGTTGAGCCATATTCACCCGACTCGACCTTACTTCGCGCATAGTCCGAAAAATGATCGCCCAAGGCAACTGACGTGTTTTTTGCTACCATATCGAAATGTTACCAAAAATTGGTAATTTGTCAATTGCGACTGGCAAAAACCTCCGCCGTAATCTCCAAACTCCGTTTGCGCTTTGCATGGTCGAAAACCGAACAGGCGACGATGATTTCGTCGGCTTGCGTCCGGGCCTGAAACGCTTGCACCGCCGATTTGACGGTATCCGCCGCACCGATGGCGCTTGCGGACAGTACATCATTCAGCGCCGAAGCAAAATGCGGGGGCAGGGAGGCGACATAGCCCTCCACGGGTGGCGGCAATTGGCGGGGGTTACCCGTGCGTAATGCGACGAAGCTTTGCATCAATGAACTTGCTAAAAATTCCCCTTCCGCATCGGTGTCGGCAGCGATGATGTTGAACGCGGCCATGGCGTGCGGCGCGTCGAGCACGGCGCTTGGGCGGAAATGGCTGCGGTAGATATGCAACGCCTCATCCAGCATTTGTGGCGCAAAGTGGCTGGCAAAGGCAAAAGGCAGGCCGAGATGTGCAGCGACCTGCGCGCCATAGAGGCTGCTGCCCAATATGTAGAGTTGGACATGCGCGCCAGCGCCCGGCGTGGCGACGATGCCGGTTTGGCCATCATCAGCGAAATAGCTTTGCAATTCCATCACATCGCGCGGGAACGCATTGGGGTCGCTGTCGAGCGTCCGCCGGATCGCGGCGGCAACGCGCTGGTCGCTGCCCGGTGCGCGGCCAAGCCCCAAATCAATGCGGCCCGGATAGAGGGCATCTAACGTGCCAAACTGTTCGGCAATGACCAAGGGGGAATGGTTGGGCAACATGATGCCGCCGGAACCAACGCGGATGGTCTTTGTCGCCGCAGCGATATGCCCGATCACAACGCTGGTGGCTGCGCCCGCAATGCCGCGCATGCCGTGATGTTCGGCAACCCAATAGCGTGTGAAGCCAAGATTTTCGGCATGCGCCGCAAGGTCAGCCGCATTGGCGAGTGCGCTTGCGACGGACCCCCCTTCGACAACAGGCACAAGATCAAGAAAAGAGAATGACGTCATGGCGTTTAGATGGTGTGTTATTCCCGCAAAGCCAAGCGCAATCGACTATTTCTTCGCGGCGTGCGATATACGTTCGGGTGCTCACTGAACTTTTTATGCCTTTCCTTGTGACGACAATGCTCATCGAGCTAACCCCCGGTCCAAATATGGCGTGGTTGGCGTTGACGAGCGCGAGCGAAGGCAAAAGATTGGGATTTGCGGCGGTAGCAGGGATTGCGCTTGGCCTCGCGATGCTGGCCGCAGCATCGGCCATTGGCCTTGCGGAGTTGGCGACGCGCTCTCCAACGATATTCAGCCTGTTGCGCTATGCAGGCGTTGCCTATTTGCTCTGGCTGGCGTGGAAGACATGGGCGGGCAAAGATGAACCCATGCCGGAGAATATAAGCAAAAATGCGCTCGGTGCATGGTTTCGCCATGGGCTGTTGTTAAACTTGCTGAACCCCAAGGCTGCCGTTTTCTTCATAACGGTCCTGCCAGCCTATATCATGCAAAGCGCGCCAGTTGCGCCGCAAACGGCGTTACTCTCCGCAAGCTATGTCGCGATTGCCACTTTTGTGCATCTTGCCATCGTTGCACTCGCGGCACAGGCACATGGCTGCATATCCACCGGGACCAGGGCGCGAATCGTCCGCCGCGTCTTTGCGGTTCTTTTGGCAAGTATCGCTATTTGGTTTCTGGCGAGCTCAGCTTAGGGCCTGACCCTAACGCCACCGCAGCATGGACCGGTCTAGTTGCGCGGGTGATGTAACGCCCATAAGCCGCATGTCGCGATCAATCTCCTCACGCAATTTGCCGACAATGCGCGCGACGCCGGGTTGCCCCGCTGCGGCCAAGGCATATAGATACAAACGCCCGCCGGAGCACGCGGTGGCACCTGCGGCGATTGCCTTTAAGACATGGCTGCCACGCCGGATGCCGCCATCGCAGATAATGTCGATCTTGCCGCCCACCGCGTCGGCGATTTCGGATATCTGGTCAAATGGGGAGCGCGACCCGTCCAATTGTCGTCCGCCATGGTTGGACACCATGATCGCGGTCGCGCCAATGTCGACGGCGCGTTTCGCATCGTCAACCGACATGATCCCTTTCAAACAAAATTCGCCACCCCAATCCGAACGGACCCGTTCGGCCATTTTCCAGTCCATGGATGTATCCAGCATAGTATTGAAATATTCCGCCACCGACACCGCGACATTGGTGCCTGCATCGACATGCGTTTGCAAATTGGGCAGCGCAAATTTTTCGCGGAATATATAATTCAGCGCCCATTTCGGGTGGATGGCATAGCTTAGCACGGACGCAGGTGTGAAGCGGGGGGGCGAAGTGAAGCCGCTGCGCAGGCACCGTTCGCGGTTTCCCGAGACGATCGTGTCGACCGTGAGGGCAATCGCATCAAACTTTGCCGCCTTGCAGCGCTCTATCATCGACGCATTCAGCCCCTTGTCCTTGTGGATGTAGAGTTGGAACATTTTTGGCGTTTTGATGGCTGCGCCGACTTCCTCAATGCTGACGGTGGCGAGTGAGGAGATACCGAACCAAGTGTTATGGTGCTGTGCGACCGACGCGACGGCACGCTCGCCCTGCCAGTGGAACAGGCGCTGCAAGGCCGTGGGGGACAGCATCAGCGGCATGTCAATCCGCTGCCCCATCACCGTCACCCCCATGTCGATCTCCGATACGCCAGCCAAGACATTGGGCACCAGATCGCAATCGTCAAATGCCGACGTGTTGCGCGTCTTTGTCCGTTCATCGTCGGCAGCGCCATCGATGTAATTGAAGATCGGTGCGGGTAGGCGCGATTCTGCTAAACGGCGGAAATCGGCAACATTATGGCAATCTTGTAAACGCATTTTGGTCCTATGACAGACCTTGCAGAGATTTGCATCTATTTGGATAGTTTGCGCGAGCAAGGGTTGCTTGCGTTGCTGCTTGGGTCAGGAACGTCACGCCGCATATTGTCCTTATGGAACATTGCGTTTAGCGTCGCTTTGCGCAAGACAGCGTCACCAAAACGTCCTGACCCCAAATGCAAAGGCATACGCATATGTTCCTCGAAGGCAAAACAGCACTCATCACGGGTTCAACCTCGGGTATCGGGTTGGGCTATGCCCGTGCGTTAGCCGCGCAGGGTGCGCATGTGATGATAAACGGTTTCGGTGATGCCGACCTGATACAAAGCTATGTTGACGAACTCAGCAAGGTGAGCGGTGGAAAGGCGCAGTATTCCGCGGCCGACATGACTCAACCCGACAGCATCCGGGCTATGGTCTCCGAATGCACCAACCTATTGGGATCGCCGGATATTTTGATTAATAATGCCGGAATTCAGCATGTCGCGCCGGTGGACGAATTTCCCGACGACAAATGGGATGCGATCCTGTCCATCATCTTGTCCTCGGCATTTCACACCACAAAGGCCGCCTTGCCCGCGATGAAGACAAAGGGCTGGGGCCGTATTATCAATACAGGGTCGATGCACAGCCTCGTCGCATCGCCGTTCAAATCGGCCTATAATGCCGCAAAACATGGCCTTGCCGGCTTCACCAAAACGGTTGCGCTTGAGGTGGCTACGCAAGGCATCACAGTGAACAATATCTGCCCGGGCTATGTCTGGACATCGTTGGTCGAAAACCAAATTCCCGATACCATGAAAGCCCGTGGGCTGACGCGGGATCAGGTGATCAACGATGTGCTGCTTGCCAACCAGCCGCAGAAGAAATTTGTGCAGGTCGAGCAATTGGCCGCGCTCGCGGTGTTTTTGTGCCGAGAAGAGGCGAGCGCGATTACTGGCACAAACCTGTCCGTTGATGGCGGTTGGACGGCGCAATAGCAGCGCGTTTCTCGCGCTGAGGGATAAAAAAACCGCCGACATTGCTGCCGGCGGTTAGGCGTTTTTCCTCCCCAGGAAAACTCGGAAAACAGGTTGGTCTATTTGCCGCCAGCGCTACCAAGGCGATGATACAGCCGAGCAAATTTGACCGATTCAGGCTTGTCCTGAATGACCTCAAGATAATGCACCAATGCTTGGCGAAGCAATGTTAGGTCCTCGGTAGAAAGGACGGCGCGTGCGCGTGGTGGCTCACCCATATCGATCGCTCCTTACGCGGCTTGACCAAATTGATTCATCGTATTGTCTTTGCCGCCAGCCTTCAGTGCAGCTTCACCGGCAAAATATTCCTTATGGTCATCACCAATGTCGGAACCCGACATGTTCTGGTGCTTGACGCAGGCGATGCCCTGACGGATTTCCTTGCGCTGGACACCCGCGACATAGCCAAGCATGCCCATCTCGCCGAAATAATCCTTCGCCAAATTATCGGTGCTAAGTGCCGCTGTATGATATGTTGGCAGCGTGATGAGGTGGTGGAAAATGCCTGCACGCTTTGCAGAATCGCGCTGGAAGTTCTGGATGCGGACATCCGCCTCAATCCCAAGCGTCGTCTCATCATAGCTTGCGCTCATCAAGTTCGCGCGTTCATAAGCCGAGACGTCCTTACCTTCGGCAGACCATGCATCAAACACTTGCTGACGGAAGTTCAGCGTCCAGTTGAAGCTTGGCGAGTTGTTATAGGCCAGCTTTGCATTGGGAACGACTTCACGGATGCGGTCAACCATTCCGGCGATTTGTTCGATGTGCGGCTTTTCCGTTTCGATCCAGATAAGGTCGGCGCCGTTCTGAAGCGACGTAATGCAATCCAACACGCAACGATCTTCGCCAGTGCCAGAGCGGAACTGAAACAGGTTGGATGGCAAACGCTTTGGACGCAGCAGCTTTCCATTGCGGTTCAAAATGACGTCGCCATTTTGCGCGGTGGCGGGGTCAATTTCTTCACAATCAAGGAAGCTGTTGTACAAATCGCCCAAGTCGCCAGCGGCGGTTGAAACGGCGATCTGCTTGGTAAGGCCAGCGCCAAGCGAGTCGGTGCGTGCAACGATAATGCCCTCTGGAACGCCAAGTTCAAGGAAGGCATAACGGCATGCGCGGATTTTCTGGAGGAAATCCTCATGCGGCACGGTAACTTTTCCGTCTTGGTGGCCGCACTGCTTTTCGTCTGATACCTGGTTTTCGATCTGGAGCGCACAGGCACCCGCCTCAATCATCTTCTTTGCGAGCAAATAAGTCGCTTCTGCGTTGCCGAACCCGGCGTCGATATCCGCGATGATGGGTACGACATGGGTTTCATGGTTTTCGATCTTATCCATGATCGCGGCGGCGCGAGCG
>JBILLO010000142.1:0-2985 GCA_044376035.1 Sphingorhabdus sp.
ATGATCTTGTCGCATTCATTCGCGAAGTCCGCGCCGAAACAGGCTTGGACGTCTATCTCGAACCCGGCGAAGCAATCGCGCTTGATGCAGGGATATTGATTGGCGAATTGCTCGACGTGTTTGAAAACGATATGCAGGTTGGCATCACCGATATTAGCGCAACATGCCATATGCCCGACGTGATTGAGGCACCCTATCGCCCTGCCATGCTAGGAGAGCGTTCAGAAGGCTCTCCGGTGCGTCTGGGAGGGCCATCCTGCCTCGCGGGGGACATTATCGGCGATTATGTGTTGCCTGTTCCAGCAGCGCCCGGAGCGCGTTTTGCGTTCCTTGATCAGGCGCATTATTCCATGGTGAAGACAAATACGTTTAACGGCGTGCCTTTGCCCTCGCTCTGGTTGTGGAATAGCGATAGCGATGCACTTGAATGCGTGCGTTCTTTCGACTGGACCGCGTTCCGCGACCGCCTGAGCTAGGCCGTGAACCCACACATATAACCTTCGCGGTTTGAGGCCATTTTGTTCAGTGTAAGGCGGTAAGCGCAGGACTTAGTGGTTCTAAGTCCAAGCTTGCCAACGTGGCAATGGACAAAATGGGTCAAATCCGAAGGACGCCAAAATGGCTTTGATCTCGAAACAAAATACCCTTGCAGGCAGAATGACTGCCTGCGGCAGACATTTTGCTCCGATATCTTTGCCATTTTGACGCCGCGAAGGTTATATGTGTGGGTTCACGACCTAACAAGTAAACGAATCGCTTTACAACACCCCCTGCTTTTCATAATGCGCTCATCCGCTGCCCCAGGGGGACTTCCAATAACCGCAAGGCAGCCTTGTTGTTTCATGTTATCTTTTGGGGGTCCCTTGAATTGTACGAGAACACTGACGCACTTGCTGTAGTCCGCGCCCTCCGCCCGGATGAACCAATCACGCTCCTTCGCCCACATGCTGCTGCGCGCGCTGCCCGTTTCTTCGTTGAGAAGTTTCAGGGTAAATCGCTCTATGCCGTCAAAGCGAACCCGTCACCCGCCTTGCTCGAAACCCTTTGGGAAGCTGGCATCACGCATTTTGATGTTGCATCCTTGGGTGAAGTCCGGTTGGTCCACAAATTTCTACCAGACGCGAAACTGTGTTTCATGCATCCGGTCAAGAGCGAGCGCGCCATCGCGCAGGCCTATCACAACCATAATGTCCGCACATTCAGCCTCGACAGCCATGAAGAGCTGGAGAAGATCGTGCGTGCAACGCATGGCGCGACTGACCTTGAACTGTGCGTGCGCATTCGTGTGTCGTCTGAGCATGCAAAGCTGAGCCTTGCATCAAAATTTGGCGCTGATCCGTCCGAAGTTGCCGACCTGTTGGTTGCAACGCGTCAGGTCGCCGACAGCCTTGGTATCTGTTTTCACGTTGGCAGCCAAGCCATGGCGCCCGCGGCTTACGCTGAAGCCATGGAGCATGTGCGCGCCGCGATTGTCGAGGCATCCGTTACGGTTGACATCGTAGACGTCGGTGGCGGCTTTCCATCGGTTTATCCCGGCATGGAGCCACCGGCACTGGATGGCTATTTCGATGTCATTCACGACTGCTTTGAAGATCTGCCGATTAGCTACTCTGCTGAACTATGGTGCGAACCTGGTCGGGCATTGTGCGCCGAATATGCGTCTCTTCTTGTGAAGGTTGAGAAGCGTCGCGGTAGCGAGTTATTCATCAACGACGGTGCTTATGGGTCGTTGTTCGACGCCGCGCATATCGGCTGGCGCTTCCCTGTGGCCCTTCAACGGTCGGAAACGTCAATCCGTACCCAGATGGCTGAATTCAGCTTCTACGGGCCTACCTGCGACGATATGGACCATATGGCCGGCCCATTCATTCTGCCGAACGACGTCAAGGCCGGTGATTATATCGAAATCGGCATGCTCGGCGCTTATGGCTGTGCCATGCGGACCGAGTTTAACGGCTTTGGTGAGACTGAAACGCTGGTTGTAGAGGACCAGCCAATGGCAACGCTTTATGGCTGGGCTCCTGCAAATGATGCAGGCGTTAGGGCAACGCGTTCGCAAAGGTCCTGACCCTAAGTTACGTTTGACAATTTGTCCTTGGTGCACCACCCCTTCCCGACTGTTTAGACGGGGAGGGTTTTTTACATGAATACGCCTATTTTGGCGCCAGCGGCTGCGTTGGTGGTCTGGTCACTTATAATGCTATTCTGGATGGCGGGGACGCGGCTTCCGGCCATGTCAAAGATCGGCATGGACCTCGGCAAGGCAGCCCCGGGCGGTCGTGGGCAAGATATTGATCCTAATGTCCCACCATCCGTCGCTTGGAAATCCCACAATTACACACATCTTATGGAGCAACCGACGATTTTCTATGCCACGATCATGATCTTGGCAATCTCCGGCGGCGCAACGGACCTGTCCGTCATGCTCGCCTGGGGCTACACTGGTTTGCGCGTGATTCACAGTCTATGGCAAGCGACGGTCAATACCGTAAGCATTCGCTTCATGTTCTTTTTACTATCGACTGTCTGCCTGATCATATTGGCGGTACAAGCGTTACTAGCAACTATTTAAGGGGGGAAGTTACATGCAGAGTGCAATTTTAGGACCAATCGTCGCGCTTGCGGCGTGGACGATGATTATCTGGATTTGGATGTACGCCACGCGCCTACCCGCGATGGGCCGTGCAGGCATTGACGGAACCAAGATTGTGGGTGCTTCCAGCGGCGCGTTGCGCGATGCTTTAGTCGCCAAAGGTGAAGAAAAAGCATCATGGGTTGCAGATAATTACAACCACTTACACGAGGCACCTACAGTATTTTATGCGGTATGCTTAGTGCTGGCGATGGTTGGGCAAGGCGACAATTTGAACGCGACTATTGCTTGGGCATATGTTGGTCTGCGCGTCGCACACAGCTTAGTTCAGATTTTTTCTAACCGCGTAATTATACGCTTTGCGTTGTTTGCGTTGACATCCATTGCATTGT
>JBILLO010000071.1:0-9421 GCA_044376035.1 Sphingorhabdus sp.
CCCGGAAATTGCGATTACCGCCGCTTGTCGCGCTATATCATCGGCGCACCAGACGAGGCGTGCGGGCTGTGCAAATCTGGCCCAGACCGAAACGGCGGAGGCGGCTGGCCGGTTAAGGTCATGAAAGTCGCTTTCGCTTAACACCGCGACTTTGGCGATGAGGCCATTATGTTGAAACGGAAAGACGTTGGGCGGTAGACGGCGGTTCCATTTTGCGAGCCAAGTTTTGCCATAAGCTGTTTTATAGTCAGAAACGATCAGGTAAAAATCGAGCATCTCGCCCTGCAATTGCTCCGACCGTAAACATGAACCGTAGAATAATACGGCGCGTGCGGCACCGTGAAATTGCGCCGCGATATGTGATGCAAAATCGCTTACCCCCGTCTGCACCGGGACAGCCAATTCTTCAGCGACAAGTTGCGTAAGCGAGAGCATGTCTGGGGCCTTTGCCGCCTTTATGGGCGCGTGTTAAGCGGCCAGTTTCAGGAACGGGACTGGCGGTGTCGAGCGAAGAATGATTGGGCTACCGCGATGGGCCTGAAAAACTTCGCCGTCCAGAACGACATTGCTGTGTTCGCTGTCAATGCGAATGACATCGCCGTGTTGGAAATGCACACCGCGCATAGTGGTTTGCCCTAATTTGCCGCGCAATGAGGCCGCAATCATTTTCAGCATCGCCAATGGTTTTTGGTCAACCGCCAGAAATTTCATCAGCCCGCGTTGCTTGTTGCTGCCCGCTTGGCCGCCCAACAAAAGCTTTTCCAAAGTTGTCACAATCAGCACAGAAAACGTGCCGTGCAATTCACCATTGCGGATGAACGATATGCTGACTGGCTTGGATCGCTCGGGCAGGAAACTGGCCTTTACGCTGACGATTGCCGAAAACAGAACAGCAATTACGGTCAAAAAATGGCTCAGTCCATTGGGTAGGCCCAAGGGATAAATTTTGTGCCGACAGTATAGAATCGTTTCGGCAAGCCCCGCTCCGCCAAGAAACATGCCCAGCACCGGACGCGCACCTTCGCTGCCATCGCTAAGCGCAATGAGTTCGCGCACCACGATATGCTTCGCCATATCGCCTTTTGCGACCTCAATAATCTGCGAAAGTGCCTCCAACGGATCGCCTTCTGCACCCAAGTCTAAGGCGATGAGGTTTGTCTTGCCATTTGGCAATACTGCCACTGGCGGCGGGGTACCTTCAAAATGGCCACCATGATAAAGCTCGGTCAGGGCGGATTGAACCGTGCCATCGCCGCCGTTGATGACCAGCACTTTGGGTTTCACGCGGGCAATCATTTCCAAGGCCTTGGCAATCTGGCCGATCTCCTCGACCTCATAATGGAATATATCGGGATTTTTGGCGCAATAGGTACGAACCGCCGGCAACATAGATCGGTTGCCAGTTGAATTCGGGTTCGAAAGGAGCGCCACTAAAGCCAAATAAGAACCCTCACATATATTTCAGGTTGACGGTAATGCGCGTGACGCCGGGGCCTGCGTCAAAAGCAACCTTGTTGACCGATGGCCTGCCCAAATTCAAAATGCTGATGCTCGGGTTATTGGAAAAGCCGCCGCCGTCCTGGCTGATATCGGTCTTGCCATTGCCATTGCGGTCATGCCGGACAGCGATGCCATATTTGCCTTCGGAGGGAACCGGGATGCAGATATTCATGCTGCCTGCGCTTGCAGAGGTTTCGACGCGGTGGAGCCAACGGCCCTTGGCTAACCAAGCGCCGGCAATTGCGGGGTAGGATTGCACACGGACTTTCCCGGCCGCTTCCTTAATGCCGCGCACTTGGACGAGCACGGCCGGCCCATTGCCCGACGTGCACCGCGACATATCATTATTCAGCTCTTGGCTCGCAACTGCACCGCCCGAAACCAGCGCCAGACCTACCATAGCCACAAGGGCGACACATTTCTTCATCTGTATACTCCTGGAACCTTATGCCTGCTATCTGTACTTTTTTCGGATAGCATCGATATTGCCCCTGAACCTGTAACCGTCTATCGGGTGAGTTTACGGCCAAATTACGGTGACAGGGCGACGATAAATTGAAATTTCTAACTGCCACCGACCGCTATATCTTCCGGCTTGTGATGTTGCCGCTGCTTGCTACGCTGGCAATCGCGGCGTCATTGCTGTTGCTGGAAAAGATGCTGAACCTGTTTGACTTTGTTGCGGCGGAAGGCGGGCCGGTCAGCGTCGTTTGGCGCATGCTTGCCAACCTTATGCCCGAATATCTCTCATTGGGTATCCCCATCGGCCTGCTGCTCGGCATCTTGCTGGCCTTCCGCCGATTAGCAACATCCTCAGAACTCGACATTTTTCGTGCAGTGGGCATGAGCTATTTCCGCCTGTTGCGCGTGCCGTTCATGATCGCAATCGGGCTTGCCGCCGTCAATTTCGCGATCGTTGGCTTTATTCAACCAAGTTCACGCTATTTGTATGAAGAACTGCGCTTTGAACTGCGTTCCGGGGCCTTTGGCGCGAAAGTGCGGGTGGGGGAGTTTAACAATGTCGGCAAAAACCTGACCGTCCGTATTGATGAGAGCCGCAATAACGGCAATGCGCTGTCGGGCCTATTTGTTTTCGCGCAAAGCAACAGCGGGCAGACCATCGCGGTGACGGCGGGGCAAGGCCAGTTTCTGCGGACCGATGACCCTGATACGATCTTGCTTCGGCTCGAAAAAGGAACGCTTGTTCACGATGCGCCCCGTTATGAATCGCCGCGGGTGTTAAGCTTTACGAGCCATGACATCCCTATTCCGTTGCCAAAGATCGAAAGTTTCCGCACGCGCGGTGGCAAGGATCGCGAATATCTGCTGACGGAGCTGATCCAAATCGGCGGTGATGCGCAGAAACCGCAGCTTGACCGCAACCGGGCTTGGGCAAATTTTCACTTCCGCTTGGTGGAAGTCGCCATGATGCTCTTGCTGCCTTTGCTTGCACTGGCATTGGCCATCCCGCCAAAGCGGTCGACATCCGCGCTTGGGGTATTTTTATCAATCGTCATGGTGGTGACCTATCACAAGATCAACGAATATGCCGAAGGCGTCGGCGGGATGGGCATCGTTGATCCCGTCATTGCCTTGTGGGTGCCATTCCTGATGTTCGCAGCCCTGATCCTGTGGATGTACCATATCATCGCGCATGTGCCCGGCGGGCAGCCAATTGGCGCGCTTGAGACGTTTTCCACAAGGGCTGGCAAATGGACAAAGCGGCTGTTCCGTTTTGGCCGAAAATCGCGGTTGGCGACCCTTGGCATGCCCGCGACATCGGCGGAGACATAGAACATGCATTTTTTCCCGTCGCGTAACATCACTATATATATGGCAAAGCTGTTCATTGTCCGCAGTTTTGCGGTGTTGATGATGCTCGTTCTGATATTGATGACGCTCGATTTGTTGGGGGAAAGCGGCAAAATTCTGTCGGTTCCCGGCAATGATCAAGGCGATGTTCTGCACTATATTTCAATGCGCGCGCCGCAGATCATTGCCCGGTTCCTGCCTTTTTCCGTATTGCTGGGCACGCTGATCACTTTTGCGGGGCTAAGCCAGAATAGTGAAGTTGTGGCGATGAAAGCCGCTGGATTATCGGCGCATCAGATTTTGGCACCGATGTTCGTCGCCAGCCTTGGTGTCGCTCTGATATCTTTTGCCTTCAACGATGCCGTTGTTGCGCCCAACACTGCGCAGTTGAAGGTATGGCAGAAGGCGGAATATGGCGCGGTGGCACCCGATGGCAACGCCCGCAACAATATATGGGTGCGTGAGGGCGATGACCTTATCAAGGCGGGCAACGTCGTTGGTTCTGGCGATGATACGGTGTTAGAAGATGTCCGCGTATATCTGCGTGCCAATGGTGGATTGCGACAAGTCATCACCGCTACCCGCGCGCGTTACATCGGCGATGCTTGGCAACTTGAGAATACAAAATCGTTCAATGTGGCGACAACAATCGGAACGACGGCAGATAGCCTCATCATCGGTAAAGGTGTCACGCCGGACAGGTTCAATTTGGTTAAAGTCGATGGCGACAGCCTTTCCTTCCTGCCGCTCATGCGCGCCATCGACGATTTAAAGGCCGCTGGACGCCGTACGGATAATCTTGAAGGTATATTATGGCACAAGCTATCCGGGCCTTTGTCCACATTGTTGATGCCGTTGCTTGGCGCAGTTGCGGCCTTTGGCCTTGCCCGATCCGGCGCGCTCTTTTTGCGGGTGGTCATCGGGATGGCCTTGGGCTTTACCTATTTTGTCGCTGATAATTTTGCGTTGGCCATGGGCAATCTCGGCGCGTATCCGCCATGGATTGCAGCATGGGGACCGTTTTTATTGTTCTTCTTGATAGGTGAGACGGTTTTAGTCCGCACCGAAGAATAAACGGCGCAGGTCGTAAAAGGGTTTCAGGGATAATATATGACAGACATCAAAATTCGCTTGGTTTCGACAAAGGCTGACAAGCAAGCCTTTGTCGATCTGCCTTTCCGCTTATATGCTGGCGACCCGAACTGGGTGTCGCCGTTGAAAAGCGAAGTCATGGCGACGATCACGCCCGGCAAAAACCCCTGGTTCGAACATGGCGAAGCGCAACTTTTTCTGGCTGAACGGGATGGACATGTTGTTGGCCGCATTTCGGCGCATTTGGACTACCTCGCTTTGGCGCAGCCTCCGGAACAGGGCATGGGTCCCGGTGTGGGCAATTGGGGATTTTTCGAAGCCGAAGACGCCGATGTTGCAAAAGTGCTGTTGGAAACAGCGGAAGGCTGGCTGCGCGACAAAAAAATGGTCCGCGCGCTTGGGCCATTGAGCCTGTCGATCTGGGAAGAACCGGGATTGTTGGTGCAAGGCCATGATCACCCCCCGGCGGTGCTGATGGGGCATCATAACCCTGCATATGGCGCGTGGATACAGGCGGCGGGCTATGCTGGTGTCAAAGACCTTTATACCTATCAAATACCGATTGATGTGCCGTTTCCACCCTTGGTGCAACGTATCGTCGCGATGGGCGAACGCAATGACCGGATTGTCATTCGGAAGGTCAACAAGGCCAATTTTGAAGCCGAAGCGGCCATCATATTGTCGATATTGAACAATGCATGGAGCGGAAATTGGGGCTTTGTGCCGATAACGGATGCAGAAGTTGCCCACACCGGAAAGCAGCTTAAGCCCATCGTATTTAACGATTTGATCCGCATTGCCGAGGTTGATGGAGAGCCTGTGGCATTCATGATGACATGGCCCGATATCAATGAGAAAATTGGTACCTTTGGCGGATCTCTGTTCCCGTTCAATTGGGCGAAACTGCTTTGGTGGCTGCGCGCCCCCAAAGTCCGCACGATGCGCGTGCCACTTATGGGCGTGGTGAAGAAATTGCAGTCGACACGCATAGCCAGTCAATTGGCATTTATGATGGTCACGTACATTCGCGAGGCTTCAACCAGCAAATTTGGCGCAACGCGCGGCGAATTTGGTTGGGTTCTGGACGACAATGGCCCGATGCGTTCGGTGGGCGAGGCCATGAATGGTGAGATCAACAAAGTATATCGCCTTTACGAAAAGCCGTTGTGATGCCTTGCCCGGGAAATTTTTTCCAAAGTGGCCATAAAGGCTGACCATTGGCCATCACCCGGGCCCATCGGAACAAGACATGTGCGTAGTGTCGATTGCATGGCATGCGCATCCGCGTTGGCAATTGATCGTCGCAGGAAACCGCGACGAATTTCACGCCCGGTCAGCAACGCCGTTGGGGCCATGGCCAGACGACCCGTCGATTATGGCTGGGCGCGATATCTTATCGCAAGGCACATGGATGGGGGTGAGCAACACTGGCCGCTTTGGCGTAGTTACCAATATCCGAACTCCAGATAGCCCGGATCCGCAAAAGGCGTCACGGGGCGCGCTGGTCACAGATTGGCTCGCGCGCGGCACGTTTCCGGACAATCTGGACATTTTCAACCCGTTCAGTCTGATGATTGGTGATAAACACGGCCTCCAATATCTGTCGAACCGTCCGAATGCAGTCCGCGCTGCGTTAGGGCCTGGAGTGCATGGTCTCTCCAATGCGGTGCAGGGCGAACGCTGGCCGCGCAAAGAACGGTTGAACCGCGCTGTAATGGACTGGCTTGGCGGCAGCGCAGATCATCCCATGGCCCTATTTGGCATTCTGGGTGATGCTCATACCACCCATATGGACGCGCATCCGATATTCATCCACAACGCTGTCTATGGCACGCGTTGCAGCACAATATTGGCGGTCGGGCATGATGGTGCAGGATGCATTATGGAGCGACGTTTTGATGAAGCTGGGAATGGCCTTGGGCAAAGCGCCGAAGCCTTTAACTGGGCACCCTGAAACGCCTCAGGGAACCGTCCTTCTTTATGCGCTGGTGCCGGTCGACATCGACCGCCTAATGTCTAACAGCGTCGGCTACTGTGACGCATAGCAGGATGATCGTAAATGATGTGATCATGCCTGTGAAAATGGCGACGGCGGGAATTTGTAGAACGTCCATGTCAGTTTCCTTCAGTTAAGAAAGTCTTTATGGCGTAAAAAGTTCCGTCATGCTTTGATCTGGGTCAAATATCCGATGATCGCGCGCATCGGCAAATTACCGTAAATATGGGGAAAAAGCGCACCGCCGCGTGACGGCTCCCATTTGATCAGTTCCTTGAGCGCTGTTAAATCCACCTCGGCAATGACCAATCCATGCTGACCGGCAAAATGCTTGTCCAGCGTGCCCTGAACCTGATCTTGCGTCGACAGATGGATATAGCCATCCGCAAGATCAACCGGCGCGCCTTGAAAGACGCCGTCCGCTTCAAATTGTGCCCATTGCGTTGCGGTAAGGATTTTGAAAGCGGTGGTTGGCTGCGGCGTGTGTTCCATGCGTCATCCATGTCTAAATCGGACCATGAGGGCAAGCCGGTTTGTGGCAGACGCGAAGCGTGTCTATGATGTCACAGCATTTTTGTTGTTTTATATTCATGCAACTATCCGCGCAGCTGCCGCATTTGGGTAACGACGTCGCAAGGATGGCGTCAGTTTGACTGAAAATGGATACTAAAAATGCGTAAACTTTTAATTGGTGCAGCCTTCCTCTCCACTGCACTTGCAACTCCTGCCTTTGCGCAGGATGACGCGCCGTTCACAGGGCCACATATCGAAGCGCTCGTCGGTTATGACGATGTGGCCGATGGTGACGGTGACATAATGTATGGCGTGGCCGCTGGTTACGACTTTCAAATGGGTGGCGTGATTGTCGGTATCGAAGGTGAATTTGCCGATTCCGATGTGAACGGCGCGGCGAACGACTTGGTGACCACGGGCGATTCATTCCGTTTGAACACTGACCGTGACTTGTATGTCGGCGCGCGTCTGGGCTTTGCCGTTTCGCCTTCAACGATGATCTATGCCAAAGGTGGGTACACCAATGCAAAGTTCGAAGGCCGTTTTGACAATGGCGCTGGCACGATTTTCAACAATGGCGTGACAGCCGACGGCTACCGTATAGGTGCCGGGATTGAACAAAAGTTCAACCTGCTTGGCCCAAGCGGCTTCATCAAGGCGGAATATCGCTATTCTAACTACAAGAATCTCGACATTGGCCAGAATGATTTTGACCGTAAAATCGACGCTGACCGCCATCAAGCCGTTATTGGCCTTGGTGTGCGTTTCTAATCCGTCGGCACATCTAATCCTTTGGCAATGGCATCTGCCTAAGCCTTAGAACATAACCGCCGGGCGAACCCCGGCGGTTTTTTTGTGCAAGGAAATTGGCAACCCGACGGGTCCAAATTCGACATGATCATGCGCGATCAGCATCAAATATTAGCCTAACATGTAAAATATGGTATCATCCGGCGGCAGTGTCCGAAGGTTGGCGGTGTTTACGAAGCCATGCGTAACACCCCGGCGTGCGGGCCCTGCTGTCATACGCAAAGGTCCAGTGCAGGTATGAACCGATTTCTTCCGCTTAACGCGATGCTGTCTGCTGCCGTTTTTTGGGGCGTCTGGACGCTGTCTGGCGCGGCCTCGGTAGGCGGCGTCGCTGCCTTTGCCGCTAGCGTCACCGATGCCGAAACCGCCGCATTTGGCCTCTGCAAAAGCGGCGGGGGCACAAACTGCGTCGTGGATGGCGACACGATTTGGTATCGCGGCAGCAAGATCCGCATCGCCGATATCGATACCCCTGAAACCCATCAACCGCGTTGCGCGGCGGAGGCGGAGCGCGGCGCGGCAGCAACGCGGCGGCTGCACCAACTTGTCAATGCCGGTCCGTTCACCCTGCAAAGCATAAACCGCGATGAAGATCGTTATGGCCGCAAACTGCGCATCCTGACGCGCGGCGGGGAAAGCCTGGGCGATATATTGGTCGACGAAGGGCTCGCCCGTTATTATGAAGGCGGTCGGCGCAGCTGGTGCTGACCCGCCCCTATTGCCGACCCAGACGCGCGACAATCGTTACAAAAAACGCCGTTGACCACCCAAGCAGCAGCAGGCCATTAATTCCCTCAATCGCCGCGATAAGCCGCCATTCGGGCACAATATAACGGTCGTCAAAGCCAATGCCGGCATAGCTTATCGTTGAAAAATACACCGCCGTTTCGAGATTCGCGACCGCGCCAATGCCTTCATATAAAAAGGCATAGAGCCAGATTTCGACGCCATGCAGCACAAACAGCGCGAGCACCAACGCCAGCGTAAAAGCCATCGTCCGCAACGAAAGCCCCGGCACATGATGCGCGCGCTCGGCATGCACCTCACCGCGCAACATCCGCCCAAGAATGGCAAGCCCGCCACCATGGATAATCACCGTGAGCAGCACCATGACGGTCGAAACGGCAAGTTGAACGATCATAGGTGGAGATGTCGCATGAAACGCGCGGGCGGGGAAGGGGGAACTGGGGCAGCTATCACGTCATAACGCGCCCGCCAGCATCCAGCCCCCCGCCAGCGCCGCGGCAAAGACGTGCAGTATCGCGGTCTGGTGGAGGTGGCTGGAAAAGGGCTGCTTGCGCGTCTTGTGCCGGAATACAGCGCGGCCAGCATATGCGCCGATGGTCCCCCCAAAAAACGCCCACGCCAGCAACGTCCCCTCGGACACGCGCCAAGAACCATCCTCGGCGCGGATTTTGTCAAAGCCGAACAGCATGAACGTCCACAGGTTGACCAACGCAAACAGGTCAAGCGCGTTGGGGAGGGTGAGGAGGGTGTTGAGGGGCATGAATGATGTGTCGGTGGGTTAGGGGGTTTTGATAGCCGGAATAAGGCACGAACGCCACAGTATCGCTATTTAACATATCGCGGTAATTCCCTTTAAATCGTCATGCTGAGCTTGGTTCAGCATCCATCGCGCAGCCAACCCGGATTTTGAAAGGCAAAATAGACCCTGAACCAAGTTCAGGGTGACGGTGT